>JARRRD010000001.1:0-7051 GCA_037381085.1 Candidatus Sulfobium sp.
CAGGGGGCGGTCCTGCTCGACAGGGTTGTGGCGGTGGTGAACCAGGACGTAATCACGTGGAGCGAACTTTACAAGGACATGGAGATGGACGCATCTGCCAGTGTCAAGGCGATGAGCGCCGGGGAGAGAAGGAAAGTATTCAAAGAACAGGAAGGCCCTTTCCTGGAGAGTCTCATAGATGTGAAGCTGGAGCTTCAGCAGGCGAGAAACGACGGACTGGCCGTGTCGGACGAGGAAGTGAAGGAAGCGATAGAGAGTATTAAGAAGAAATATTCCATGAGCGACCCGGAACTTGAGGAATCTCTGAAGAAGGAAGGTTACTCGGTGGAGGAGTATCGCAAAAGGCTCGGGGAGCAGATACTTGTGAGCAGGGTGGTCGACCGTGATGTGAGGAACAAGATTGTGGTGTCCGACTCGGAGGTCAGTGATTACATAAAGAATCATCGCAAGGAACTGGAAGACGGTGGGAGTTACCATATCAGCCAGATCTTTTTCAAGAATCCCGCCGCCACGGGGGAAAGAAGCCGCCTTGAGGAAAAGGCCGGGGGGATCCTGAAAGAAATACGGAACGGAGAGAGTTTTTCGTCCCTCGCCAGGCAATACTCGGAAGACCCCTCTTCAGCCTCCGGAGGTGATCTCGGCTTCATCAGGAAGGACCAGCTGGGCAAGGAATTCGTCGCGGCTCTTTCGAAGCTGAAACCGGGGGAAGTGAGCAGGCCTTTCTGGACGGACAGCGGCCTGCACATCATAAAGCTGGACGAAGAAACGGACCCGAAGAGCATGAAACAGATTGAGGATAAAGCGAGAGATGAGCTCACGAAGAAGCTCTTCAAGGTGAATTACGACGAATGGGTGAAGAAGCTGAGAAGCAAGGCGTTCATCGAAGTCAAGCTTTAGGCCGATTGTAAGAACGGGTCTGGGCGTCCTGGCATCGGGAAGGGGATCGAATTTTCAGTCAATAATCGATTCTGTTGAATCGGGTTATCTGGACGCAGAAATAAAGGTGTTGGTAACAGACAACCGCGATGCCTTTGCTCTGGAGAGGGCGCGAAAAAGCGGCATCGAATCACTTGTGGTGGTCCCGAAGGAATTCGGTTCGAGAGACGATTATTTCAGAAGGATAGCGGAGGAACTGCGGGGCCGGGGCGTGAGTCTCGTTGTGCTAGCTGGTTTCATGCGTATTGTGGGCAAGCCACTGCTTCATGAATTCCCGAACCGGGTAATGAATATTCATCCCGCACTGCTGCCTTCTTTCCCAGGTCTTCACGGTCAGAGACAGGCCGTCGACTACGGGGTGAAGATATCGGGCTGCACCGTGCATTTTGTCGATGAGGGCATGGACACGGGACCCATAATCATACAGGCCGCAGTACCCGTGCGGCATGACGATACGGAGGAATCGCTGTCGGAGAGAATACTTCGACTCGAACACAGGATATATCCTGAGGCCATCAAGATGTTCGTGGAAGGCAGGTTGGATGTCAGGGGCAGGAAGGTCATCATAAAAGAAGAGGGCCTGCCGGAAAAGGCGCTAATAAGTCCTACCCCCGGCTGACAGATATTCGTCAGGTTTGGCAGCTGAAAGAGCTGACATTCGCTCAGGGATGCCGGGGTTGATCAGATGCACCGGGAGATGTTCTTCCTGAGGAGACCCCTTGCTTTTGCAAAGATGTCGAGAAACGTCTCGTCGCGGTAGTCCGGGTAGGTATATGGCAGGGGATTGAAGCTTCCGTCCCTGTGAAACAGTTCAACCTCGCCAAACACACCGCTGCCGAGATAGATCCGGTGGGAATAGTTCTTTCTTGAAGCGAGTACCACCTTTGCGAGGGTCATATAACCGGGGTCTATGTTTATCTGCCTTCTTCCTTCTCTCCAGAACCTCTCCTCCACAGTCATCGTGGCCAGTTTTGCATCTACGACCGACGAAGAATCAACTTTCTTTTCAAAGAAGATAAATCTCCTGAAGACAGGAGGATCGAGTTCCTTTGCATAATAGTCCGTGTAGTTCCAGGGAAGGGCGGGACTCTCAAAGAAGGTCCTTCCGAAAATCCCTTTGAGGTCCAGCGAGGCGGCGGTGAAAATGTCGTCGGAGGAATAAAGGGACCCGGCAAAGATAACGGCGATTTCAGGTCCTCTCCCGCCGGCCATGTGCTAACGCAACAGGGATGAAATAAAGTCTCTGTCCTGCAGGCTGGACCAGTTATCCGGTCCTATCACCTTCTTCTTCAGGATGCCGTCCTTGTCTATTACGTAGGTTTCGGGTACACCGGTCACGCCGAAGTTCTTTGCCGCGGAGCCGTCAGGGTCTTCCCTGCACGGACCGCACCAGGACGCCCAGAAATTGACGAACACGACCTTGCCCTTAAAATCGGAAGATGAAAGGACCTTTCCCGTGCGGAAATCAGTGGCGTGGAAAGAGGGCGCATACAAGCCGACAACCGAAGGCCTGGGCGTCCTTCCTTCTCTGAGACTGAGAACAATCGCGGCAACTCCCGCTACGAGGAGCACCACCAGTATAATCCGTTTGCCTTTCATCCCCTCTCGACCCCGCAGACCTCCAGGGAAGAAGATACCTGCAGTTGAAATTACCGGACTCCCCGACGACGCCGGGGAAATAACAGCCGGCTCAAATCGTACCTTTTATACAGCCGCTAGTTTACCCCGGACAAGACCGAGGCCTCTTCAACAGACACGAAAACAGGGGCCCCATCATCGAGAAGAACCCTGATTTTCTGTGCGCCCCTGAACTTTCCTTTCAGGATCTCCTCGGAGAGCGGGTCCTCGATGGTTTTCTGGACGGCCCTCCTCATGGGTCTCGCGCCGTAAGATGGCTTGTAATGGTGGTCCAGTATCCACTCCTTGACCTCCTGCGAGACCTCGATGACAAATTCCTGCTCTATCAGCTGCATGTTTGTTTCTTCTATCAGAAGGTCTATTATCGAAATGAGGTGCCGTTTTTCAAGCGGGTGGAAAACCACGATCTCGTCGACGCGGTTGAGAAATTCGGGGTTGAAGGTCTTTCTCAGCTCGTTAAGGACGTTGTCCTTGATATTACTGTAAACGTCGCCGGAATCGGCCCTTTGGAAACCAAGGGGAGTCGCCTTTTCTATGATCCTCGCGCCTACATTCGACGTCATGATTATCACGGTATTTCTGAAGTCTACCTTCCTTCCGAAACTGTCGGTGAGGATACCCTCGTCGAGAACCTGCAGAAGGATGTTGAATACATCCGGGTGAGCCTTCTCGATCTCATCAAATAGGATTACGGAATATGGCTTTTTGCGTACCTTCTCGGTGAGCTGCCCCCCTTCTTCGTACCCCACATAACCGGGAGGCGCTCCGGTAAGCCTCGATACGTTGAATCTTTCCATGTATTCCGACATGTCGATCTTGATAAGAGAACTTTCGTCGTTGAACAGGAAACTCGCCAGTGCCTTCGCAAGTTCTGTCTTGCCGACACCGGTAGGCCCGAGGAAGAAGAAGGAGCCTATGGGTTTCCTGTTACTTTTCAGTCCCGCCCTCGATCTCCTGATTGCCCTGGACACAGCCCTGACCGCTTCATCCTGGGCGATGATCCGTTCGTGGAGTTCTTCCTCCATCCTCAGAAGCTTTTCGGACTCCTTTTCCTCGATTTTGAAAATCGGTATACCGGTCATCTTTGCGACCGTATAAGCCACATCCTCCTCGTCGATCACCGGGATCTCCTTGGAAAGGTCGTCTCTCCACTTTTTCTGGAGATGTTCCAGCATCGTCTTTACTTTTTCTTCCTCAAGCCGTATGGAGGACGCCTTGTCAAGGTCGTGAAGTTTCACGTAGAGGTTTTTTTCCTTTGACAGCCTGTTCATCTTGTATTCCAGTTCTTTGAGCTCCAGGGGAGGAGTAAACCTTTTCATCTTGATGCGCGAACCCGTTTCGTCAATGACGTCGATCGCCTTATCGGGCAGGAACCTGTCCGGAATGTATCTGTCCGAAAGTCTGGCCGACGCGGTAACGGCTTCGCTGCTGAATTTAACTCTGTGATGGGCCTCGTATCTCGGGCGCAATCCCGCCAATATCTCAATAGTAGTTTCTATGTCGGGAGGCTGGACGTAAATAGGCTGGAACCTTCTCTCGAAGGCCCTGTCCTTCTCGATATATTTTCTGTATTCGTCAGGAGTGGTCGCCCCCACACACTGTATCTCGCCCCTGGAAAGGGCCGGTTTGAGCATGCTCGACGCGTCTATAGACCCCTCGGCCGCGCCCGCTCCTATCAGTGTGTGCAATTCGTCAATGAACAGAATGACGTTGTCGACCTGAACGATTTCCTTCATAACAATCTTGAGCCGTTCTTCAAACTGGCCGCGGTACTTGGTTCCGGCAATGAGGGCCCCGAGATCCAGTGAGATGATCCTCTTGCCTGTGACGCTTTCGGGGATATCGCCGGTCACTATCCTCTGGCAGAGACCTTCCACTATGGCCGTCTTGCCGACGCCCGGCTCCCCTATTATGACCGGGTTGTTCTTTATTCTCCTGCCCAGTACCTGAAGCACCCTTTCAATTTCGTCTTCCCTCCCGATTACCGGATCGAGACGGTTTTCCTTCGCCATCTGCGTCAGGTCCCTTCCGAATTCGTCAAGGGCCGGCGTTGCGCTTCTCTTATCGCGCATGTGTGCATAGGATTTCATTGAAAGATTTATCGTCAGCTGTCTTGCGCCGAGGAGGTTTGCTCCGAGGTTGCGAAGGATTTTGCCCGCGATGCCTTCGTCTTCCCTGACCAACCCCAGGAGAAGGTGTTCGCTCCCTATGTAGTTGTGGCCCAGCAGCCTCGCTTCCTCCACCGCCAGTTCGAGCACTTTCTTCGCCCGGGGAGTAAAGGGGATATCTCCGAACGTCAAAAGGTTCATGCCGGCCGGGAGGTTTCTCTCTATCTCCATGCGAAGTTCCTCGACGGTGAGCCCCATCTTCTTAAGAATCGCCAGAGGAAGACCGTCCTCTTCTCTCAAAAGAGCAAGCAGAAGGTGCTCCGTACCCAGGTAGTCGTTTTGCCGCTTTTCCGCCTCTTCTTTTGCGAAAATTATTACTTTTCTTCCTCTTTCGGTAAATTTCTCAAACATCTCTCGCTCCTTGTCGGAACCTCATGGTTCCTAATCAAATAATACTTTTTTTGAAGAGTCAAAGTCAATAAAGAGCGGAGATTTCAAGAGTGCATCAGGAGAGAGGTATACTATCGCTTCGGCGGAAGAACCGGAACAGGTCGGAGACGCTGCTCCGGCAGAGCCGGATCATTCCTCCTGGCTTAAATTGATCAGATACTTCGCAGCCACGGCCTCAAGCGTGACGGGAGCCGTCTTTCCCTGGCGCATCAGCCCGAGTCCCTCCAGATCAGTCTTCCAGACGATATCGCCGGGGGCCAGCAGGCAAACGCTGCCCGGCTCCTGCTTCATATGAAGCCTGTTGTCGCTGAAATAATAATGATCTTCGTTAACCTCCGTATCGTACAGGCGCATGGAAGGAGGGATATCGACAGGACGGAACCACAGTTTTATTTCTCTTTCAGCCTCGCCGGGAGTTGCAGACGCGTGAATAAGATTATCCATCCGTTCGGCGATTGCCTTTCCCTCCTTGTCCTTGATTGGAACAATCGTGCCGAGTGAGCGGACACAGCCCGGTCTTGTCTCCCGGGCGACGTGCGGGTTGGTAGGTCCGCATATATCGCGCATCTTCCTGACGGCGTCCGCACCCTGGTATACAAAGGCGATGACTCTCCGCTTCTGCGGCTGATCGGGATAATGAAGGCGGCCCATGATGTAGTCAATCAGTGAGGGATAAAATATTTTCCCCCGGTGTTCGGCGTAGTGTTCCTCGGCGAGCATTCTGTTTACGTGGACTATCTTTGCACCCGCAAAGCGAAGACCGGTATGAAATTCCGACAGCAGGGAAAGCACATATCCGGTCAATGAATTCTTCAAGGCATCGGGTTTTATAAGTACAAGAGTCTGTTCCATTTCTTCGGTCACCCTATGAGTCCCTTTCTTTGATATGATCCTGGTTCGATCCGGCAGACCGGAGGAGCCGGCCATACCTTTTATTCAGCCAGGGCTTTGTTGATCAATTCCCTCGTTGCCGCCCCGGACCTGTTGAACTCTTTCTTCTCGTCTTCCGTCAGTTCCAGCTCCAGGATTTTCTCCGCTCCTTTTCTGCCGAGCATGACCGGTACTCCCATAAAGAGGTCTTCTATTCCGTATTCACCCGTTAGGTAAGCCGAGCACGGCAGAATGCGCTTTTCGTCGAGCAGGATCGCACTGATCATTTCGAATATCGCCGCTGCCGGTGCGTAATAGGCGCTGCCGGTCTTCAGCAGCGATACGATCTCTGCCCCGCCCTGCCTGGTTCTGCCGACCAGTTCCGCAATGCGGTCTTTTCCCACAAGGCTCTCCAGAGGGACCCCCTTCACGGTTGCAAGTCGGGCAAGAGGGACCATGAGATCTCCGTGGCCGCCCAGGACAATCGCTTCCATGTCACGGGGCGAGACCCCGAGCTCGAGTGAAACAAAGGTCCTGAACCGCGAGGAATCCAGAACGCCGCCCATGCCCAATACCCGACGATGATTGAGTCCCGAAACCTTCCATGCAATATAGGTCATTACGTCCATGGGATTGGTAACCACAATTGTTACTGCACGAGGCGACAACCTGGCGGTTTCAGCGGCAACCTCTTTGATGACGCCGGCATTTGCCTGCAGGAGGTCGTCCCTGCTCATACCCGGTTTTCTGGGAAATCCCGCGGTCACCACGACAACGTCCGAGTCCGCCGTCTCCGCGTAATCGTTGGCGCCCGTGCATGAAGTGGAGACGTTCCAGAGCGAGGCGGCCTCGGTCAGGTCAAGGGCCTTGCCCTGCGGGATGCCCTCAGCGATGTCAAAGAGCGCCACGTCGGCAAGTCCGGACTGGAGGACAAGCTGGGCCGTAGTAGCTCCGACATTGCCTGCGCCGATTATGGACACCTTCGCTTTCATGACCACGACATTAAAACTGAGACGCCCCGGAATGGCAAGAAAAATATCGAGATGTTA
>JARRRD010000001.1:7086-66206 GCA_037381085.1 Candidatus Sulfobium sp.
GCCAGCTCACTTGTTCAAGGTATAGAGTATTACGGGAAAAAGAGGGGGAAGGACAGGGACTCTGCCCTGGGACTCATGCATTACAACCTCGGTGGTTACAGGCCCGGCGACATCAGGGTTGTGGCTGCCTTTGACATAGACAGACGTAAGGTGGGCAGGCCCGTGGGTGAAGCACTCTTCAGCAAGCCCAACTGCACAAAGGTATTCTCCGGCGGAAAGCTTGATATTCCGGTGAAGGTCCAGATGGGGAAAGTACTGGATGGGGTATCGGAACATCTGAAGGGCTATCCCGATGACAGAAGATTTATCGTAGCGAAGAAGAGGCCGGTTGATGTGGCGAAAGTACTTAAACGTTCCGGTGCTGACATACTCCTGAACTACCTTCCGGTGGGATCGGAAAAGGCGACCGCCTTCTATGCCGAGGCCTGTCTGGAGGCCGGGGTCAGCCTCATAAACTGCATCCCTGTTTTTATCGTTTCGAACAGGAAGTGGGCAAAGCGGTTCGCGGACCGTAATATCCCTGCCATAGGCGACGATGTAAAAAGCCAGATAGGGGCGACTATTATACACCGCTGTCTGGCCAGGCTCTTTGAAGACCGGGGTGTCAAGATCGACAGCACGTATCAGCTGAATGTCGGCGGCAACACGGACTTTCTCAACATGTTGAACAGATCGAGGCTCAGGCTGAAGAAAGTATCAAAGACGGAGGCGGTGCAGTCACAGCTTCATATACCTCTTGGACGGGAGAGGATCCATATCGGCCCTTCAGATTATATACCTTGGCTTGACGACAACAAAGTATGTTTTCTCCGCATAGAGGGGAGGGGTTTCGGCAACGTACCTCTCCATCTGGAAATGAGACTCTCCGTGGAGGATTCCCCCAACAGTGCGGGGGTTGTTATAGACGCGATAAGATGCTGCAAGATCGCCCGCGACAGGAAGACAGGCGGACCGCTCGTTTCGCCGTCGGCCTATTTCATGAAACATCCCATCAAGCAGTTTTCCGATGAAGCGGCGAGGACCATGGTGGAAGATTTCGTTCGGGGTAAAATCGAGAGGTAGCAGGGCATGAGATGCTCGGCGAAAAATTAGGACACGTATTCGACAAACCCCTCGCAGGCGTCGCAAGAAAGATCCCCTTCAGTCCGAATGTTTTGACCGTTGCGGGCTTTGTAGTAACGGTCATTGCATCCGGTGTGCTTTTGGCCGATCTTCGAACCGGTGGAGTGGTCGTTCTTGTCGGGGGGGCCTTTGACGTCCTGGACGGGGTGGTGGCACGGATCAACGGCAGGAGTTCAAGGTTCGGCGCATTTCTCGACTCCGTGCTTGACAGGTATTCCGACGCCGCGATACTGCTGGCCATCGCCTGGAACCTGGCGGACCGCAATAACTACAGGGGGGCGATGCTTTGTCTCGGGACGCTGGTGGGAGCGTTTCTGATCAGCTATACGAGGGCCAGGGCCGAGGGGCTGGGAGAGAATTGCAATCACGGACTCATGGAAAGACCCGAGAGGGTGATCCTCATTTCCTTCGGGGCTATTGCGGGCCTGATGGTGCCCGTCCTGTGGGCACTGTTTGTACTTACTCATTTCACCGTACTGCAGAGGATATATCATGTCTGGAGGCTTACCGGAAGAGGCCCCGCGGACGGCAGGTAGAGAAGAAATCTCAGAATTCTATTCCTTTTCTGGCCTTGGTGTCTTTCCCGTAGGGATGCTTTATATTCCGCATGAATGTCACGTAGTCCGCGACAGCGAGCAGTCCCTCCGGGGCACCCTTCCCGGTGAGGATGAGCTCGGCGTGACCGGGTTTCTTACTGATGAAGTCCGTCGTTTCCCCCTCCGAGAGTATTCCCTCCGCAACAAGACAGATGAATTCATCGAGAACAATCAAGTCGTAATTGTCTTCCTCGAAGGCGTGCAGCAGACAGGAGAGCGCTTTTTGTGCCTCCTCTCTCAGGGATGCCCTGTCAATTTCGGGGTGGAAGAGCGGAGATTTGACTTCGTTGAAGACGAGGGTGTCGATGCCCAGCCTTGACAGCATGCATATCTCGCTGCCGGAATCGGGTTCCTTGAAAAATTGCACGAAGAGAGTCCGGAGGCCCCTGCTTCTCGCCCGTACGGACATGCCTACGGCGGCAGTTGTCTTCCCTTTACCGTCTCCGGTATAAATGTGAATCAGGCCTTTTTCCATCCCAAAAATGCGGTGACCCGGCAAAAACCGGCCGTTTCTTCTGACAACATCATTAACTTCAACGTTGCATAAAAATCCCTGAAAAGCAGGGAAGGGACAGCGAAAAATGTCTTGTAGCGACACCTTACAGCCCTGGAGAGGGGTCTGCCGGCCATTTTCCGGAAGTCACTAAGCGTCGGGTCCTCATTCATGTGAAAGATAAATAAAATCATGTCGTCACTACAGGACTTTTTCGGTGACCCTTCCGGGCTGTTTTGCAACGTCAAGGTTAACAAAACCGCCGGGGACTGAAAAACAGTCCATCCCTTTGAAGTGGAGCGGGCGACGGGATTCGAACCCGCGACCTTCAGCTTGGGAAGCTAACACTCTACCACTGAGTTACGCCCGCGATGATATTTTTATAAATCAGGAGTCCGGAAAATGTCAAGAATAGTGGCGCTTAGGCCGGCCGGCGGGATTTCTCCTGCTTTCTTGACTTGACGGGAAAGTAATCTTTATAATCCAAGTTTAATCGAGGTTCAGCGTGGAAGAGAGCAACGAACTTATAAAGCAGCGGATAAAGAAGGCTGAAGAACTCCGGGAAATGGCTGTTGCACCCTATGGCGGCCCGTTTTACGCGGCCGACCGTGCCGCGGAATTGAGCGGTAAGTACGGCGGAACCTCGAAGGGGGAGCTTGAGGCGGACGCCGTCCGTTGTTCCCTTGCCGGGAGGATAGTAGCCCTCAGGGATTTCGGGAAGGCGGCCTTTGCCCATATACAGGACTCTACGGGCCGGATACAGATCTACCTTAAACGGGATGTGCTGGGAGAAAAGCATGCCCTGCTTAAAAAGCTGGATGTCGGGGATATTGTGGGAGTGGAAGGCAGACTCTTCAGGACAAAGACCGATGAACTCACCGTCGAGGTGGAATCCTTCGAATTGCTGACCAAGTCCATCAGGCCCCTACCCGAAAAATGGCACGGCCTGAAGGACGTGGAGACGCGGTACCGGCAGCGCTATGTCGATCTTATCGTGAATCCGGAGGTGCGGCAGAATTTCGCGAAGCGGAGCACAATCATCAAGGCGGTCAGGGATTTCCTGGAATCCGAGGGCTTTATAGAAGTGGAAACGCCGATGATGCACCAGATACCGGGCGGCGCTACGGCGCGCCCTTTCAGGACCCATCACAATGCCCTGGATATTGACCTCTATCTGAGGATCGCCCCTGAACTCTATCTGAAGCGACTACTGGTCGGCGGATACGAAAGGGTATACGAATTGAACAAGAACTTCAGAAACGAGGGGATATCGACGAAGCACAACCCGGAATTCTCGATGCTCGAGTTCTACATAGCCTTCAAGGACTATAACTTTCTGATGTCTTTCACGGAACAGCTCATCACAACTGTTGCGATGAAGGCGGCCGGAACATTGATGATACCTTACGGAGAAGAGGTCATCGACCTTACGCCGCCCTGGCCCAGGGTGCCGATATTGGAGGCCCTCGGGGAAAAGGGTGTCCCGCCGGAGGTAGTCAATGATCCGGAAAAGGCAAAGTCATGGTGCAGGGCCAACCATATCGACATTCCGGCCGGCTCTTCGATGGGCAAGATCCTGGATGAGATATTCAAGGAAAAAGTCGAACCCGGACTGGTTCAGCCGACCTTTATTACGGATTATCCCGTAGAGCTGTCCCCGCTTGCAAAGAGGAAGGCGGACAACCCCGCTCTCGTGGAACGGTTCGAACTCTTCATGAGTTCGAGGGAGATCGCCAACGCCTTTTCCGAGCTGAACGACCCCTTTGATCAGAAGGAGCGGTTTCTCGAACAGGTCAAGGCCAAACAGGCCGGCGACGAAGAGGCACACTGGATGGACGAGGACTTCATCAGGGCGCTCGAATACGGTATGCCCCCGGCCGCCGGAGAGGGCATAGGGATCGACCGCCTGGTCATGCTCCTGACGAATTCGCAGTCTATACGGGATGTAATACTTTTCCCCCAGCTCAAGCCGGAGCATCAGGAATGAAGGGTCCCGGCCGGAAAGCCTCCGCCCCTGCCGCATGAATCCGCCCTATCAGGCCTTTATAGCGCTCAGGTATCTGAGGTCCAAAAGAAAACATAAAGGGCTCTCGGTCAACACCGCCATCTCCATCGGAGGGGTTGCACTGGGCGTAATGGCTCTCCTCGTGGTCCTGGCTGTAATGAGCGGGTTCCAGCAGGACCTCCAGGGGAAAATCCTTGGGGCCAACGCCCACGTCGTTATACGCAACTATGCGGGACCTATAACGGGTTATGACGGTATTGCTGCCGTCCTGAAAAAAGAGAAGTACGTCTCGGCCTTTGCCCCCTTTGTGCTGGGTCAGGTAATGGTCTCCCACGGGAAAAGGGCCCACGGCGTATATCTCAAGGGTGTCAATACGGAGGCCGAGGCCAAGACAACGGACATACTGGCCCATATCAAGGAAGGGAGTTTCAGGGACCTCTCCGTAAAGGGCGGTCTTCCCGGCATTATACTGGGCAGGGAACTGGCGGGAAATCTCGGGGTCTTCGTGGGAGACAAGGTAAACGTCGTCTCACCCGTAGGTGAGATCGGTCCCATGGGGATGCTGCCAAGGGTGAGGCAGTTCAGGGTCGTGGGCATCTTCGAGATCGGGATGTTCGAGTACGACAGCAACCTCGTACTGACCGGTATGAGAGCGGCCCAGGAATTCTTCGGCCTGAAGGACAATGAAATAAGCGGGGTCCAGCTGAGGCTTAACGACATCTACAAGGCCCCGGACGTGAGAAGGCGCCTGCAGCGGGAGCTCGGGTTCCCTTACGAAGTACTGGACTGGATGCAGATGAACAAGAACCTCTTTTCGGCGCTGAAGCTCGAAAAGCTGGCGATGTTTGTGATACTGGTTTTGATAGTGCTTGTGGCTTCGTTCAACATTATCAGCAATCTCATTATGAACGTGATAGAGAAGAGCAGGGAGATTGCGATTCTGAAGGCCATGGGCGCCACGAGCCGCGGGATCATGACGGTCTTCATGCTGCAGGGTCTTTTCATCGGACTGATAGGGACCATCATCGGAGTTACGGGCGGCTACTCTCTCGGATACATACTCAACACCTATCAGATAATAAAGCTACCCGCGGATGTCTACTACCTGAGCCATCTGCCGGTTAAAATGGAGTTGTCCGATTTCATCGCTGTTTCCTCGTCCGCGATCATAATAAGCTTCCTTGCCACGCTGTACCCGGCCTGGCAGGCCGCGAAGCTGAACCCCGTCGAGCCTTTGCGGTATGAGTGAGAGATCATGCGTAACCTGATCGAGACGGCGGATATCACCAAATCCTTCACGACCGAAGCAGGCGAACTCCTCGTACTGAAGGGCATAAACTGCTCGGTGAGAGAGGGGGAGATGGTGGGGATAATAGGAGCTTCGGGCGCCGGCAAGAGCACGCTGCTCCACATATTGGGCGCACTGGACCGTCCGACATCGGGCAGGGTGCTGTTTGACGGCAAGGATATAGCCGCCATGGAAAACAACATCCTCGCTGATTTCAGAAACCATAGTGTCGGGTTTGTATTCCAGTTTCATCATCTCCTCCCGGAATTTACCTCCCTGGAGAATGTGATGCTTCCCGGTCTGATAAGCGGGGTCTCGCACGCGGACATGAGGAAAAAAGGCAGAGAACTTCTTGCCGAACTGGGATTAGCGGACAGGCTGACGCACAGGCCCGGGGAATTGTCCGGAGGAGAACAGCAGAGGGTTGCGGTGGCACGGGCTCTCGTCCAGGACCCCAGAGTAGTCCTTGCGGACGAGCCGACGGGCAATCTCGATACAGCGACGGGCAACGACCTGTTCGAGCTGTTCATGGATCTGAACATGCAGAAGAAGATAACCTTTGTGATCGTTACCCACAACAGGGAGCTTTCGGGCCGTTGCCACAGGGTGCTTGAAATGGCCGACGGAAGGTTCCTGACGGGCAGCCTTTCCGGCTGAGGATCGGGGATGGAGAAATACAGGAAGATAGAGACAATGACGGCTGAACAGGCGAGGAAGTGGCTTGGGGGCAGGAAAGAGGGGGAATTTATTCTGCTCGATGTGCGTCAGCCTGCGGAATACCGGGCAGGACATCTTCCGGGGGCCCTGTTCATTCCGCTGCCGGAGCTTCCCGACAGGGTGGGGGAACTTGATCCCTCCAAGCCTGTCCTCGCCTATTGCCGGAGCGGCAACCGGAGCAGGTCCGCGGCTGCGCTCCTGTTAACTGAGGGATTTGACAATGTATCGAGCATGGAGGGCGGTATCTCGGCGTGGAACGGTCAGGTGGCTGTCGGGGACTACCGCGAGGGCTTGTATCTTCTTGAGGGCAGGAATACGGCGGAAGAATTGATTTCACTGGCCTGGTCGCTGGAAGAGGGCAGCCGCACTTTTTATCGGAGAGCTGAAGAGATCACTTCCGATAGTGAAGGAAAGGAACTCTTCCTCATGCTCGCAAAGGCCGAGGAAAAGCATAAATCGAATATTTACGATGTGTACAAAATGGTGGCGGGCGAAGGTGCGAGGGACTTCCGGGAGAGCGGGGCGCTGAATGGCGTCATGGAAGGCGGAGTGCAGGTCGAAGATGTGATAGGCTTCCTGAAAGGGAAGGACAGGACTGTACGGGACGCCATCGAGGTTTCGATGGAGCTTGAAGCTAACGCCCTTGACCTGTACGTCAAAATGCTCAGGACGATAGGGCAGGTTAACGCGCGGAAGGTTTTCACCTCCCTCATCGAGGAAGAGAAGCACCACCTCTCGCTTTTAGGCAAAGTACTGGAAGAAAGGGTTGCGGAAGATGAAAGGAATAACTGACCACAGAGACACGAAGACTTGGAGAAGGACCTGAGCCGCTTTGTTTATTTTCATGTCCCCTCCGTGCCTCTGTGCCTCCGTGACGATATTTTTTTGTTTCGGCCTTGCGGCTTTAAGTTTTAGGGGGAGATAACGGATGCAGAGGTTCGATGAGTCTTCGGCGGTATGCCAGATATTCACCTTCAAGGAGGGGTTGCTTTCTCCTTTCGCCCACGATCTGCGGATCGGGGTCGAATCTTTTGTCATCGAGGTCGGAGGCGGCGAGCATTTCATCAGTGCGTCGTTCGATGCGCGCTCACTGAGAGTGGATTGCGCCGTTGAGAACGGAGAGGAGCGACCTGACCTCCTTAGTCCGGCGGACAGGGACAAAATAAACAACAGCATTCTCAATGAAGTACTTAACCCGGATAAGTATCCCGTTATCGCCCTGGTTTCGTCGTCTGTCAGAAAAAGCGACTTGAAATACGTGGTCTGCGGAGCTCTGACCTTGCACGGGCAGACGCGCGAGATATCTTTTGATGTGCGAAAAGAGGACGGTACGCATTACGTTTGCGATGTCGGTCTCCACCTTCCGGACTTCGGGATCAGGCCGTTCAGTACGTTATTCGGTGCGGTCAGAATCAAGCCGGATATACTGATACACATGAGGATCCCGACGGATCGGATCGAGGAGGGGGCCCTGCCGTAGTTCAGGCCGCTTCACGCCGCCTCTGCGGCCGGGAAGGCTTATTCGATCGTTATTGCGCGAAAAGGACAGGACTGAACGACGCCCCGGTGCTTTTCCACCAGGAACATCTCATGGCGTATTACCCACGGCCTGCCGTCCCTCATCTCGAAAAACATCGGGTAGATTTCCGTACAGGCCCCGCATCCCACGCAGAGACTGTAATCTATGTAAGGTATGGCGTGGTGTGTCATGTTATCGGGCTCCCATAATTGAATTATAACAGACCCACATTTTTGTTGAGAATAATCATATCTCACGTTAATATAGTCTTACCAAGATAGCGGAGGTAAGGATGATAGTAGGCAAACCTTTTCTGACGGTCGATGTAATAAACAGTAAGGTGAGAGAACTTGCGGAAAGAATATCGAGGGACTACGAGGGAAAAGAACTGGTTGCGGTAGGAATCCTGAAGGGTGCATTCATGTTCTTCAGCGACCTGGTGAGGTCGATCAGGATCCCCTTGACGATCGACTTCATTATCGCCTCAAGCTACCTGAAAGACGAAACGTCCGGTGAGGTGAAGGTTCATTACGACGTCGGCGAGGATATTGAGGACAAGGACGTTTTGCTTATAGACGACATCGTCGACACGGGCGTGACCCTCAATTACCTGAGGGAGAGGATTCTTATGAAGTGCCCGCGCAGCCTGCGGATATGCTCTTTCCTGGATAAGACCGCAAGGCGTGAAGTTGAGATACCGATAGATTACGTGGGCTTCAGAATTCCCAACGAGTTCGTCGTGGGGTACGGTCTCGATTACGACAATAAATTTCGTAACCTGCCATATATATCGTCTTTCAAGAAGACTGCGTAGACAACCGGAGGTGTAACAATGTATGAGTTGACGGTGGAAGTAGGTTTTTCTGCTGCGCACCAGTTGAGGGGGTACAAGGGGAATTGCGAGAACATGCATGGTCATAACTGGCGGGTACAGATTAATATAGCGGCGGGGAGGTTGAACGATATAGATATCGCCATGGACTTTCGCGAGGTCAAACAGATCGCAAGAGAGGTCATCCTGCCGCTTGATCACGCTTTTCTTAATGAAGTGTTTCCCTTTACCGAAAAAAATCCCTCTTCCGAGAATATCGCAAAGTGGATATACGATTCGCTGAAAAAGAAGATAAACGGCGATGACCTGCGGGTTGCCGGGGTCACCGTCTGGGAATCGGACAGTGCATCGGCCTCTTACTATGAAGATTGACGCTGGGTTCGCCGAAGAGGCGGTTTCCAGGGCTCTGAAAAGCGGCGCCGACCAGGCGGAGGCCTTCATCAGGTCTTCCAGAAGTCTTGCCGTCGAGATAAAGGACCAGTCGGTGGATTCCCTCAAGTCCGCCCGCAGTTTCGGCTACGCGATCCGTGTCATAAAGAAGAGAAGGCTCGGGTTTTCCTATTCAACGGACATGAGCGACGTCGGTTTCGCGGTGGAGAAGGCGCTGGAGGCCGCTAAATTTTCGGACGAAGACGTCTACCTGGGGCTTCCGGAGGGGCCGCCTGAGAGTTCCGATGTCGCGGTTTTCGACCCGGAGATAGAATCTCTCAGTGAAGATGATGCGGTCAGGAACGTAATGGTTCTGGAAAAGTCCGCATATGAGACTGACAACAGGATAAAGAGGATTCGCAAGGCTGCCGGCTCCTTTACGGTCAGCGAGACGGTGGTCGGGAATTCAAATTCGGTTCTCGCTTCGTATGCTGCAACGTCATGCTCCGCGCAGGTGACGGCGATTGCCGAGGACGGGAATGAGAGCCAGATGGGATGGGACTTCGGAGCCGGCAGATTTTTTCGGGACATTCCATTCGATGACATTGGCAGGAACGCCGCATATCGGTCCGCAAGCCTGCTCGGCGCAAGAAGAATGGTCGGCGGGAAGACCGACGTGATATTGGATAACTCGGTGACTGTTGATTTCCTCGGGATATTTGCCGCCTCCCTCTCGTCCGAAGCCGTGCAGAAGGGGAGGTCCCTGCTTGCCGGCAGGCTCGGCCGTAAGGTGATAAGTGAGAAGGTCAACTTGACCGACAGCGGTTGCCTTTCTGGCCGGTCCGGGTCGAGCCCCGTGGATGACGAGGGAGTTGCATCAGGAGAGACCGTTGTCGTTCGCTGCGGCATTCTCGAAAATTATCTTTACAACACGTACACGGCGAGAAAAGACGGTGCGCCTTCCACCGGCAACGCGGTCAGGGGAAGGTTTTCGTCTCTTCCCTCGGTAGGCATCACAAACCTTTTTATAGGGGCCGCTTCCGACAGTCATACCGTAAGGGGAAAGGACATTCTCGGCTCCGTCGACAGAGGATTGTATGTCATCGATGCGATGGGAGTTCACACGGCAAACCCGGTTTCGGGAGAATTTTCAGTGGGGGTATCCGGTCTGTGGGTCGAGAAGGGTGAGATACGGTATGCGGTGAAAGAAGCTGTCATATCCGGCAACATCCTTGATTTTTTCAGCAAGGTCAGGGCGGTCGGAGACGACGTGAGGTTTTATGGCAACGTAGGCGGCCCCAGTCTGGTCATCTCGGATGTCGATGCGAGCGCCTGAACCTGGCGTTGCAAAACAGTACGGAAGGTGCATCGAAAAGGTCTTGTAATGACGACATGAATTTGGAACCTGTCTCAAAATCGAAATATAATGATGAGTCCAATGTGAGTCATTCCGGCTTGTCCGGAATCTTTCTTGGTTTGCAGAAGGATTCCCGACCTGCCTGCCGGCAGGCAGGCGCGCTTCGCTTGCGGGAATGACAGGCCTTCCAGTGAACGGGTAATTTATGGACAGACTCTTTTTAGCTTCCACCGGTGTCTTTAGACATGAGGGGATAATGTGGAGAAAGTGATGCGTGTAGCGAAGTATTACGGAAAGGATGATATCCGCATCGAGGAGATGCCTGTTCCGGAGCCGGGGCCGGGTGAACTGGTCGTCCGCATCAGGGCAAGCGGGATCTGCGGCAGCGATGTAATGCACTGGTACAGGGCCGGAAGGGGGCCTCTGGTACTGGGACACGAGATAGCGGGAGAAGTGGCGGCAGCAGGAGATGGTATCGGTAAGTACAGGGTCGGTGACAGGATTACGGCTTCCCATCATGTGCCGTGCAATACCTGCCATTACTGCCTGAACGGTCACCACACCGTCTGTGATACCCTGAGGAGTTGCCGGAACAAGGACGGGGCTCAGCGTGCTTGTAGTCGGCAGCGGCATATCGGGACTGCTGCATATCCAGCTGGCGCGGGTGCTCGGCGCATCTCTCGTAGTCGCAGCCGATTTGAACCACGGAAGGCTGGAAGAGGCACGAAAATTCGGGGCGCATGAAGTCGTTCATGCCGGCGTTGACGTGCCGGGAATATTCAGGGACAGGAACGGGGGGAGACCGGCGGATATTGTCATACTGACGACAGGGTCCGAAAAAGCCATAGCGCAGGCTTTCCGCTCCGTTGACAGGGGCGTAGACCTACTGCCGGGGGAACTTTCCTTCGAAGAGGCTACGTTCGTCGAGCCGCTTGCCTGCGTGTACCGGCGCAATGAGATCACGCTTACTTCGTCCTATGCGGCGAACTATTATGAGCATTCGACAGCCATGGAACTGATCCGGCAGAGGAAGGTGAATGTCAGTGACATGGTTACGCACAGGCTCCCCCTCTCTGAGACGGCGAAGGGATTTCGGCTTGTGGAGAGCGCCGGCGAATCACTAAAAGTTATCATAGAGCCATGATATGCCGGCAATACTCTCAATACTTCAGCCCTTGAGATACGAGAAAGATGAATCTTTTGCGGTGTGTCATTAAAAAAATCAAAAATGAGGAGGTAAAGCATCATGGATTGGGGACTGAAAAATCGTCTTTCCCGGATAATCAAACCCGACGGCAGGACGGTCATGCTTGCCGTAGACCACGGATATTTTCTCGGTCCGACTACCGGACTTGAGGACGCCGGAAAAACGGTAAGGCCTATTCTTCCTTTTGCGGATGCGCTGATGCCGACAAGGGGAATCCTTCGCACCTCCGTAGACCCGGCGACAGATACGCCCGTTGTCCTGAGGGTCTCCGGGGGGAACAGCATCCTGAGCGAATTGTCGAATGAAGGCATTACCGTGGCCATGGAAGATGCCGTGCGGCTGAACGTAGCGGCTGTGGCGCTCTCGATTTATGTCGGCTCTCCCAACGAACATCAGACTATCCTCAATCTGACGAAACTGGTTGACCAGGGCCACAGGTACGGAATACCGGTCCTTGCCGTAACGGCGGTCGGCAAGGAGATGACCCGGGACGCCAGATATCTCGCCCTGTGCTGCCGCATCGCAGCTGAACTGGGAGCCCACTTCGTGAAGACATACTATTGTGACGGGTTCGAGAAGGTGGTTAAGACCTGCCCCGTACCGGTGGTGATGGCGGGCGGAAAGAAACTGCCTGAATTCGACGCCCTGGAACTGACTTACAATGCCATAAGGCGCGGGGCTGCGGGGGTTGACATGGGAAGGAATATCTTTCAGTCCGCCTCCCCGGTGGCCATGATCCAGGCAGTCAGGTCTGTGGTCCACGACGGGGCTACGCCCAAGCAGGCCTTTGATCTTTACAACAGTCTCAGGGGGCAGAAGAAGGGCGGGAGAAGATCAGGACTGAAGGGGGTTGTCGCAAAGAGCGAAGGGGCAAAGTGAGAGGGGCTCGGACTGTACCGGTGCTTTCCAAATGGAGGAGGATTCTGTTAAAATTAGCATCCATGCAGGTACGGCGGTTGTGACTGCGCGTTGAAAATCTGGAGGTTTGATGATGGATTATTTTCTGAGCGAAGAGCAGGTCATGATAAGAGATCTCGCGAGGCAGATTGCGGAGGAGAAGATTGTTCCCGTCCGGGCCGAGCTGGATGAGAAGGGGGAATTCCCGTGGGATATTCTGAAGACATTGGCGCAGTCCGACATGTTCGGTCTCTTTATACCGGAGGAATACGGGGGGCTCGGAAAGGGCTGTCTTGAACTGTGTGTTGCCGTTGAGGAGCTGTCGCGGGCCTGTGTCGGAGTATCGACCACGTATGCGGCGAATGCCCTGGGCACGTACCCTTTGCTGCTTTTCGGGACGGAGGAACAGAGACGCAAATACCTTCCGGATATCGCCGCGGGCAAGAGACTGGTAGCCTTCGGCCTCACCGAGGCGAACGCCGGAAGCGATGCCGGCGGTATTCAGACGACGGCAAGGCTTGATGGAAATGAGTACGTGATAAACGGCACCAAGCAATGGATCACGAACGGCGGCGAAGCCGAGATATATACCATCATCGCCATTACGGACCGTTCAAAAGGACCTCGCGGGGCATCGGCCTTTGTTGTCGAAAAGGGGACGCCCGGTTTCACTTTCGGGAAAAAGGAGAACAAGATGGGTATCCGCGCTTCCGCTACCACGGAGCTGATCTTTGACAACTGCAGGGTCCCGAAGGAAAATATCATAGGAAAAGACGGGATGGGATTTCTGGTGGCCATGAAGACACTCGACAGTTCACGACCCGGAGTTGGAGCCCAGGGTGTGGGGGTCGCCCAGGGAGCGTTCGAAGAGGCCGTAAAGTTCGCACGCCAGAGAGTACAGTTCGGCCACCCCGTCATCACGTTTCAGGCCATACAGCATATGCTGGCGGATATGGCTACCTCCATAGAAGCGGCGAGGGCCCTTGTATATTCGGTGGCGAGGGTCATCGACAGCGGCTCAAAAGATGTTTCCAAAGAATCGGCGATGTCGAAAGTCTTTGCCACGGACGTAGGCATGAGAGTTACAACCGATGCGGTACAGATCATGGGCGGGTCCGGATACATGAAGGAATACCCTGTTGAAAAGATGATGAGGGACGCCAAGATATTGCAGATATACGAGGGCACCAACCAGATACAGAGGAATGTCATCGGGCAGGCATTGATCAAGGAAGCTGCGAGAAAAAAGTAGGCCCATCATATGTCGTTGACCTGGAAATGGCAATTGGATTCACTGGAAAATCTCCCCTGACCCTGTCTACCGGACAGGCAGGCCTGCTTGCGGGCAGGTAAGCCGCCTGAGCGAGTCTCCGCTGAGGGTTGCTTCGACTTTGCCAAAGAGGGGAAGAATTGACTGAATCGTATAAGACCGACATGGAGGATGACGGATTGTGAAGATAGTCGTATGTGTGAAACAGGTGCCCGACACCGCCGAGGTAAGGATCAATCCCGAGACCAATACCCTCATACGGGATGGGGTGCCGAGCATAATCAACCCTTATGATCTGCACGCCATAGAGGCGGGGGTCCAGATCAGGGAAAGGACCGGGGGAAGCGTTACGGCGGTCACAATGGGTCCGCCCCAGGCAGAGACTTCCCTGAGAGATGCGATCTCCATGGGCGTAGATGAAGGGGTGCTGCTTACCGACAGGGCCTTTGCCGGTTCCGACACGTGGGCGACGGCGTACACGCTCGCGAGGGCGGTGGAACATCTTGGCGCCGACATCGTGCTCTGCGGAAAACAGGCCATAGACGGCGACACTGCCCAGGTGGGACCGGAGATGGCGGAATTTCTCGGAATCCCGCACGTGGCTTACGTGAGAAAGATAGAGAAAGTCGGGGATAAAGAGATACTGGTGCAGAGGCTGATGGACGACGGGTTCGACGTGGTCGAGGCTTCTCTGCCGGTGCTCCTCACGGTGGTCCGCGAACTCAACACGCCGAGGATGCCCTCCCTGAAGGGTTCGCCTACGCAGGTGAAGAACATATTTGCTCCGGAGGCAAAGAAGGACCGGAGGATGATAGAGGGCACGGCCGAGGAAAAGGTCGAGGCACTGCTGCATGCGCTGAGGGAGTTGAAATGTTTATAAGGGTAAATAAGGAGAGATGTTCGGGATGCGAGACATGCATCGCGTCGTGCCCCTATGACGCCATAGTCATCAGGGACGGAAAGGCCGAGATAACGGAGATGTGCCAGATGTGCAGGGCGTGTCTGAGCGTGTGTCCCGAGGGAGCGATAGGCGAGATCGGAGAGGCCTCCGACGTAAAGGAGAAAGAGGAAGGCCGGGGCGTGTGGATTTTTGCCGAACAGAGGGACGGTGTTGTCGCCCCCGTGTCCTTCGAACTTCTCGGTGCGGGAAGGAAACTGGCGGACATGCTTGGAACAGACCTTTCGGCCATCCTCTTCGGTGCCTCTTCCTCCGACGCGGCCGAACTGTTCAGGTGGGGGGCGGACAGGGTCTATCACTGCGCCGACGATGCGGTCCGTGGCTTTGCCGACGAGGTGTATGCCGGGCTACTTTCGGACCTGGTGCGTCAATACAGGCCCGAGATCGTCCTGGCAGGGGCCACTCCCATTGGAAGGTCCTTTCTTCCGCGGGTGGCTGCACGCCTGAGGACGGGTCTGACGGCCGACTGCACTTCCCTTGCCATCGATGTCGAATCAAAGAACCTTTTGCAGGTCAGACCGGCCTTCGGCGGCAACATCATGGCAACCATACTCTGTCCTCACACAAGGCCCCAGATGGCCACCGTACGGCCCCGCGTCATGAAGCGCGGTGAGTACGACGCATCTAAGAAGGGGGAAATGGTAAGGGTAAGCGCCGAAGGCATACAGACGAGGGCGAGGGTAATAGAGACGGTCAAGGAGGTTTCAGAGGTTGCCATAAACCTGCAGGAGGCAAACATCATCATATCCGGAGGCAGGGGGGTGGGTGGTGAAAAAGGGTTCAACATGCTTTTCGAACTCGCCGGGGCACTGGAGGGTGCGTGCGTGGGTGCGTCGAGGGCCGCCGTGGACGAGGGGTGGATCCCTTACAGGCATCAGGTGGGCCAGACCGGCAAGACCGTAAGTCCGAAACTGTATATAGCCTGCGGGATATCCGGGGCTGTTCAGCATCTCGTGGGCATGCAGTCTTCCGACATAATCGTTGCGATAAACAGGAATCCGGAGGCACCGATTTTCAATGTTGCCACTTACGGCATCGTGGCAGACCTCTTTGAGGTATTGCCTCTCCTTATCAGGAGAATAAGGGAGGTAAAGGGAAAATGAAGGTCGCCTTCGTGTTCCCGGGACAGGGTTCGCAGTATGTGGGCATGGGAAGAGACCTGTGGGAGAACTCTGCAGACGTCAAGTCTCTTTATGAAGAGGCGGATAATACGCTTGGTTATGACCTGAAAGATCTGAGCTTCAACGGGCCCCAGGAGGAGCTCAATAAGACCTTCCGGACCCAGCCTTGTCTTCTGACGGCCAGCATGGCCGCATTTACGGTACTTGCCTCAAAGGGCATAAGGCCCGATGTTGTCGCGGGGCACAGTCTGGGTGAATATTCCGCCCTTGTGTCTGCCGGCGTGGTTTCCTTCAGGGATGCGCTCATACTTACGGAGAAGAGGGGGGCCTTAATGCAGGAGGCGGTGCCGGAAGGCGACGGTCTCATGGCGGCAATAGTCGGACTCGGGAGAGGGAGGATCGACGAGATATGCCTTTCCGTCGAATCGGGCTACGTTGCACCGGCAAACTATAATTGCCCCGGTCAGGTCGTTATAGCAGGCGAGAAAAGGGCTGTGGAGGAAGCCATGAAGCTCGCAAGGGACGCCGGGGCCAAAAGGGCCGTGGCCCTCGCCGTGAGCGCACCGTCGCACTGCACTCTGATGGTGGAGGCATCCAACGGGCTGGCGGAACTGCTGAAGACTGTCAGATTCACGGCCCCGGACATGCCTGTTGTGAACAATGCTGACGCGATGTTCCTTGCCAGCGCCGAGAGGATCAAACTGTCACTTGTCAACCAGCTCAACAGTCCGTTGCTGTGGGAAGACTCGATCAGAACAATTATAGGCGCGGGCGTCGACACGTTCATCGAAGTCGGACCCGGCAGGATACTGACAGGCCTTATCAAGAGAATAGACCCTTCCGTGAAGCTCCTCCACGTGCAGGATATGGCAAGCCTTGGGAAGACCGTCGAAGAGATGCAAGTCTCCTGATAGTCTTATCCCTGACGTTCCGAAAGCTGCGCGGAAGGTACACCGAAAAAATCTTGTAATGACGTCATGATCTATCCGTCTTCCACATAGATCAGGACCCGGCGTTTCGAACCTATCTCAGGATTGGAATTTGATGATATCCACTTCTCTTATCATTCCGGCCTGCCTGCCTGCCGGCAGGCGCGCTTCGCTTGCGGGAATGACAGCCTTGAACGAGAACCGATTTTGAGACAGGTTCCAGTGACTTTCGAGAAAATGGCTGGCAGACCCCTCTCCAGGGCTCTTTTTGCGCTTTTCAGAGAATCCTGTGCAACAACGGTCTTATCACAGCGGGAGGCGGGTGAGGGAGACAGGGTTGGTACTGATGTCGCGGACCCTCATGCTGAAATGGAGGTGGGGACCCGTCGCCCGGCCGGTGGAACCGACCAGCCCGACGGTCTGACCTTTTGAAACCACATCTCCCGGCTGTACTTCGAATTTCGAGAGGTGCATATAGATGCTGTAAATGCCCATCCCATGATCGATAACAAGTGTGTTCCCTCCAAAGAACAAATTCTTTGCAAGAACGACCCTTCCCCTGTTGCAGGCCCTTATTTGCTCGCCCTCGTGCCCCCTCATGTCGATGCCTTGATGTATGCTGATCCTTTTCCCGTTAAGTACCCGCCTGTATCCAAACGGGGTTGAGATTTGAGTGGGCAGCGGCAAAATGAAGTCCCCTTTCCAGAGCCTTGGGGTCTCCCTTTGCCAGATTGATTGGAGAAGTCTTTCTTCTCTCTTCGCCCTGGCGAGGTCCCCGGGGCTCAATATGACTTCCTTTTCCGGAAGCGTGAGTTTAATAGTGGGAAAGACAGCGGGTTTTACGGTTATTCGTACTTTCACCGTGGTATGCCCGACATTTACCGCCATCGGGTAGCTCCCGGGACGCGTATCCAACCCGAGGGCGTTTACCGTTTCAAAGCAGCCCTCGCCGCATCCTGTAAAATCGAGATGGGTTCCTCTAAAGACGGCCTTCGGAGCGGCGGAAACGCCGGCACCCTCAACTTTTACAAGAAATGCGTCGCCGGGACTGATCTCGGTCGGCAACGCCTCCGCCCGCAGGGCAAAGACACGCTGGGCGCCTGTCAGGAGAATTAAAAATGTTGACAAGAAGATGATAACAATCCTGTATTTCTTCATGCTCGTGATTACCGAAAAGTATTATAACCCTCGCGTGAAAAAAAGATCTGAATTACGACTATGACATAGAGGCGCTTCTGAGCAGGACATCAGGGCAAACTCAGAATTCATGACCGGGTAGGTCTCGCTTATGTAATTTTTGTCATGCCCGAAGTTCATAATCGGGCATCCAATCTGTCTGAAAACTTGGATTCCCGCCTAATGACTGCGGGAATGACGAACCAGGTATATACTTTTTTGCAACGCTGGGTTGACAGACAATCACTCCCATTCTTATTGATGCGTCCATGGTTGCTCAAGTATCATCCGTCCGTACGACTTCCCGCCGGGTTCACATAAAATCATCGTCGTGTTAGAATAACGGGAATGTTTTTTCAGTCGGCTGGTTGTCCGTCCCGGCGCAAGAAAACCAGGTGAAGCGGGACGACGTAATCTCCTGAGTTTTGTCAACCAGGCCCGTCGGGACCTCAAAGGCGGTTCTCCACATCTTATGGCGCTGAGAAGAATACCGGCAACAAGAATGAAGAAAAAGGGTAAGGGAAAAAAGATATTTCTGACACTGGCAGTCGTTCTTGCAACTCTGCTCTTCGCCCGGCAGTATGTCTTCGTGCAGGACCCCGTTATCACCGGATATGAGACCTTTAAGAAGCTTCCCAGAAAAAAACATCTGGTTTTTACCATAAAGAATGACCGGCCAATAAAGAGCGTTAGTGTTGTCGTAGTGCAGGGACTGAGACACGTCACTGTCATGGACGACAGGAATGTCGGAAAATACAAGAAGTATAACATCCTTTTTGAACCGCGCCGCTTCGCGATTGAGGACGGGAAAGCGACTGTTTCCATAAATGCCGTAAGCGGCATTTTTTCCAGGACCGAGATCAGCGTCGATTCCACTGTCGATACCGTGCCTCCGGTGATAGAGCAGGTCGTGAGTACCCCTTTTGTGAAGCAGGGCTCGGCGGGGGCTGTGAAGGCCCGCGTGGTCGGGGCGGAGAATGTGTACGTGAAAGTCGGAAGCGCTGAGTTTCCCATGACGAAATCCTTCAACGACGGCAAGGACGTCTACTGCACCATCTTCCCTGTCCCCTTTTCGGTATCGGCCGGTGCGGATGTTCTGTTGGTTGCGGACGACGGGAACGACAATTACAGGACAGAGAGACTTGATACCACTGTTGTGGCAAGGAAGTTCAGAAGGTCAAGGATCGATGTGTCCGACGGATTTATCGAGGGCCATATAATTCCTTTGCTCGGCGCGAAAGGGAAAGGATTGTCGGAAGTCGAGGCATTGAGGGAAGTCAACGAGGCATGGCGGCAGGAAGACAACAGTGCCATCGGGGAAGTCGGGCAGCGCTCCGAAGACCGTCCTTTGTGGAAGGGCAGGTTTTTGCAGTTGAAGGGAAGCCGGGTTTTTGCCAGGTTCGGTGATAAGAGGGACTACTACTACCATGGCGAAAAAATAAGCAGCAGCCGTCACCTCGGATATGATCTGGCCTCCGTCAGACACGCACCTGTGACCGCCGCCAATGGCGGGATAGTTGTGTATGTCGGAGACCGCCTGATCTATGGCCATACCATCATTATCGACCACGGACTTGGACTGATGAGCCTTTACGGACATATGTCCCTGACGTCGGTAACGGCCGGCCAGCATGTATCGAAGGGCGACATTATCGGCAGGACGGGAAATACGGGCCTCGCCCTGGGGGACCACCTCCATTTCGGCATATACGTCCACGGCGTACCGGTAGATCCCCTTGATTGGTGGGATCCGAACTGGATAAAGAACAAGATAATGCGTGTGCTTTTATCGTGAAGATCGCTTTGAAGGAGCCGGATGCCAAATGTGACAAATTAGGAAGGAGATCAAGAGCAGTGGTGAAATCATCCTGAAAATATCCCCTCGACCCTCTTTGCCAAAGAGGGGAATTGTTCCTCCTTCTGGCAATGGGAGGTTAGGAGGGATTTTATTGAACTTTCCGGTTACTTATGAACGCATTAATATGACCATAAAGAAACGATGAAAGAGGTAAGTCCATGGATGTGAAGGAAGTCTCAAGGAATGCTTGTACGGCGGGACGGAAGATAGCTTCACTGCCTACGGAGGAGAAGAACGCGGCACTGAAAAAGATGGCGGACCTCCTCGGGAAGAACAGGCGGTCACTGGTTGCGGCGAACAGGAAGGACATAGCCGCCGCCAGGAAGAGCGGACTGCCGGAAAATTTTCTGCGGAGGCTGGTCTTTGACGAGGCACGGGTGGAAAGCAGGATATCTTCACTCCGGAAGATAATAGACCTCCCTGACCCTGTCGGGCAGATAGAGGGGATGGAGCGGCGGCCGAACGGCCTTATGGTGGGACGTATGCGCGTTCCCCTCGGTGTGATCCTGATGATTTATGAAGCGCGGCCGCACGTGACCGTGAATGCCGGGGCGTTTGCGCTCAAGTCGGGAAACGCTATTATTCTGAAGGGAGGCAGTGAATCGGGTACCTGCAACGCCCTTCTGGGCCGGTTATGGAAGCGGGCGCTGAAATCGGCCGGGCTGCCCGGAGATTCCGTTCAATGCATATCGGCGGGACGTGAGGACGTTTCGGAGATGCTGCGCCTTCGGGAATACATAGACCTTGTAATCCCCAGAGGCGGCAAGGGTCTTATCCGGGCCGTGGTTGAACAGTCGAAGATTCCGGTAATCAAGCATTTCGAAGGATTGTGCCATGTGTATGTTGACAGCGATGCGGACATCAGGAAGGCGGTCCGCATAACTCTGAATTCCAAGCTTCTTATGCCCGAGGTCTGCAATGCAGCAGAAACGCTCCTCATATCCAAGGAGAAGGCGGGCAGCGTATCTAAGCTTGTTTCAGCCCTGAGGAAAGAAGGGGTGGAGGTGCGGGGATGTGACAGGACCAGGAAGCTTGCCAGGGGGGTAAAAGCTGCGACCGAAGAAGACTGGAAGACGGAATACCTCGACAGGATAATGTCCGTTAAGGTCGTAGACGGGATCGATGAAGCGATAGATCACATAAATACTTACGGCTCGGGACATACGGACACCGTAGTCACTGAAAATTACACGCATGCAAACAGGTTCCTGAGGGAGGTGGACTCGGGCGTGGTGCTGGTTAACGCCTCGACGATGTTCGATGACGGTGAGGAACTCGGTATGGGCGCCGAGATAGGCATATCCACGGACAAGCTTCATGCCCGCGGTCCCATGGGACTGAGGGAACTGACGACCTACAAATTTGTCGTCATGGGAGACGACCATATCAAGGAGAAATGAATAAATCAGTCAGACACCTGCTGGAAAACTTCAGAGAGATCGAATCCGGGAGGAACCTGAGAGAACGGGGAAGGAGGATCGGTTCTGAACTGAAATTCCCTCTGGTAGAAGAGGACGGTTCCGCGGCAGGTCTCGAAAAGACGGAGGCGCTATGGGATTTCCTTTCGCGGAAGGGGTGGAGCACGTTTCGCGATGCAGCCACAGGGAAGACCGTGGGAGCAGTGAAACCCGGCGAGATGAACGAACACCGGGCATCCTGCGAGACAGGCTATTGCAAGGTCGAGTTCTCACTCGCACATGTCGCTGACCTGCACGCTCTTCACCGGTCAGTGGAAGAGGCGCTGGAACTGGCCGGGGAGTTCCGGCGCGAGTCGGGCGGAACATTTCTCGGCTTCGGCACCCAGCCCGTGACCCCTCCCGGGAAACATCTCCTGATGAAGAAGGGGAGGAATCTTTTCTGGGACAGGCTCTTCGGCGGAAACGATCACATTGCTCCGGAAGACGGTACGGATGTGCATCTTTTTACCGTCAGCGCATCGAACCAGGTCCATATAGACGTTACAATGGATGAGGCCGTGGATGCCGTCAATGTCTTCAACGGCCTTGCGGGCGCTCAAATCGCACTGACGGCAAACTCCAACATATGGAAAGGACGCGTCGATGAGGATTACAGGTGCCTTGGGGAGATGTTCTGGGACTGGTGGCTGAAAGAAAAGTCCCGATCGCGCTACGGAGTCCCGGAGAGGAAGTTTCGGGACCTTGAGGATTACTTTCGTTCGGTCCTCGATTTCCCCCCTGTCTATGTAAAGAGAGAAGGCATGCCCGTCTGTCTGCCCTATTGTCGAAGCCTCTCGGATTTCATGGAGTGCGGAGGCGGCGCTTCGAAGTGCGCCAGAGACTCTGCAGGAGAGGACTGCGGAGTGACTTCCGACGGACGTGAGATAGGGATGAAAGAGGAGACGGGTGACATCGACCAGCATTTTACGTTTTTCTGGCACAATGCCAGGATATCGCGCTATTACACACTTGAAAACAGGGTTAATGATCAGCAGCCTCCGGCAGATATCATGGTTGTGCCGGCGGTGACGCTGGGCCTGATGGAGAACCTTCCTATGGCGAGGAAACTTGTGGACAGCTATCCATGGGAGACGTTGAGGGAGATGAGGACGCTTGCAGCGAAGAATGGTCTGAGCGCCGCAACAAAGGGTGTGAGGGCGGCGGAAATCTCTTCGGATATGATTTCCATTGCGGAAGAGGGATTAAAGAGGAGGGACCTCGGTGAGGAAAGATACCTGGCGCCCCTGAAGGTACGGCTTGAGCGGATGTCCTGTCCTGCAGATGACGCTGAGCGCGTCTTCCGGTCGGGTGGAGTGAAAGGACTGATAGAATTCTGCGGGATTTTCTCGTGAAGCGGGGCCGGAGACGCGGCGATGCGATACCGGAATGGCTTCGATATGTCAAGGGCAGGAACGAAAAATCACCGGTCTGGTTTCTCGACCTGCGGGGGAAAGACTTCTCGCCTGAATCTCCCTCATGGCAGGAGAAGGTCAATAAGAAATTAGAGACCGTTCTAAAGAAAGTCCTGCCTGAAGATCTTCGGGAACCTGTTCTCATAAAATGTCATATAGGGGAGAAGAAGTGCCGTACCCGGATGCTTCCCGAGTACGCCATTTCTACGGTGAGGCTTCTGAGGTCGCGGGGAATAGAGAGGATCGCTGCCGGAGATACGACTGTTGCCTATTCGGGAGACAGGGGATACCATGACAACCACGAGGATTGTTCCCGTTATAAGGCCCTCGCGGACAGGCACGGATGGACCGAGCGGGGCCCGCTGGGGACACCCTTCGTTGTTCTGGACAGGTCGGGCACCGGTGTTAAAGGCGGTTTGTGTTTCGATGAAGAAGAGGTGGTATACAATCCGCTGTCATCGCGACGATTCCGGCAGGTATTTCTGTCGGGCGGGTTTGCGGCTTCCGGCACGGTCATCAACCATGTGCACCTGACACTTCACGACATGGCCCAGGTCGCTTCTGCTGTTAAAGGGCTTACCATGGGGGGAAGCAGCTACAGAGGAAAGCTGATGATGCACAAATGCTATTCTCCCGCCATAAACGGGGCCGACTGCAGAAAATGCGGGAGCTGTGCCGCAAGTTGTCCCGAGAAGGCGTTGAAGTGGAAAAAAGGTACGACTCCGGAACTCGACGGGAGCAGGTGCATAGGCTGCGGCGAGTGCATAGCCGTATGTCACGGGGGAGGCATCTCGATGCAAACGCAGGAGATAGAGGACTGGGTGCACGGAAGCGACACTCTCCCCTATAGGCTGGCCGACTATGTTATCGGGATGATGGAGGGCAGGTGGGACCGCCTGCTGAATATAGTTCATCTTTACAATATTACGAGGCGGTGCGACTGCGTGGACAGGGCCCAGAAACCGATACTTCCCCATATGGGGTTCCTCATCGGAAAGAACCCCTTTGCCGTCGATCTCATGTGCAATTATCTGCTCCAGGAAGAGTTTTACCGGCAGATCAGGAGCGGTACCGCGAAGACCGGCCTCGGCCTGTGCAAGCGGGACAGCCTCAAGGTTTTTTTCAAGGATTATCATGGGGCCGCTCCTTTCAGGCATGTGCAGGAGGAATACGGGATTGTGGTGGAGCCCCGGCCGGTGCGTGTCAGGTTTGCGTGATGGGACAGATGCAGGAGAAGATACGGTTCAGAAATGTATCAAAGAGCTACAACGGCTCGGATGTCCTGAAGGATGTTTCCTTTTCAGTAGGGGAGGGGGAGACACTGGTTCTTATCGGGACGAGCGGGTGCGGCAAGACAACGACCCTGAAGATGATCAACCGGCTGACCGAACCCACGGGAGGGGGTATTGAAGTAAATGGCAGGGACCTTTCCTCTTACGAAGTCACGGATTTGAGGCGGGGCATCGGATACGTGGTCCAGTCGATCGGCCTTTTCCCCCACATGAGCGTAAAGAAGAACATTTCGATAGTTCCTGATCTCATGGGCTGGCCGGGAGAAAAGGTCGCTTCGAGGGTCGATGAACTGCTCGGGATGGTCGGCCTTGATCCCGGAAGTTTCAGAGAGAGGTATCCCGGGGAGCTCTCGGGAGGGCAGCAGCAGCGGGTAGGAGTGGCGAGGGCACTTGCTGCCGATCCTCCGATCATTCTTATGGACGAACCTTTCGGCGCACTTGATCCGATTACAAGGGAAGGATTGCAAAATGAGCTTGCAGACCTGCTGAGAAAGATACGCAAGACTGTCGTGTTCGTCACCCACGACATATTCGAGGCGGCAATTCTCGGCGACAGGATAGCATTGATGGACGGCGGGCGTCTGGTTCAGACAGGCAGGCCGAAAGAGATCGTCGAGAACCCGGCAAACAGCTTCGTTGTGGAATTTCTCGGAAAACACCGTTTCCAGCTTTCGCTCCTTCTCACGGATATTGCGGAAGTCACTGCCGGAACCGGGACTGTAGACCTGGCGGCGCTGGAAGGCATTCCGTCTCTTGCCCCTGATTCTACGGTCCTTGATGCACTGAATTATTTCAAGCGATATGATCATGAAGTCATACCGGTGAAAGAAGACGGGGAGATATCGGGCGTCGTCACAAAAGGGGAGGTAAGACAGATGGTGTGCGGGCTCATGCAGGTTCATGATGCTGGTGTTCAATAATTTTTTCACGGAATATGGCGGAGAGATCGCTCGCCTCACATGGGAGCACGTTCAGATGACTGTCTTCTCCGTGGGAGGCGCGGTGCTGTTTTCCGTTCCGACCGGAATCTTTCTCACAAGGTCGCGCAGGCTCGCCCCGCCTTTCCTCGGCTTTGCCTCGATGGTGCAGACGGTGCCCAGTCTGGCCCTCTTCGGGCTGGTGATCCCCCTCTTTATGATCCTGGGCCTTCCTATCATCGGGCTGGTTCCGGCCCTTTTTGCACTTTTCCTTTACGCGCTTCTGCCCATTCTCAGAAATACCTATACGGGCATCAGGCAGGTTGATCCTGTCATGATCGAAACCGCGGCCGGGATAGGGATGACGGACAGACAGATCCTCTGGAGGGTAGAGCTCCCGCTTTCTTTGCCGGTCATCATGGCCGGTATACGTACCTCTACGGTGATCAGTGTGGGAGTCGCGACACTGGCGGCCCTGATCGGTGCGGGCGGGCTCGGCGAACTCATTTTCAGGGGCCTCAGGACCATCAATTACAAACTCATGCTTGCCGGTGCAATACCGGCTGCCATGCTCGCGCTGTGCCTGGATTTTATCCTCGCGCGGATAGAGGCAGCCCTGACGCCAAAGGGCATGAAGGTGAAAAGATGAATCTTGAATAAACGGCTGAAAGATAACCACGGAGACACAGAGACATGGAGAAGGCGTTATAGTCTTATTTATCTTTTATCTTCGGTTTCCCTCTGTGACTCCGTGTCTCCGCGGTGAAATTGTTTTGGCGGTGTGGTTTTCCCGGGTTAGGGATTATTAGAAGAGGGAGGACGATGTGAACAGGTCGAAAATCGCCTCAGGAATCATCCTTTCGGTATGCATCCTTTTTTCACTTCTCATTATCGGCGGTTGCAAAAACAGGGCCTCCGATAAGGGCGGGAAAAAATCTATCATCATAGGCGCCAAGCATTTCACGGAGCAGGAAGTGCTGGGCGAGATAATGGCCCAGCTGATAGAAGCGAAGACGGATATTGCGGTCGTGAAGAAGTTCAACCTCGGGGGGACGATGGTCTGCTTCGACGCCCTGAGAACAGGTGACATTGATCTGTATCCTGAATATACAGGGACCGGTCTTGTGAATATCCTGAAGGAAAAGACATTGAGAGACCCGGACAAGGTATACCAGAGAGTCAAGTCCGGTTTTGGGAAAAGATATAATCTTGTATGGCTGAGGCCGTTCGGCTTCAATAATACCTATACTCTTACCATGAGAAAGAAGCAGGCCCTTTCTCTCGGCATAAAGAACATCAGTGACCTCGTGCGTTACGGGAATGATCTTCAACCGGGTTTCGATGCCGAATTCCTGGAGCGCCCCGACGGCTATCCCGGCCTGACCCGGTATTACAACTTTTCTTTCCGCAAGGCCCCGAAACAGATGGATCCGGGACTCATGTATAAGGCATTGTCGGAGAAAGCGGTAGACATTATCGACGGCTTCGCTACAGACGGACGAATACAGGCATACGGGTTGATTACCTTACAGGATGATAAACATTTTTTCCCTCCCTATTATGCGGCGCCCCTCATCAGGAAGAAGACCCTGAACAAGTATCCTCAGGTGGGCAAGGTGCTGGACGGTCTTTCGGGGACCATCAGTGATGGGACCATGAGACGGCTCAACTACAAAGTAGACGGTCGGGGAGAAAGGCCCTCGGACGTCGCGCGCGAATTCCTGCTGTCCGCAGGGCTGATCGGTCATGGAAAACGTCCCTGAGAAGACTTACAAGGGAATTTCCCGAACCGGAGGGTAGACCGTCAACGCTCTTTTTTGTTATAATCTCGCATGTTTTCGATTATTGATGTGCATTACTATCAAAGAATTCCTTAACATTTCCCCGCACGTTATTTAATCCAAAAAATACCAATTAAAGCAGGCTAGCAGCTTCTCCGGCTTTGCCCGGTTTTATATCTATTTAACACGGAAAACAGGAGGAACTCTACATGGCGTCAGCTATTTTCAGGAAAGACCGGTCGGGGAGTGAAGTCCCGACCCAGGGGGAGAGAATATGAAGGTGATGGCCGACGTCCGTCCGGAAATAACGATAGACGGGATCAGCCGCCTGTTGGGATACGGGAGACCCAGAGACTTATCCAGAAGGATGTTGCGCGCTATCGAAAGGTCTCTGGAAAAATCTCAGCACTTGATAAGACCGAGAGTTCTGTACACGGAAAAGAAGATAAGGTCCGTCGGAAACGGCGCCCTCGTCCTTGAGAAAAATGTCGTTATCCGCAGCAGGAAGCTGTCCAGGGTATGCGGGAAATGCGACAGGGCGGCTATCTTCGTCGCGACAATAGGGAAGGGGATCGATTCACTTATCCGTAAGCTCACGGAACAGAAGAGGGTGGCAGAGGCTTATATAGTTGATGCCATAGGTTCTACGGCTGCGGAGCGGACGGTGGATGCCTTCCAGAGGAAGTACAATGCTGTTAAAACTGAACGGGGGGAAAGAACGACACTGAGGTTCAGTCCGGGCTACTGCGACTGGAGGGTCGAGGAACAAAAGAAACTGTTCAACGTCGTCGACAACTCACTGATCGGCGTTGAACTGAGCGAGAGTTATCTCATGACGCCACGGAAATCAGTCTCGGGAATCTTCGGTATAGGCAGACCGGAGGAGATTGGCCATGTCCCGACAAATCCCTGTGTGATGTGCAGCATGCGCAACTGTATCGCGCGAAGGAGCGCTTAGAGGAATTGCAAAGAATTGATATGAGGATTCATGAACATGATTGAAGCAAAAGGACTCGAAGGAGGGCTGTACACTCCGCTTTCCGATGAAGACATCGAAAAAATACACCTGACATCGATGAAGGTCTTTTCCGATGTTGGAATCAGGGTGAGCAACGGGCGCGCCCGGGAACTCTTTTCCGGTGCGGGGGCGCGTGTTGATAGTGAGACCGGACTCGTCAGGATCGACCCCGGTATGGTAATGGAGCTGGCCGGCAGAGCGCCGGAAATGATCACTCTCTATGGCCGGAAGCCGGAGCACACTCTGGAGGTGGGCGGCAGAAAGGTATACGCCGGAACAGGCGGCACGGCCCTGTACGTCATGGAGGCAGGCAGTGATACGAAGCGGCCGGCCCGGCTGTCTGACATAAGAGACATCGCCCGTCTTGTGGATACCCTCGACAACATCCACTTGTTTATGCTGCCCGTTTTTCCGAGCGATGTAGAGGAAGAGTCGGTGGACGTCAACAGGTTCGGTGTAGCGCTGGCCTATTGCAGCAAGCATATTATGGGAGGCGTATACACCATCGAAGGCGTAAGAAACGTCATAAGGATGGCGGCAATGATCGCCGGTTCTGAGGAGGCCCTGCGGAAGAGGCCACTGGTTTCCATGGTCACATGCTGCGGTATAAGCCCTTTTGTTCTGGACGACAAGTACGGCGAGCTGACCATGGAGGTTGCCGCTGCCGGCATACCTCTTGTGACACCGGTGGAACCGCTCTGCGGCGCTACATCTCCCATAACACTGGCGGGCAATCTTGTCGTCCAGAATGTTGATACTCTTGCCGGAGTAATGCTTTCCCAGTTGGTGAATCCCGGGACGCCCGTGTTTTACGGCTGCATCTCAAGCATTGCAGACATGAAGGACATGAAGTATCTCAGCGGTGCCGTAGAGATGGGACTGATGAACGCCGCCGCGTCTCAGCTTGCCAGGTATTACAGACTTCCCATATATTCCACTGCCGGCATGTCCGACTCGAAGACGCTGGACGTGCAGGCTGGATACGAGTCTGCCATCACGAGTCTTCTCGTTGCCCTGGCAGGCGGGAATTTCATACATGACGCTGCAGGGTTCCTTGAATTCTGTATGTGCGCAAGCTACGAAAAATATGTCACCGACAATGAGATACTCGGCATGGTGATGCGGGCCGTTAGGGGAATAGAGGTCAATGACGAGACGATGGCCTTCGACCTCCTCAAAGACATAGGGGCAGGGGGGCACTTTGTATCGGCGCGTCATACGCGTAAGTTCATGAGGAGGGAGCAGTATTCCCCCCTGATTTCAGACCGGAGCACGCGGGAGGAATGGGAGAAGTCGGGGAGCCCGGATGCGAGAGAGCGTGCGCGTCAGAAGGTCCTTTCAGTTCTGGACCGCCCTGAACAGAGCGTGATCTCTCCAGAGATAAGGAAGAAGATCAGGGAAGAGATCCCCGGTATCGATGCGCGGTATGTGTAGTCTGGCGTTACAGAACAGCAAGGAAGGAACACCGAAAAAGTCTTGTAATGACGACATGATTTTATCTATATACCACATAAATGAGCACTTAACGTTTGATGACTCTAAAAGAAAGGCTGGCAGACCATTCTATAGGGCTTTGAGGTGTCGCTACAAGACATTTTTCAGCGCCCTTCCGTGCTTTCAGCTATTTTCTTGCAAGTGCGAGATTTGGTCTTAACGTCCAAAGGCGGCAGGTATGATCATAATCGGGGAAAAGATTAACGCCACAATCCCTTCAATCAGGGAGGCCGTGATTGCCCACGACGGTGAGATGCTGAGGGATCTCGCCGTTAGGCAGAAGGGATCCGGAGCGGACATCATAGACGTGAATGTCGGCACCGGTGATGGAAGCGGTGAGGATGAGCGGCGGGACATGGAATGGCTTGTGGGCCTTTTGGCGGCCGACGATGTTGACGCCATGCTCTGTATCGACAGCGCCGATGCCGTTGTTCTCGATGCCGGGCTGCGGTCAGGCGGCAAAAAGGTGGCGATGATAAACTCGGTCAAGGCCACCGAGAGGAATATGGAGGAGGTGTTGCCGCTGGCGGCAGAATACGGGGTGCCTGTTGTTGCTCTCGCCATGGACGAAAACGGTATACCCGGCGATGCCGCCGGACGCCTTAAGGCTTGCGAAAAGATTCTCAAGGGTGCTGAGTCTTTCGGTCTGGCGGCCGAGAAGGTTTATTTCGATCCCCTGGTGCTTCCCATAAGTACTGATATTTCGCAGGGGCGGACGACCCTTGAGACCCTGGAAAAGATCAAGACACTTTTCCCCGGTGCGGGGACGGTGCTTGCGCTCAGCAATGTCTCCTTCGGATTGCCCAAACGCGCACTTATCAACACCGCCCTGCTCCATATGGCCATGCTTTCGGGCGTCGACGCCGCAATTGTTAATCCTCTGGACAACGCCGTCATGTCGGCCGTAAGGGCCGGAGAAGCGGTTTTGGGAAGAGACCGCCATTGCCGCAGGTATCTGCGGGCAACGAGACAGGACAGGCAGAAAGGAAATTAGGTATATGGTTGAAACTTTCAGAGAAGGCCTGGTGGTGAGGCCCTATTCACGGCTGTCGGAGGAGGAGATCGGGAGGCTCGACAGGGCGTCTCTTTCGATACTTGAGGACATCGGGATTATCTGTTTCAACGACGAGGCTACGAGCATACTGGCAGCGACCGGCTGCCGGACAGAGCGTCTGGACGAGCGTTCTCACAAGATAAGGTTACCGGCATCCGTAGTCAGGGATGCGCTGGCTTCAGCTCCTTCCGCTGTGAAACTGGGTGCCCGGGACCCCGGGAATGCGTTGATACTGGATGCCGAAGTGCCGCGGATCTATTTCGGCAGCGGGTCGGAAACCAACGTCTGGCTGGATACGGACATGGAGGTATTTGTCAGCGAGAGAGACCCCGGGCGAAAAAAGAGGCTGCCCGTATTTACCGAGGAGAGGGGGAATGTCGAGCGTCTCGGTACTGCAGCGAGACTTGCCGAAGAACTTGAGCATCTCGACTTTTTCATAAGGCCCGTCAACATACAGGATGAGGACATCACGGAAGAAAATCACGATGTGAACAAATTCTACATATCCCTCAGGAATACGACGAAGCACGTGCAGGCCGGTCTGACGAGTCTGGGTCAACTGGACAATGTTGTGAGACTTGCCGAGATAGTCGCCGGCGGCAGGGAGGCCTTTAAGGAGAATCCGGTCATTTCTTTCATCACCTGTACGGTCAAGAGTCCGCTCCAGATGGTTGACGATGCGACACAGAAGCTGATCGAATTTGCACGCAGGGGGATACCTTTTGTGGTTTCCAGTTCTCCCCAGGGCGGATCTACAGCGCCTATCCAGGAGGCGGGAATGGTGGCCCAGATCAACGCCGAGATCCTCGCCGGCATCACTCTTACACAACTGGTAAACCCCGGCACGCCCGTTATCTACGGCAGCGTCCCCGTCAGGGCACGAATGGACAATCTGCACGATTTCTACGGAGCCCCGGAGTTTAACCAGTACAATATAGATTGCATACAGATGGCTCGATATTACAGGATACCCTGCTATTCGACGGCAGGGGTGGGGGATTCAAAGGTGCCGGGCATGCAGGCGACAATAGAAAAATTCTTTACCCATATCCCTATCGCCATGAGCGGAGCGCAGTATATCCACTATGCTTTCGGACTCCTGGACAGGACCAACACATTCTGCCCGGTGCAGGCGGTCCTCGACAACGAACATATCGGTATGATCAAGAGGTTCCTGGCGTCGCCGAGGCTCTCGATAGCGGACGTTGACGAATCGCTTGCCCAGATAGATAAAGTCATGGCTTCGCATCAGAAGCTTTACGCCCGCTTTGTGAGAAAGAGTCTGCGGTCCGGGCGGATCTATTCTCACTATCCCTTCGAGGGCAGAAACGGCGATGACGAAGTGATAGATATGGCAGTGGAACGTATGGACAGACTCCTGTTGAGGCCGGCAAGGTCATTGCCGGTGGAGACAGAAACCCGCGTATTCGAGGAAGTTCCGGGGCTGCTTTCCCGGCTCAGGACATAAATAGCAATTATTTTACAAAGGAGGTCAGGGTGGCTATGGAAGAGAGAAACCTGATAGAGGAAATAAAGGTCAACATCATTCAGGGAAGGATCAACAGCGAAGACGAAGGTTTTGAGGACGGTTTCGAAGGCAGGCCGGCGACTGTCGAGCTGATCGGCGAGGCCATGAAGGAGAATGTTGATGTAAAGGACCTTGTAATAAGCGGCTTGACGGCCGGTATGGATACAGTAGGCAGGAACTTCGAGAGCGGCAAGTACCTGATACCGGACATGCTCGCGTCAGCGGAGGCCGTCGGTGCTGCGATGGATATCCTCGGGCCGCATCTGGAGAAGGCCGGGGTCGAGACTAAGGGGAGATTCGTCATAGCAACGGTTAAAGGAGACCTTCATGATATAGGCAAGAACATTGTCTCCATAATGCTCAAAGGTGCGGGCTTCGACGTCGTCGACCTGGGGACGGACGTACGGGCGGAGAAGATCATCGAGGCAGCAGAACAGCACAGGCCGCAGTTCCTGGGTCTTTCGGCTCTTTTGACGACCACCATGCGTGAAATGGAGAGCGTGATCAGTATGCTGGCTGAAAGGGGACTCAGGCAGGACATGAAGGTCCTCATAGGCGGAGCACCGACTTCCCGCGATTTTGCCGCTAAGATCGGGGCCGACGCACACTGCGCGGACGCGTTTCAGGCGATAGAATTTACAAATTCGGTCTGCGTGGGCTGAAGGATTACTGAATGTCAGAGGAGAAACCTTATTCAGAAGCGGTGACCACCGGGCAGTACGCCAAGAAGACGGGTCTCACAGGCAAGTATGACAATGTCCGCCGTTTCTGGGAGGACGAGGTGACGAGGCTTTTTGTCAGGCACTACCTCAAGGAGCTGGTCGACGAAAAGGCGAGGAGACTTGAAAGGTTGAAGATATTGGACATCGGATGCGGATCGGGCGACGGATTTGAACTGCTGATGGGAATGACGGTCAAGGACAGGGGTCTCTACGAGTATGCGGTCGAACTGATAGACCCCGACCAGCTCGGTTTTTACCTCGGTCTGGATATCAATCGTGATCTCCTGAAACAGGCGCAGGAGATTTACGGCGGCAACGAGAAGATCCTCTTCCGGGAGGGTGATTTTAACGGGAGGCTTCAGCCTGAAGAAGGCCCTTTTGATGTCTACTTCACCTCCTATGGGACCCTTTCTCATAACCATGATGCCCAGACGGTGCAGGTGTTGACCGATATAGCCGCGGGATGTGGCAAGTACGCCCTTGTGATTTGCGACTGGCTCGGAAGATATTCATATGAATGGCAGGACCTGTGGGTCGGGAAGACGGAAGACGAGACATTCATGGATTACAGGATCTCCTATATTTATCCTCCCGAGGAGAGGCGGGTGATCGATATTCCTTCTTTCCCCCTCCGGCTGATCTCGGCCGACGAGGTGAGGGGGATCGTGGATAGGGCGGCCCGGCAGTCGGGGGCGGAGATAAGGATCCGGAGGCTCTTCGACAGATCGCTGTTTGTCGGTCGCCACATGGATACGGCGGAATATAACCGGCACTGTCCTGCAATCCGCGAGGTTGTGAATTCCCTTCTCGAACCGAACACGCGCACCGACCTGGAGTCGCTTATTATTGATTACTCTCCCAGAAAGGATTTTGCCGAACTGAATTCCTTTTTTGAGGGCTTCACCATGTGCTGGAATACGCTTGTAAGGCGCACCATGGAGTTCCTTTCGAAATTCGATGACAGATCTTCAGCCGGAGAGGGTCTGAACCTGGAAATGTATACTTTCTATCCCGAACCGCTCAAAGAAGCGGTAAAGACCATGAAGAGAGTTATAGATGCAACGGGCCGTCTTCCGGGCGACACCAGGGCCAACATCATCGAGCCCCAGCTTGCCTACGCCCTGAGGAGGCTTGAAATGGAGATGCAACCGGGAGCTGGAGTAGGGCACGGACTTGTTGGGATACTGGAAATAAGGAAATCGTGAATGCCTCCGGATGCATAACCAAAGCAACGATTTCATTCCGGCAATTAGAGGTCGCAGATACTTTATCCCGGGGTGTCTGAAAAATACAGAGGAGCCGGAATGAAGATGAATTGCATCGTACTTATTCGTTATGTATAATACGCGAGAAGTGGTTTTTTGCGGCAGGCCGGATAATAGAAGCTCCGAGGGAGGCTGTTGAAGCTGCGCCTCCGCTGATAGAAGGGAACATACATGCAGAGCAGACTTTCACGCACGGAGATAGCCGTAATCGTAGCGATCGGCCTGATCGCGATGTTCCTGCCGAAGATTTTTTCTCTATATGTCGATTGGCTCTGGTTCAGCGGCCTTCAGTTCAGGGAAATATTTGTAACCAAGGTAGTTGCCCAGGCCATTATTTCCCTTGCTGGATTCGCTGTCGGATTTGTGATCCCTTATATAAGCATAGCTTTTGCGATAAGGGTCACAAAGAACAGGGTCGTGCCTCTGTCGGCCGCCTGGGACACCCCTCCTGTCCGGAGCATACTCGAGCATCTTGGCAAACTGAAGTTTGTCATGCCGGCCCTGTTCGGTTTTATTTTCGCCTTGCTCTTTTATGAGAACTGGTTTACCTTTCTGTCCTGGCTGTATGCAGCACCGTTCGGACATTCCGACCCCCTTTTCCATAAAGACGTGTCGTTCTATCTTTTCACCCTCCCGGTCTTCGATATCATCTCCGACACTGCGCTTTTGCTGCTCGGTGTTTCTTTTGTGGCCGCCGGTGCTCTGTATCTCCTGAGGGGGGCGGTGTTTGTGGACCGAAACAGGGTTGCCATGGAAAGGGTACCGTCAGTCCATCTTTCCGTTATCGGAGCGCTGGTATTCGGCGTGCTTGCCTTCAATGCATATATCAATATGCACGAGATCCTCTTTTCATCGCACGGGCACGTAGCGGGCGCAACCTATGCTGATGTCCACGCGGTGATCCCTTTTCTCAAGGTGAAGATGATTGCCGCAGTGGTTGCCGGGATACTGGTCCTCGGCAATATATTCCTGAGAAAAAAATGGCTCGTCGTGGGGACCGTAGGAGCCTACGTTTTGCTGTCCTTCGTAGGGGGCTCCGTTTACCCGTCTATTCTGCAGAAGTTTGTGGTAGCTCCGAGCGAGCTCGAAATGGAAACTCCCTACATAAGATACACTATCGCGGCCACGAGAAAGGCGTTCGATCTCAACAAGGTTGAGGAAAAGGACATCTCCGGCGACATGACTCTAAGCGATGCCGATATCGATCATAACAGGGCCACAATCGACAATATCCGCCTATGGGACCGAAAACCGCTCCTGGATACATTCAGCCAGGTACAGGAGATACGCACTTACTACCAGTTCGTCTCCATCGACAACGACCGTTACATGATCGACGGAAAATACCGCCAGACTCTGCTTTCGCCGAGGGAGTTGTCGACAGAAAGCATACCGACCAGGAACTGGATCAACGAAGTGCTCACCTTTACACACGGATACGGCGTGACGCTGGGCCCGGTGAACCAGGTGACTCCCGAGGGGCTGCCGGTGCTGATGATAAAAGATATCCCTCCCGTGTCCACGGCAAAGAGCCTGCAGGTGAAGCGGCCTGAGATCTATTTCGGCGAACTCGCAAGCGATTATGCAATAGTCGACACGAAGGCGAAGGAGTTCAACTACCCCTCGGGAGACAAGAACGTTTACGACACATATGCGGGGAAGGGAGGGGTACGGATCGGCTCGTACCTGAAGAAGTTGATTTTTGCCGAGTATTTCGGATCTCTCAAGATATTTCTGTCGAGCTATGTTACCCCCGACAGCAGGATCATGTTCAGAAGGAATATAACGAAAAGGGTGCAGGCGGTAATGCCCTTCCTTGTTTTCGACGGGGACCCTTACATGGTGATATCGAAGGACGGCGGCCTCTTCTGGATATACGACGCATACACGGTAAGCAACAGGTTCCCCTATTCGCAGCCTTTTTCAGGGATAAACTATATCAGGAATTCCGTGAAGGTGGCGATAAACGCCTATGACGGCAGCATGAACTTCTATATCGCGGACGAAAACGATCCGATCATACGTACAATCAGCAATATATTCCCGGGACTATTGAAGCCCCTTTCGGACATGCCCCCGGACCTGAGACGACATATTCGCTATCCCAAGGATATCTTCAGCATTCAGAGCGCGGTGTACACAACCTATCACATGCAAGACCCCCAGAACTTCTACAACAAGGAAGACCAGTGGGAGATACCGGTCATGGGGAGACAGGGAGACCAGACGCAGATGGAGCCGTACTATACAATCATGAAGCTGCCGGAAGAAAAGAAGGAGGAGTTCATCCTTATGCTGCCCTTTAACCCGAAGAAGAAGGACAATCTTTCGGCCTGGATGGCCGCGCGGTGTGACGGTGACAATTACGGAAAGCTCATTGTCTACCGCTTCCCAAAGGACAGGCTTGTCTACGGTCCAAAGCAGATCGTCGCGAGGATCAACCAGGAAACGAGTATATCAGAGCAGGTCTCTTTGTGGAACCAAAGAGGCTCCCAGGTAATCCAGGGCACCCTTTTGATTATCCCCATCGAGAATTCTCTGGTTTATGTCCAGCCGCTTTATCTCCGGGCGGAAACAGGGAAGATACCGGAGCTGAAAAGGGTTATCGTCGCATATAAAAACCGCATAGCAATGGATGACACTCTCGATGGAGCCCTTGCAAAGATATTCGGTCAGTCGACCATGACCGAGGTTGAAGCACCTGTGTCGGCGACACAGGCTGCCGCACCTCAAGTGGATCTCCCGGCCCAGGCGAAAGAACATTTTGAGCGTGCGATGAAGGCACAGCGTGAGGGCGACTGGGCGCTTTACGGTGAGGAGATTCAGAAGCTCGGAAAGATCATAGACCGGATGAAAAAGTAAAGTTATACGGCTAGTTAGCGCCTGTTTATACAGGTCTTTTTAAGTCCTTTCCATCATTCCGGCTTGCCCGGAATCTTTCCGAAGGCTTTACAGAAGGGGTCCAGCGCATTGGGCTATCTATGGACGGACGTTAGTCCCTTTTCCGTCATTCTTAGTCGGGCCTGCCTGCCGGCAGGCATCCAGTCTGTTTGAAAACGTGGATTTCCGACTACTACCTCGGGAATGACGAATTTGAAATGGAGGTCTTTTTGCAACGTTGGGGTAAAGTTGACCTCCGCTGCCGGGAGATTACTGGGCGAGGCGGTAGCGGTGCCTAAGGTACTCGATCACACCGGGCAGGACCGAGATCAGGATGATGGCAAGTATAGCGATAGAAAAGTTGTTTCTCACCAGAGGAATATTGCCGAAATAGTAGCCCGAAAAAAGGAACAGGCCCACCCAGGCAATGCCCGCAGTAACGTTATAGAAGGTAAAGCGCCAGTGGGTCATGAATCCGACGCCTGCGACAAAGGGAGCGAAGGTGCGGATAATGGGGATAAACCTCGCTATAATGATAGTTTTCCCGCCGTGTTTCTCAAAAAAACGATGCGTCCTGTCGAGGTATTCCCTGTTCAGGAAACGGACATTCTTCTTGTGGAAGACCTTCGGTCCGACGCGGTATCCTATCCAGTAATTGACGGTATTTCCGCCGATGGCAGCCAGACTTAAGAGGGGAAAAAGCCATTCAACCTCCATGGCCCCGATGGCGGCGAATGTACCCGCCGCGAAAAGGAGGGAATCGCCCGGGAGAAAAGGGGTCACCACGAGGCCCGTTTCGCAGAAAATGATCAGAAAAAGTATGAGGTACGTCCACGCACCGTAATTCTGTATGACAACGCTCAGGTGCCTGTCGAGATGCAGAAAAATATCTATGAGACTATGCAGTATTTCCAATTTTACACTGGAGGAAGGCGCCTCTCGAAACGAGTTCGGCCCCGCCTGTCACAAGTTTGTATTAGTATAACATTGCTACCCGGATAGGGGTGTGGCTGCGGAAGAGAAAAGCATATTCTGCAATTACCTGTCCGCAGGGGACGTCACAGGGAGATTGCGGGATGTTCCAGCCCACATTATCCATAAACTTCAGGCATGACACGATGGAACAAGGCGTGACAGAGGCCCCTCCCGCGGATTCTCTTTAAATTATCTGCTGTTTAAAGTAGAATAGTGATTTAAAATAATAATGGTACATAGTTTCCGGGAGGTAGCTGTATGGGACATATAAAGGCGCTTAAGTGCAGGGAATGCGGAAGGGAATATCCGGTTGAGCCCGTCTATGTCTGCGAATTCTGTTTCGGACCGCTCGAAGTCTCCTATGATTATGAAAGTATAGCGAAGGCTTTGAACAGAGAAGAAATCGCGAGACGGGGGAAGAACCTTTGGAGATACAGGGAGCTTCTGCCGATAGACGGTAAGCCGCAGGTGGGCCTGAATTCCGGATTTACTCCGCTTCTGAAGGCGGGAAACCTCGCAAAAGCCCTTGGAGTGGAAGAGCTTTACATCAAGGATGATACGGTTGTCCATCCAACCCTGTCTTTTAAGGACAGGGTTGTCTCAGTAGCTCTCACCAAGGCCAGAGAGTTCGGATTCGACACCGTCGCCTGCGCCTCTACGGGCAATCTGGCACACTCCGTCTCCGCTCAAGGTGCGAAGGGAGGGTTCAACCGGTTCATCTTCATCCCCGCGACCCTCGAGGCGAGCAAGATAATAGCGTCTCTGGTGTACGAGCCCAACCTTATCGCCGTCGACGGGAATTATGATGACGTCAACAGGCTTTGCAGCGAGGTGGCCAACAAATACCGGTGGGCTTTTGTAAACATCAACATCCGGCCCTTTTACGCTGAAGGCTCCAAGACGCTGGGCTTTGAGATCATAGAACAGCTCGGCTGGAAGGCCCCCGACAACGTAGTAGTTCCCTGCGCCAGTGGTTCTCTCCTTACCAAGGTATGGAAGAGTTTCAAGGAACTCGAACAGATCGGCATCCTGAAGGACCTCAACACCAAGGTTTTTGCAGCCCAGGCAACGGGGTGCAGTCCGATCGCGACAGCGGTAAAAAATGACACGGACGTTATCCGGCCGGTGAAACCTGATACGGTTGCGAAATCGCTTGCTATCGGCAATCCCGCCGACGGTTACTATGCAACGCAGGTGGTAAAGGAAACCGGCGGTTACGCGGAGGACGTAAGCGACAGGGAGATCGTGGATGCGATCAAACTCCTTGCCCGCACCGAAGGAGTATTTGCCGAGACGGCCGGCGGCGTCACTCTGGCCTGCACGAAGAAACTGATCGAGACGGGAAAGATAGAGAAGGACAAGACAACCGTTATCTGTATAACGGGAAACGGCTTGAAGACCCAGGAGGCGCTGCAGGGGCATACCCGGTCGCCTCATTATATAAAACCGAACCTGGCCTCTTTCGAAGAGGTCCTTGATAACATCAGTAAAGGTCGATGACCTGAGCGGTCTGCGACTGCAAGGAGGAAGATAAATGGGTGTAAAGGTAAGAATTCCGACACCGCTTCAGCGGCTGACACAGGGCAAAGAAGAGGTCGAGGGCAAGGCCGGAACCGTGATGGAACTGATAAACGATCTTGAAGGGAAATATCCCGGGATCGCGGAACGGATATCCGAAAACGGAAAGGTCAGGAGGTTCGTCAACATCTATCTCAACGATGAGGACATAAGGTTCCTTAATGCGGAAGAGACGGCCGTGAAGGACGGGGATGAAGTGTCAATCGTGCCGGCGATCGCCGGTGGAGGAAGATAGGAGGAGTGATGAAGAAGAGGGTGAAACTGACGTTTCCGCAGCACCTCATCAAGGAACCGGTGGTGTTCATGATGGCAAAACAGTTCAATGTGATGCCGAATATAAGAAGAGCACGGGTCACGGAAACAGTCGGGGAAATGATCCTGGAACTTGAAGGCGACGACAAGGATCTTGACAAGGGCATTGATTGGCTGAGGGGGAAAGGGATTCAGGTAGAGGCGGTTGAGGGAGACATTGTCCAGTAGGGATGACGGGCAGCGGTGAAGAGGATATTTTTTCGGAACTTGCCACTCCTATGGGATTTTAGGCTATGAAATACGTTGTGATTATCGGTGACGGCATGGCTGACAGGCCGATAAATGAACTGGGCGGGAAGACGCCTTTGCAGAAGGCTTCGACTCCCAATATGGACAGTATGTCCGTATCGGGGAATCCCGGCAGGGTAAGGACCATTCCCATGGGAATGCACCCTGGATCGGACGTTGCCAACCTCAGCATTCTAGGCTACGACCCTCAGCTCTATTATACCGGCCGGGCTCCCCTTGAGGCGGCGAGTATAGGGGTGTCGCTTTCCGGAAATGATGTGGCATTCCGGTGCAATCTCGTTACTCTCAGGTTTGGCGATGACGGGAGCAGCGCCGTTATGGAGGATTACAGCAGTGGCCATATCTCGACTGAGGAGGCCCGGGAACTCATACGCGATCTCGACAGGAGACTTGGAACGGAAGCCATCAGGTTTTATCCTGGCGTAAGTTACCGCCATCTCATGATCTGGTCCGGGGGTCCCCCTGATGTCCAATGCGTACCGCCTCATGACATAATCGGGAGGGACATCGCCGATTATCTCCCTGCGGGCGAGGGCGAGAACGTCCTGCGGAAGCTGATGAATGACTCCGTTGCAATCCTTGGCGGCCATCCGGTTAATATCAGGCGCGCAGAGAACGGCAATAACCCCGGCAACAGTGTATGGTTCTGGGGACAGGGCAGGAAGCCAGCGTTGCCGACCTTCCGGGAGAAATATTCTCTGAGCGGTGCACTGATTTCCGCCGTCGATCTGACGAGGGGGTTGGGCATTTATGCGGGCTTTGAAATATTAAAGGTGCCCGGCATTACCGGCTATCTCGACACGAACTACAGAGGGAAGGCCGAAGCGGCGCTGAAGGCCCTGAAAAGTACGGACTTTGTGTATATACACGTCGAGGCCCCCGACGAAGCGGGGCATTCCGGCAATTGCAACGACAAGATACGCGCCATAGAAGACTTTGATTCTTTTGTGGTCGGTCCTGTCATGGCAGGGATGAAAGAATTCGGGGAGTACAGGGTATTACTTCTTCCGGACCATCCGACACCGCTCGAACTGAGAACCCATACTGCGGACCCTGTACCCTTTGTGCTGTTCGACAGCAACAGCCTGCAGAGGAATGAAGGTCTGACTTTTGACGAAACAATGGCTGACAGGGACGGCATTCTGATCTTTGAAAAAGGGCATACCTTGATGGATTATTTCATTAGAGGCGAAGCGTCTTTTTAGTCGTCTAGGACTTGGTGCGGCAAAAGAAAAGTGAAAATAGTGAAAATATGTTTGGTCCCGGCTTTGCCGGGTCAGGAGTGCTGAGGAGGTTTTCTGTTCATGCTGATTGTTCAGAAATACGGAGGAACGTCCGTTGCCAATGTGGAGAGGATTAAAGCGGTTGCCGAGCGGGTCACAAAGACTGCCGAAAAAGGGAACGGCGTGGTGGTTGTCGTTTCCGCGATGGCAGGCGAAACGGACAAACTGATCGAGCTTGCCTGTAAGATATCTCCGTCCCCGGGTGACAGGGAGATGGATATGCTCCTGTCATCCGGCGAGCGCGTTACCAGTGCCCTCACCGCAATGGCTATCGAGGCCCGGGGATATCCTGCGAAGGCCCTGACCGGTCGTCAGGCGGGCATCATAACCAACAAGGTCCACACCAGGGCGAAGATCGAAAAAATATCGGGTGACAGGATCAGGAAGGCGCTGGCCGACGGCAAGATAGTGGTCATTGCGGGTTTTCAGGGAGTCACGGAAGGAGAGGCCGACGTGACCACCCTGGGCCGGGGCGGTTCGGACCTTTCGGCGGTCGCCATAGCAGCCGCAGTCGAAGCCGACCTCTGCGAAATCTATACGGATGTCGATGGTGTATACACGACAGACCCGAATATCGTTGCCGAGGCGCGTAAGCTCGATAAGATTTCTTATGAAGAGATGCTGGAACTGGCAAGTCTCGGGGCAAAGGTTCTCCAGACGAGGTCGGTTGAATTCGCGAAGAAATACAATGTCCCTATTGTCGTGAGGTCGAGTTTTAATGATAACGCCGGTACTCTCGTAGCGGAGGAGGATAAGGACATGGAAAATGTTGTTGTATCGGGTATTGCCTATGATAAGAACCAGGCGAAGATTACCGTCGTGAAGGTCCCCGACAAGCCTGGAATAGCAGCAAGATTGTTTGAAGCCATCGCTTCCGCAAATATTGTGGTCGACATGATAGTACAGAATATCAGCAGCGACGGAAAGTCTGCGGACATTTCCTTTACCGTTGCGAAAACGGACTCGAAGAAGGCGCTGGCAGTGACGGAGACGATTGCGAAGGAGTTGGGGGCCGGGCGGGTCGACATGAGGGACGATATCAGCAAGGTCTCTGTCGTCGGCGTCGGCATGAGGACCCATTCCGGCGTTGCAGCGCGCATGTTTGAGACGCTTGCGGGGCATAACATCAACATAATCATGATAAGCACATCGGAGATAAAGGTATCGTGCATTATAGACCTTAAGTTCACTGAACTGGCCGTGAGGGTACTGCATGAAATTTTCGGCCTGTCGGGTTAACAGACGTAAATACATGACGACATAAGGCCGCGCAGTTTGTCAGTCCTGCTTGACCGGAATCTTTCCGCAAGAATCCCTCCTGACCTCCCTTTGCTCCTCTCTGGCAAAGAGGCCTGTCTGCCGGTAGGCAGGGGTGAGGGTAGATTTTCCTGCTGACGGGCATTCCATTATGACGATCCCAAATATGTATAATAGAGCTATGCGAAAAATAGAGTTATATGATACGACGTTGAGGGACGGCGGGCAGTCGGAGGACATTGCCTTTTCAGTGGAGGACAAGATCCGGATCACCGGGCAGCTCGATGAGCTCGGCGTACATTTCATTGAGGGCGGCTGGCCCGGCGCAAACCCCCGGGACGCAGATTACTTTAAAAAGGTCCGGAAGCTGAAACTCTCAAAATCGACGGTGGTTGCCTTCGGGAGCACACATCACCCGAAAAGGAAACCCGGGCACGACGCGGTCCTGAAAGCGCTTGTCGAGGCCGAAACCCCGGCTATTACCATCTTCGGAAAGACATGGGACTTTCATGTGAGGGAGGCGCTGCGGGTATCGCTTGAACTGAATCTCGAGATTATACATGATTCTATTGCCTATCTGAAGAAGTATGCGGACAAGGTTTTTTTCGATGCCGAACATTTCTTCGACGGATATAGAAACAACCCTGAATATGCCCTGAAATGCCTGGCTGCGGCCGAGGATGCGGGTACCGATTGCCTGGTACTCTGTGACACGAACGGAGGCACCATTACGTCCGCGGTCCGCGATACGGTCGGAAGAGTCGTGGCGGATTTCAGGACTCCTGTGGGAATCCATGTCCACAATGATATCGATTGTGCCGTGGCAAGTTCGATTATGGCCGTGGAGGCCGGGGCCTCGCAGGTCCAGGGTACTATAAACGGGATAGGCGAGCGCTGCGGCAACGCCAACCTCATTTCGATCATTGCTAACATCGAACTGAAACTTGGACTTGAGTGCATCGGGCCGGAACGTCTGCAGGAGTTGCGCGAAGTATCGCGGTTTGTTGACGAGATAGCGAACCTGAGGCATTTTAAGCGCCAGCCCTACACGGGTGACAGCGCTTTTGCCCATAAGGCCGGCATGCACGTGAGTGCGATTGTCAGGCATCCCGGGACCTATGAGCATATTGTCCCCGAACTGGTCGGAAATTCCCGCCGCATTCTCATATCCGACCAGGCAGGCAGGAGCAATATCCTGAGAAAGGCGGAGGAGTTCGGGATAAAGCTGTCTGGCGATTCAACGGAGGTGCAGCAGATCGTGCGTGAACTCAAGGACCTCGAAAACCAGGGGTATCAGTTCGAAGGCGCCGAGGCATCTTTCGAATTGCTTATGAAGAAGGCTCTCGGTTTACACAAGCAGTTTTTTGATCTCATCGAATTCAGGGTAATCGTTGAAAGAAGGACAAAGAAAGAAGAGCCGATCAGCGAAGCAACAATAAAGCTGAAGGTGGGAAACGATGTTGAACATACAGTGGCGGAAAGTAAGAAAGGTCCGGTGAACGCCCTTGACAAAGCGTTGAGGAAGGCCCTCGAAAAATATTTTTCAAGGGAGTTGAAAGACGTTAAACTTCTCGATTATAAGGTGCGTGTACTTACAGCTGAAAAAGGGACGAGCGCGAAGGTGAGGGTCCTCATCGAATCAGGCGACACCCAGAACCGCTGGGGTACTGTCGGTGTTTCGGAAAACATCATCGAGGCTTCCTATAAGGCCCTTGTGGACAGCATTGAGTATAAACTGCTGAAGGAAGAAAACCCTGCTTGAGCCCTGCTTGCATGAGTGAGACGGGAACGGAATGCCTGCGATGTCTCTCGTCTTCGATGGCTTTTGGCATAATGCACCCGAGGGGAATCCGGTCCTGTTTCGCTTTGAGGGCAGGTGTTCCAGACTGTTACCCCGATAATGACCTTGAGAGGCCTTTCTTGAGAGCCTTTCCGTAAAGAGGATTCAGGAAGCATTACACTGGAGACAGAGGCATAAAAAACTGAAAGGAGTGATGAAATGGGAACGGTCAAAGCGAAGCTGACATATACGGACGGATTGCAATTCGTGGGACAGGCCGACTCCGGTCATGCCATAGTCCTGGACAGTGATTCCAGCGTTGGGGGACAAAACACCGGCATGAGGCCGATGGAACTGCTGGCAATCGGTCTTGGCGGCTGCTCCGGCATGGATGTAGCCTCCATCCTTAGAAAGAAGAAGGAGAAACTGACAGGTCTGGAGATCTATGTTGAGGGCAGGAAGGCTGAAGACCATCCCCAGAAGTATACCGAGATGCATATTGAGTTTGTTGTAAAGGGCAGGAATGTGTCTGAAGATGCGGTGAAGAAGGCGGTGCAACTCTCGATGGACAAGTATTGCTCCGTTAAAGCAACACTTGAAGGAACAGCCTCAATTACCTTCAACTACACGATAATTGAAGAGTAAAGGCTAACAATAGTCTGTGGGCGGATTGAGGGCTTTTGTTCGTTTGCTCCTGAAGAATGTTGCCACACTTGGATTTGTCGGCTATATGCCGTTCGCTCCGGGAACATGGGGAAGCGCTGCAGGGCTGCTTTTTGTATCATCCCTTGACCTGTCACCGGTGGTGCAATTTCTTGTGATAACGTCGGGGATTGTTGTCGGAATAATATCGTCCGATACGGCCGAAGACGTTATTGGAGAGCGCGACAGCGGCAAGATTGTCATAGACGAATTTATCGGCTATCTTGTAGCGGTCTTCTATGTCCCGCATACATACGTTTTCCTGATCGCGGGCTTTCTTTTGTTCAGGATTTTCGATATACTAAAGCCGTTTCCGATAAACCGGATCGATGAATCAATGAGCGGGGGGCTGGGTATAATGGCGGATGACCTCTTGGCAGGCATATACGCCGGCATTCTTCTGAGGCTATGGACAGTGATCTTTTAACTGTAGTAGAAAAGATAGCGGCCAGACTTACGGAAAAAGGTCTTAGATTGAGTATAGCCGAGTCCTGCACCGGGGGACTCATCTCCAATACCGTCACAAACCTCCCGGGCTCTTCGAAGTTCTACGAAATGTCGGTGGTCTGTTATTCCGAAAAAGCAAAGAGGTCGGTCCTCGGAATAAGCGCCTCAGTGCTGAAAAAGCATGGGACTGTCAGCGAGGAGACGGCTATTGCGATGGCAAAGTCGGTCCGGGAACTGGGGGACAGCGAAGTCGCCCTTTCCGTAACAGGCATTGCCGGGCCGGAGACGGTGGAGGAGAAAGAGGTCGGTCTTGTCTACATGGCGGTCGCAATAGAAGATCTCGTAAAATCCAAGGGGATTAAGTTGACCGGAGACAGGGAGGATATCAAGCGGGGGGCGTCCGTTGAGGCGCTCAGATTTCTCGATCAGGTCTTGAGATTATGGCTTTAAGGTGTTTCATCGCCGTTGAGATACCGGAACCGTTGAAGCAGCAGATGGCCGAGACTGCAGACGGTCTAAAGAGGTTTGGGGCCGACGTACGGTGGGTGCCGGCGGGAAATGTACACCTCACGTTGAAGTTTCTCGGCGCCACTGAAGAGGCCCTCGTTGCCAGGATATCTGACGCTCTGTCGCAAAGATTGTCCTCATACTCCCCTTTTTATATTAAAATAACCGGTGTCGGGTGTTTTCCCGACATGCGACGGCCGCGGGTAATCTGGGCCGGAATCGAGGAATCAAAGGAACTGATGGACCTGGCAATGGACGTTGAGTCGGAGATGGTGAAACTCGGATATGCGGCGGAGGACAGGGCCTTTTCTCCTCATCTGACGATCGGGAGGGTCCGCTCCTGGAGAGGGATACCGGAGATGATGAAGTCTATACAGGGCCTCGGTACGGTAAGTCTTGGAAGCATGGAAATAAGGATGGTGACTTTGATGAAGAGCGAACTCAGACCGGCGGGGGCTGAATACAGCAGCCTGGCTGAAATACCTTTTGGCGGGAGGAAAGATGTCGAACAAGGATAAGATCAAGGCCCTTGAAATGGCCATATCGCAGATCGAGAAGAGTTTCGGAAAGGGTTCGATCATGCGCCTGGGGGAAGAAACTGCCGTCGAAGGCGTCCACGCGATCCCTACCGGGTCCCTGACCCTGGATATAGCAACGGGCATAGGCGGCCTCCCGCGTGGCAGGGTCGTTGAGATATACGGTCCCGAATCCTCCGGAAAGACTACGCTCGCCCTCAACGCGGTAGCGCAGGCCCAGAGCGCCGGTGGTACGGCCGCTTTTATAGATGCGGAACATGCGCTTGATATAAACTATGCCAAGAGGATAGGGGTAAAGGTCGATGACCTCCTGGTATCGCAGCCGGATACGGGGGAACAGGCGCTGGAGGTTGCGGAATATCTTGTGAGAAGCGGCGCTCTCGATATAATCGTTGTAGATTCCGTAGCGGCACTTGTACCGAAGGCTGAGATAGAGGGAGACATGGGCGATTCACTTCCGGGTCTTCATGCCCGGCTGATGAGCCAGGCCCTCCGGAAGTTGACCTCTTCGATATCAAAGTCCAACACCACGGTCGTCTTTATTAATCAGATAAGGATGAAGATCGGCGTCATGTTCGGAAACCCCGAAACCACGACCGGAGGGAACGCATTGAAATTTTACTCTTCCATGAGGTTTGACATACGCAGAATAGAGAGCCTGAAGGAGAACCAGGAGGTCATTGGCAGCCGCGTGAGGGTCAAGGTAGTGAAGAACAAACTGGCGCCCCCCTTTAAGCAGGCGGAATTCGACATTTATTTCAACCAGGGCATCTCAAGAGAGGGAGAACTCATTGATCTCGGGGCTGAGGAACAATGCGTCCGTCGCGGGGGACATTGAGGGAAAAATAATCGAGGCTTATAATCTGAAAAAATAGCCTGTAGCGGAAGGTCGAGGAGCCATGAAAGAAAGTGAACTGGATGTAAATGAGCTTTTGAAGACAGCACATTCCATGGGTGCGTCCGATGTCCATCTCAAGGTCGGCTCGCACCCCATATTGAGGATAGACGGAAATCTTTCTCCTTTGTCTTCGGAGAGGCGACTCAGTCAGGAAGATACATTGAAGGTGGCCTTCTCGGTGATGAACCCCGGACAGCGCGATACGTTCAAGAAGAAAAATGATATGGATCTTGCCTACAGCGTGCCGGGTCTCGGCCGTTTCAGGTGCAACGTGTTTATCCAGAGAGGCACCATAGGCATGGTATTCAGGGTCATAGCAATGAAGATACCGACTATCGAGGAGCTTACGCTCCCGGAAGTACTTAAAAAAATCGCTCTGGAGCCAAGAGGACTGGTTCTTGTGACGGGGACGACGGGAAGCGGAAAGTCCACTACGCTTGCCTCAATGATAGATTACATCAACAGCAACAAGACCTATCATATCATGACGATCGAGGACCCGATCGAGTATCTTCACAGGGACAAGAGGTCCATAGTGAACCAGAGAGAAATAGGGCAGGACGCCGAATCATTCAGCAAGGCTCTCAGGGCGGCTTTGCGGCAGGACCCGGACGTTATCCTGGTCGGCGAGATGCGGGACTTTGAGACGATCCAGACGGCCCTGACCGCCGCGGAGACGGGACATCTCGTCTTGAGCACGCTGCATACCATAGACGCCATGGAGACCGTCAACAGGATAATATCCGTTTTCCCGCCCTACCAGCACAAACAGGTGAGGATGCAGCTCGCCTCAGTCCTGAAGAGCATAATTTCGATGCGTCTCGTCCCGAGGGCCGACGGAAAGGGCAGGGTCCCGGCGGTCGAGGTGCTTATTGCGACCTCCACGATAAAAGACTGCATACTCGATCCGGACAAGACGAAGGGCATACCCGATGTGGTCGCCCAGGGGGCGATACATTACGGCATGCAGACCTTTGACCAATCTATCTTCGGCCTGTACAAGGAAGGTCTTATCACCTACGAAGAAGCTCTCCGCAGGGCGACAAATCCCGACGATTTCGCCCTCAAGGTGAAGGGGATACAGTCTACCAGCGACCTCACCTATGAACAGGAGGCCGGGGACGAAGAGATAAAGATTGACAGATTCGGCGAGTGAGGCGAAGCTGTATGCCCTCAGGCTGCTCGGTTACAGGGGAAGAAGCGAAAGGGAATTGCGCGACAGGCTGGACCGGAAAGGCTTCCGGCCGGATCTGATAAACCGCACCGTGCTCCAGCTGAAGCAGGCCGGACTTATAGACGACGTGGCCCTCGCCGCTAATCTGAGGAGACTGGCCTTCGAACGAAGACTTCTCGGCCATAAGGGCGCAAGATCATTTATGCTGAAAAGAGGACTGCCCCTGTCCGTCGTCGAATCGGCCCTTGATTATGATGAAGAGACTGATCTTGAGAATGCTGTAAGATTCCTGGACAAAAAAAGGACATCTATGGAAAATTATACTGCGGTAGAAAGAAAGAGAAAGCTCTGGAACCTTCTGGCCCGCCGGGGTTATTCTCCGGGAGTGATCCGGAAAGCTATGAGAGATTTCAACTTTGATGAGGAGGACGGACAATGAAGAAGATGCGCTTGTCTATTTTACTGGTCTCAATCGTTCTTGCGGCCGGTTGTGCCGCTCCGGCGAGATACTCGGCGGAGGAAATACAGAATTATTCGCCCGGAGTCCAGGAACACATCAAGAACAAGGAGGTCAGTCTGGGGATGACCATGACCCAGGTCAGGTATGCCTGGGGCGGGCCCGACAGTATACGGGTTATGGAACCTGAAGACGGAAAACAGAGGATCCAGTGGACATACAAGAAGTGGATCTTTTCGAAAACCAGGCTGATTTTCATGGATGACAAGCTGACCGAAATAATCAGCGGCGAGCCAGGCGTAGCTAAATAACAATGACAGGCGCTGATATACGGGCGACGTTCCTTGATTTCTTCAGGGCCAGAGGACACGAGGTGGTAAGAAGTTCATCACTGATACCGGCCAACGATCCCTCTCTCCTGTTTACAAATGCCGGCATGGTCCAATTCAAATCCGTTTTCCTCGGCGATGAACGGCCGCCGTTCAACAGGGCCGCATCCAGTCAGAAATGCCTCAGGGCGGGCGGCAAGCATAACGACCTTGAAAATGTAGGGCATACTGCGCGTCATCATACCTTTTTTGAGATGCTGGGGAACTTTTCCTTCGGTGATTATTTCAAACGGGATGCCATACAGTTCGCCTGGGATCTGCTGACCGGTGTTTTCGGCCTGCCCAGAGAACAACTGTGGGTGTCGGTTTATGAGGAGGATGACGAGGCCGCCGGTATCTGGGCCGAGCTTACCGATGTCGGTAAAGACAGGATTGTCAGACTTGGGGCCAAGGATAACTTCTGGCAGATGGGGGACACGGGCCCCTGCGGACCATGTTCCGAAATAATCATAGACCAGGGGATGGAAGTCGGCTGCGGAAAGGACGACTGCGGGGTTGGATGTGATTGCGACAGGTACCTTGAGATCTGGAACCTCGTCTTTATGCAGTACGACAGAGACAAGACGGGCACGTTATCACCTCTGCCGAGGCCGAGCATAGACACCGGCATGGGTCTTGAAAGAATCGCCGCTGTTCTGCAGGGAAAGCATAACAATTTCGATTCCGACATATTTTCGCCGATCATCGCCGACATTTGCAGCTTCTCCGGAAGGAAATACGGCAGCGACGCGGCGACTGATACGGCAATAAGGGTCATTGCCGATCACATACGCGCCGTCACCTTTCTGCTCTCCGAGGGGCTTGTGCCGTCGAACGAGGGGAGGGGGTATGTGTTACGGAGAATTATCAGAAGGGCCTCCCGTTATGCCAAGTTCCTCGACATAGAAGAGCCGGTACTGTATAAGCTCTGCGAATCGGTTGAAGGGGCCATGGGGGCCGCGTATCCGGAACTGATTGAAGAGCAGTCGCGGGTAAGAAAGATGCTCAGGCTCGAAGAGGAGAGGTTCAACAGAACACTTGAGCAGGGTCTTTCACTGCTGAACAGCATAATCAGGAATATACGGGAGGCCGGAAAGAATGCCATACCTGGAGAGGAGTTGTTCAAGCTCTATGACACTTTCGGTTTTCCGATCGATATTGCGAGGGACGTTGCAGCGGAAAACGGCCTTGCCATAGACGAGGCGGGGTTTCATAAGGAGATGGAGACGCAGAAGACCAAGGCAAGGGCATCGTGGTCTGTAGAAGAAGCCGGAGTTGCACCGGTTTACAGGGATGTCTTGGAGCGGTATGGAAAGACGGAGTTTACAGGATATGAGGGCACGGAGTCGGAGTCAAATGTCGTTGCCGTTGTCGTGAACGGCGAAGTTGTCGAGGCAATAGACACCGGAGGCGAAGGTGAGGCGATTCTTGACAGGACACCCTTTTACGCTGAATCGGGCGGCCAGGTGGGCGACACGGGACAACTGGTGTCCGGGGGAATGAAGGCGTCGGTCCTGGATACGAAAAAGCCCGCAGAGGGACTGCACGTCCACAGGGTAAGGATCGAAGAGGGCTCGCTCAAAAGTGGGGCCAGGGTCATTTCAACGGTGGACCGGCAGAGGCGGGCCGCAACGATGAGGAACCATACCGCCACGCATCTTCTCCACGCCGCTCTCAGGAATAAACTGGGGGAGCATGTCAAACAGGCCGGCTCCTATGTGTCGCCTGACAGGCTGCGGTTCGATTTCACGCATTTCAGCCCGCTCGGGAGTGAGGTAAGCGATGAACTGGAAGATCAGGTAAACGATAATATCATGAAAAATCTGAAGGTCCGGACTACCGTGATGGAGACAAGAAAGGCCATCGATGCAGGGGTTATTGCACTGTTCGGAGAGAAGTACGGAGATAGAGTCAGGGTGCTGACCATCTCCGATGTCAGTTCCGAGCTCTGTGGGGGAACTCATGTTTCGGCAACGGGGGACATCGGCCTCTTCAAGATATTGAGCGAGGGAAGCGTGGCGTCGGGCATACGGAGAATAGAAGCGGTAACCGGATGGGAGGCGATTGGCCACTACAGGGAGGAAGAGAAGGAACTGCTCAGGGTCTCCGAGTTGCTCAAGACTTCCGAGCGTCCTGCGGAAAAGTTACAGAAAATCCTTTCCGAGATGAAGGATATGGAGAGGTCTATCGAGAAGTTGAAAGGCAGGAGCGCTGCCGATGTTTCGGCCGCCATCCTGGAAAAGGTGAGAGATGTGGAAGGCGTCAGGTGCGTTGCCTGGAGGCTTGACGGACTTGATAACAGGGATCTCAGGGGAACGGCTGACAATGTCAGGGACGGGATGGGCTCGGGGATCCTGGTGCTTGCCTCCGTGAGGGACGATCAGGCGTCGATTGTCGCCATGGTAACGAAGGACCTCACCGACCGATACAATGCCGGTAATATTCTCAGGGAGGTTGCGACCGCCGCAGGAGGACGGGGCGGAGGGAAAGCGGACATCGCACAGGGCGGCACGAAAGAGATCAAAAAACTGGACAAAGCCCTGGAATCATTATACGATATAGTTGGGCAAGGGTAGCCGATACGGGATTCGCGCAAACCGGCGTTTTCGGCCGCCTGCCAATTCGATGCAAGGGGGTTTCTATGTCACTGTTCGACGTTGTGAGAAATGCACTGCTCGCCGGCTTCGGAGTGCAGGAAAAAGTGAGAGAGTTCGTTGATGACCTTGTGAAAAAAGGAGAGCTCAGCGAGTCCCAGGGGGCGAAGCTCGTGAGGGAATGGTCCGAAAAGTTCGAAAAGAATACCGAAGATCTGAGTAAAAGCCTCAACGACATGGTCGCCAAGACACTGGAGAAGATGAATCTTTCGACAAAGGACGACATGCAGAAGTTGAACGAGAAGATTGACGCGCTTTCATCGAGGGTATCGAAGATGGAGGGCACGAAGGGGGAGGGGCAGGAAGGCCGATAGATGCCCTTCAACCTTCTGACTTTCAGAAGAACCTACAGAAATGTAAACAGGATCCGGCAGATCGTCAACGTTTTTCTGAAGTACGGCTTCGGAAAGATAATCGATCAGATCCACCTGAGCAGGTTTATTCCCTTCCAAAAAAGATTCAAGACGTTCGGCCAATGGCCGTCTCTCAAGAGCCCTACCGTACCGGAGAGACTGCGCAAGGCCTTTGCCGAGCTGGGTCCGAGTTTCATCAAGCTTGCGCAGATCCTCTCCACGAGGCCCGACCTTATAACGAAGCAATTTTCGGACGAGTTCAAGAAGCTTCAGGACAGGGTACCCCCCTTTCCAGTTGAAGGGGCCATCGGCATAATAGAGGAGGAAATGGGGCTCCCTATAAAGGAAATCTTCTCCCACTTTGACAATACGCCTGTTGCAGCCGCCTCCATTGCGCAGGTCCACCGTGGCAGGCTGCTGGATGGAAGCGATGTCATCGTAAAGGTGCAGCGGCCTGGAATCAGGGAGCAGATAGAGACGGACATCAACATACTCACAACCGTCGCGTCCCTTATGGAAAAATACGTACAGGAAAGCGTTTTTTTCAACCCCAAGGGCATTGTCGAGGAATTCAGCAGGACCGTGAGAAAAGAGCTCGACTTTACCGAGGAGGCCAGAAACGGGTGCCGGTTCAGGAGGAATTTCGAGAAGAGTCTCGACGTCTACATCCCGAAGATTTTTGCCGAATTTACGGGCGAAAGAGTCGTGTTCATGGAAATGATAGAGGGAGTCAGAATAGATGATATTCAAGGTATCACGCGGCTGGGACTGGACCGTGTGCGGCTTGCGAAGATCGGCGTAGACGCTTACTTCAAGCAGATACTGGAAGACGGTTTTTTCCATGCCGACCCTCACGCCGGAAATATCTTCGCCATGCCGGACGGGAGAATAGCCTTTATGGATTTCGGTATTGTGGGGCGGGTCACGCCACAACTGAGAGAGACGATGGCCAACACGTTTCTTGCCCTTATTAACAGGGATTTCGACAAACTTATCGAACAGTACATAGAGCTGGGCCTTGTACCTGAACACGCCGACCTAGAATTATTCAGAAGGGAGTTCAAGTCAGACCTTCTGGAATTTCTGGAGCCTCTTTACGGCCTCACTCTCAAAGAGTTGAATTTCGCCGAGTACATGGACACGGTGACCCATCTTGCCATTAAACACAAGCTCAAGATTCCCTCCGACCTTCTCCTGGTGAACAAGGCGATGCTTATCCTCGAAAACCTGGGTTTGGAACTGGATCCCAATTTCGATTTCATAGCTGCGGCGGAGCCCTATGCACGAAAGTTGTTACAGGAAAGGATAAGGCCTTCCCGCATATATGAGAAGGCGAAGAGGAATTTTATGGATGTAAGCGATTTCTTCGTTCTCTTCCCCAGGCAGATGAAGCAGATTATACGAAAGCTGTTGAGGGACGATATCCACATAAAGATGACCCATATCGGTCTTGACAAGCTTATCAGGGACATGGACCGGTCGAGCAACAGGATAGCCTTCAGCATGATCATCAGCGCGATGCTGCTCAGCTCTGCCATTATGCATGCCACAGGTGTGGGACCAAAGATCTATGGCATGTCCATACTGGGTTTTCTTGCCTTCGGAATCGCCTTTGTTCTCGGTATCTGGCTTATTGTTTCGATAATAAGATCGGGAAGGTTGTGAGTCCCGGTACATGATGCGTTATTCAAACTCTCATTAAGGCTCATTCCCGGCTGCTGTTGCATTAACGGAAAACTCTATTTATAATGTTAGCTGTCATGGAAGAAACTAGGTACTGTTTATGCTGCGGGGAGCAGGTACCTTTCAATACGCTCGAAAGGCATGGGAAAAGAGAGGTGACCTGTGTCTATTGCGGATTTACCCTCGATGTTCAGAAATTACAGGACACGCAGGGCTTACCTAAAGCGGGATATGCCCTCGTGACCGACGATTCCAGATATACCAGAAAAATAATAGAGGATTTGATCAGGGAGAAGCAACTTTCTGAGGGGGTACTTTCCTTTGGGAACGGCCTTGAGCTCATATCGTCTTACTCTAAGCTCGTCGCTGAACAAAAGGCGGTCTGGGTCGCCATAATCGACCTGAACATGCCTGTGATGGACGGTATTACGGCTGCGAGAACGATGCGTGAGCTGGAGACTAAAAATGGGGTAAAGAAAGTCCCTATCGTATTTTTTTCCGCCGTGAAGGCCGATCAGAGTCTCAAGGAACAGATGGAGAACCTTGCGCCCGCAAATTATGTGAACAAAGGGTCGGATCCCGATCCTGACAAGCTTGTCGTGCGCGTAGAATACCTGCTTACTTATCTGGTCAAGCAATATAACTCTCCTGCCGAATAAGCCGGTTTCCGATATTCAGACAAGGCTGACTGTGATAACCTTCATCGTCTTTGAAGAGTCTTGATCCTGCCGCAGGTCAATAGACAGTCCGGGTTGAAGTCCTGCATGAAGGTTTCAAGTGGTACGAACCGTCATCCAACATTCTTCGGAACACGGGTGGCGAAGGTGGGAAAAAAATTATGTTGTGAGGGACTCCATGGAAGGTTTGGTTGCTGAAGTCGTCCGGATGACGCATGGAAGGTTGATTGAACTTGGCGGAGAAGGTTTGCGTCGAATTGTTCTCAGGGATGGCGTAACCCTCGATTTTACCCCGATCAGGGAGAATATTGAAAAGGACCTCTCCAGCCGGGATTTTACAATAAATGCAATTGCCTGGTCGCCGAGAACCGGTTGGATCGATCCGAAGGGTGGGATGGACGACCTGAGTCGCGGGCTGGTCAGAATGGTCGATGCCGGCAATCTCACTGCCGATCCCCTCAGGATTCTGCGGGCTTACAGGTTTTCTACTGAACTTTCCTTTGTCATCGAACCTGCCACGAGGGCCGCGTTGAGACGATTGCCGTTCCTCCTCAGCAATGCAAGTGGTGAAAGAATCACTTCAGAGTTTTTCAGGATCTTAAACCTGAATAATGCCGCACATACGATCGAAATGATGTTGAAAGACGGCCTGCTATCGTGCATGATAATCCTTCCTTATAAAGACTTGGAGCGTAAAGTTAAAGCTCTTGGTGACCTCTGTCACCGCTCTTTAGAGTCCCTCTTGAAGTACGGGATCAATCCGCAGGAGATTTTCTCCCAGGGGCTCAGTCGTTCCGCCTTACTCAGCCTTGAGATTTTACTTGAAGGCCTTCCGGAGCACCTGTTTGTCCTCAGCAGCAGAATCGTCAGACGTATCTCACGTCTCCATAAGGCAGGCGAATACCTTGTGGGCGCGGGGGCCGGGTCCTTAGACAGGCAGACGCTTTTTGACATATTTGAGGTAAGCGGGGACGCGACACCTGACTTTTTGCTCCTGCGCGGTCGGCCGGAGTCCATGGATAGCTTTGAGGAATACCTGAGAATCAAGAAAAAGGGACTGCTATCTGGAGAAGAGATCAGTTCAGTTCTGGGAGTCGTCTCCGGCCGGGCTCTGGGAAACGCGATAAGGGGCGTTAAGAAGGCCCAGTTTGTCGGACTTATAAGCACCGCGGAACAGGCGACCGACTTCCTGAAGGCCTCGGATTATTAGTGGGAGGGCTGTTCCTGCACAAGAAGGCAAGAAGAAGTGGTGCAAGCCTGAGAAGTAATTTAACATAATATATCTTATCAGACGTTATATACAAACACAGAATGTCAGTAACTTGTTGGTATCCATGTTAGGAAAGTGTCTCTTCCGGGGAGAATGCAGGCGTCTACAGCCCTGTCTAGGTATTAGGCAGGTGAAATAATCTATAATATCAGTAAGTTGTGATCAACTTATCGTACTCCCCCGAAGCATTCCATCAACTAGCTCCGTCGGCCTTACATACACAAGGGTTCCCTTGCCATGTCCATGCACAGACACCAGAATCTTCAGGTAATTCCCGGATGTGCCACATCTGAGATTTTCACCGCGTGAATCTTCAAGAATCACCGCGAGCCTTCTGTTCAGCTGGCGCCTCATGTAGGCGTCCCTCTTTACAGCGGCGAGGTCGCGTAGTACGGCAAGCCGTCCTGCTACGGCTTCCCTCGATGAAGTTGCCCTCATGCTTGCGGCCCTGGTTCCCGGCCGCGGAGAATAAGGAAATATATGGAGGTAAGAAAAGGGAATGTCCCTTATCAGATTTCGGGTATGGTAGAACTCCTCGTCGCCCTCCCCCGGAAAGCCTACAATCACGTCGGTGCCCAGGGAGAGATTGTCTATCTTTTCAGAAAAAAGCAGGACCCTCCTTTTGTAGTGATCAGCCGAATAGCGCCGGCTCATCAGCCGCAGTATTTCGGTACTTCCGCTCTGCAGGGGAACATGAAGGTGATTACAGATCCGCTGACTCTGCATTATCTCCAGAATCTCATCGCTTATCTCACCAATTTCCAGAGAGCTCAACCTGAATCTGACGAAATGGGTCGCAACCAGCAGTTTTGTCAGAAGAATGTTCAGAGTTGACTTTACCCTCAGGTCCTGACCGTAAGTGCCTAGGTGGATTCCGGTCAGAACGATCTCCCTGTATCCCTTCGACTCGATGGCCTGGGCTCGCTGAATCACCTCCTCGGGGACGACACTCAGCGAAGACCCCCTGGCCTGCGGGACGGAGCAGTATGAACACCTGAAATTACAGCCGTCCTGCACCTTCAGATGGGGTCGTGAACGGGAAGAAAGACTAAAGGAAAGGTCCGTCGACTTTCCGGTCAGCATCTTCGCTATTTCATATTTCTTCCTGTTCTCAACTACCTCCGCAACTCCGGGTATTGCCCTTACGTCATGGGGTCTCAACTGTGAATAGCAACCGGTGACGATCACCTTCGAGCCTGCCCTTGCCGCCCTTCTGACCAGCTGTCGCGAATTATAGTCGCTCTTGGACGTAACCGTGCAGGTATTTACGATGCAGATATCGGGATTATCCTTTAGGTCAACGATGATAACACCGTTTTCTTTAAGTGTTCCTTCAATGACTGCGCTTTCAGCCTGGTTAACCCTGCAGCCCAGCGTCAGGAGTGCCACTCTCATAGTCACACGCGATCCAGCTTGGAGTCGATGCTTACGCCTGAAAGTGAATGAAGCCGTGCCCTGTCGATCTTCACCTGTCTGAAGGAGCCCGCCCCCTCCCCGGAAGTCTTTACTGTGACAATCTTGTTCGTTCTGGTGCGCCCGACAAGCATCTCCCCGTCGGTTTCAGAAGGACCCTCTATGAGAATCTCCTGAACGGTACCTTCCAGCATCTTGTTTTTCCGGTAAGTTATGCCCTCCTGGACCTTCAATATGAGGTTAAGGCGGATCGACTTAACTGTCTCATCCAGTTGGTTTTTCATCTCATGAGCCTTCGTTCCCTTCTTGGGTGAGAACTTGAATGCGAAAATTCCGTCAAATCCGATTTCCTTCAGCGCCTTCACCGTGTCAGCGTGGTCCTTTTCCGTTTCTCCCGGGAAACCGGCAATTATATCGGTCGTGATCGCAATGCCGGGAACCTTGCTCCTCATGGCATCCACCTTCCCCTTGTAATCGGAAAAAGTATATCCTCTGTTCATCAATCTCAGTATCCTGTCGGACCCCGACTGGAGCGGCAGGTGTACATGTTCACACAAACTCCGCAGCTCCGAAATGGCACCGATAAGATCGGTGGAAAAATCTCTTGGATGCGAGGTGACAAACCTGACACGTTCGATATCCGTCTGATCTATCTTCTGCAAGAGATCGACGAATCCCATGTCGCTCCTGTAGGAGTTAACGTTCTGCCCCAGGAGTGTAATCTCCTTGTAGCCCCTTGCGACAAGATCTTTCACTTCGGCCAATATGCTGCTGCTCGGCCTCGACACCTCTCTCCCCCTGGTATATGGGACGATGCAATAGCTGCAGAAGTTGTCGCATCCGTACATGATGGATACCCAGGCTTTAAGCCGACTCTGTCTGTCGGCCGAAAATTCTCGCAGTGCTATGCCGCTGTTGTTCTCTTCTATATCAATCCGTCGGTCCGAAGAAACTGCCTCAGGCAAGCGGTAAATATTCTGGGGACCCATTATAAAATCGACGAAGGGGGCCTTCCTCAGAAGTTTCTCGCCCGCCTCCTGGGCAACACACCCCGTCACGGCGATCCGCAGATCGCCCCTCTTCCGCTTCAGCATTTTTGTCCTTCCCAACTGACTGAAAAACTTCTGCTCCGCTTTTTCCCTGATGGCGCAGGTGTTGAAAACTATGAGGTCAGCCTCTTCCGGACTGTCGGCATTGGAGTATCCCTTTTCGGCAAGCAGGCCCAGAATTTTTTCCGAATCATGGACATTCATCTGACATCCGTATGTATATATAAAGACGGCCCTCCGCATTTCTGAAATTTAACATTATTGGCAAAAATTCTTCAAATCTCAACCGACAGGGGGACGCGAAGCAGGCGGCCTTCCGCGGGGAAAGGCAGGAGCGTAATTACCGCATGGGTCGTATCTGTAACATCTTGAAATGCAGTGATTTCTTGCAATATTCCGGCCATTGCTTTAATATGAATATCATGTTTGGAATATTGAAAAAAATCATGGGGACAAAGAACGAACGCGAGATACACAGGCTCTTGCCCGTTGTTGAACGTATCAATGCCCTGGAGCCGTCCGTAAAGGGGCTTTCGGATGCCCGGCTTCGGGACAAGACGGAGGAATTCAGGAAGCGGCTGGGTGACGGGCGGACACTGGATGATATTCTCCCGGAGGCCTTCGCCGTGGTGCGGGAGGCATCGAAACGGGTGCTGAAGATGCGACATTTCGATGTGCAGCTCCTGGGAGGGGTAGTTCTGCATGAGGGCACGATAGCGGAGATGAAGACCGGCGAAGGAAAAACGCTGGTGGCAACACTGCCCGTTTACCTGAATGCCCTTGAGGGACGGGGTGTCCACGTTGTGACGGTCAACGATTACCTGGCAACGAGAGACGCCCAGTGGATGGGGGCCGTTTACACGTTCCTCGGCCTGAACGTGGGGACGATAGTTCACGGCCTCACCGATGAGGAAAGACAGGTCGCCTACAATGCGGATATCACTTACGGTACGAATAACGAGTT
>JARRRD010000002.1:0-33443 GCA_037381085.1 Candidatus Sulfobium sp.
CGAATGGTACAAAAACCGATTCGACGTGTCTCTTGATCCGGCAAAGGAAGTCCTTTCCCTGATAGGCTCCAAAGAAGGCATAGGTCATTTGCCCCTCGCCTTCATCGAGCACGGGGACACCGCTCTCATTCCTTCTCCCGGATACCCGGTTTATCCCGTGTCCGTAATGTTTGCAGGAGGAGAAAACTATATCATGCCTCTCCTTGAGGAGAACGCCTTTTTGCCTGATTTTGGATCGATACCGAAAAAAATCCTGGAAAAGAGCAAGCTGATGTTTATCAATTATCCGAATAACCCGACCGCGGCTGTGGCCCCGAAGGCCTTCTATGAAGACGTAGTCCACATCGCAGAGAAATACAATATCATCATCTGCCATGACGCTGCATACAGCGAGATCTACTTCGACGGGGAAAAGCCTCTGAGTTTCCTGGAAGCCGACGGTTCCATGGCCGTTGGCATAGAGTTTCATTCCCTCTCGAAGACATACAATATGACTGGATGGAGAATCGGGTTCGCGGTGGGCAACAGAGACGTGATAGCCGGTCTCGGCAAGATCAAGACAAACCTCGATTCCGGGGTTTTTCAGGCCATACAGGAGGCGGCGGTCGTCGCACTCGGGACAGACGACAGGGTCCTGGAAGGGATAAGGCGCACCTATCGGGAAAGAAGGGACATAATGTTCGAAGGACTGAAGGGAATGGGGATCGAACTTGCAAGACCGAGGGCAAGCTTTTACCTCTGGGCGAAAGTCCCCGCGGGATTCGATTCGGCGTCATTCGTTGTTCACCTGCTGGAAAAGGCGGGCGTCCTGGCGACTCCGGGCAACGGATTCGGCGCCCCCGGCGAAGGATACGTAAGGTTCGCACTCACTGTATCCGCAGAACGCATAAGAGAAGCCGTCGAGAGGATAGGCAAGTCTCTCTGACTTACCCGGTTTCCGTGTGGCAAAGGTACATATAGGGATAGGGTCCAACATCGGCGACAGGCACGGCAACTGCCTGAAAGCCGTCGCCATTCTCCGGGAAGATGGGCAGACCATACTCAAACGCTCGTCATTATACGAGACGGAACCCTGGGGGGTGGAAGACCAGCCCCGCTTCATTAACATGGCCATAGAGATCGAGACCGACCTCGACCCGCAGGAGCTCCTTTTACTCCTTAAGAAAACTGAAAAAAACATGGGGCGGGTGTACACGAGCCGCTGGGGGCCGCGGTCGATCGACCTCGATATCCTTCTTTACGAAGACATGGTCGTCACTGAAGAGGATGTTCAGATTCCTCACCCAAGGATGCACGAACGTGCCTTCGTTCTTGAACCGCTGGCTGAAATCTCTCCGGGGAAGATCCACCCCGTCCTTCTTAAAAGGATTGACGAACTCCTCCATCTACTGAGGTCCTGAGGAAGTCTTTCTTCTCTTTCCGCAAGTCTTCCCGTGGGCCATAAGACACTGTTATCAGCGGATCTAAACCTGTAAATTCAAGTTGAATATATCCGTGGCGTTGTCATATACTTGAGTCTGGAGCCGCAAAGATGGTTTAAGCTCTAAAAAGGAGGTGATAGGAGGGGGAACGAAGTCAGGAATCAGTGAACCAGACTCAAATCACAAGAGAAAGTTTGAACAAAGGGGAGAAAGAAAGCATGAGGGCGAAGGTCATACAGGCCAAGCCGGCGCCGACGTTTAATGGAATCGCTTATATCGCGGGCCACGGCGGTCACCTCGCGATTATCGACATGAGAACGATGAAGTCGCCGTCGGACATCGAAAAAGACAGAATAGTACTTACCGAAGCCGGCTCTGAGATGGAAGGCAAGATCGCCGGCATGACCTTCGAGCAGGTCAAGAAGGCAGGCGGCTCTCACGGCCAGGCCCTCATTCACCAGAATGGACACAAGGTCCTCGTGGCCGGCACGCTTAACGGCGATGTCTACAAGGTCGACCTCGTCACAGGGAAAAAGGAAGGCCCCTTCAAGGTTGGGCAGAAATTCTGCGGCGCAATCGCCGGTCCTGACGGCAATATATACTTTGAAGACATGGCCGACGGCCACGTCTATGTCTGGGACACAAAAACCCTGAAGACCGTCGATAAGATGCCTGCCGGCAACGCGGTATGCGGTATCCAGTGGACCAAGAATGCAAAGAAGGCCTACATAACCGACATGCCCACCGGTACCGTCTATGTCTATAACTGGACGACAAAAAAGAAGATTAAAGAGATCAAGAGCCCCGAAGGGATGACCTTCATTCACCAGGCAAGAATGTCTCCTGACGGAAGGTACCTCTGGGTCAGCGCTCCGAACGAATTCGATCCGGGCCTGAAGCCGGGCACTCACAAGAGCCAGGTGATCATCATCGACACAAATACCGATACGATCGCAAAGAGGATAATTGTTCCGGACAACGTCAGGCCGCACGACTTTGCGTTTACTCCGGACGGCAAATATGTGTTGCTCGCTTCGAGGACATACGGCGACGACAGCAAACTCATCGTTATGAACAGGAAGAACTACAACATAGTCGAGGAAGTCTCCGCATGCTATTCCTGCCACTCCAAGTACGGAATACAGGTGAGAATAGACAAGGGCTCGCCCCTTCTCTGCGGTATCGAAGTCGACTGGCATCCAGGTTCCAAGTAGAGATTTCCAGTCTTTAGCACTCAGGCCGGGGATACACATCCCCGGCCCTTTTCTTGTAAACCTGACGCTGCATTGTGTAAAGTAGATTAGAGGGGGGGCTGCATAGTGAGCCATATACGGGGGCAGAAATTTTTACTGCTCACGGAAACCGTTCGGCAATTCCCTTCAAAAACATTTCTTCAAGAGGTAAATGGAACCTGTCAGGCTTTCTTAAAATTATGCGCACTATAATTACCACGGACGGACAATGAAAAAGATAAGAATCTTCGGTCTTGCAACAAGAAATCTCAGAAGAAAGTTTATCCGCACCGTTGTTTTACTTCTGATAGTGGGAGTTGTCACGGGCACGCTGCTCAGTGCAACCATATTCATAAGCGGAATGCAGAACGCCCTGAAGATAGGCACTTACCGCCTCGGGGCGGACGTACTGGTGGTCCCCGAAAAGGACGAGGCCAAGGCGAAGGCGGCCCTTCTCGCAGGCGAGCCCACGACTTTCTATATGGAAAGGTCGGTCCTGGACAAGGTCAGAAAAGTCGAAGGGGTAAAAAAGGCGTCGCCTCAGCTTTTCATCAAGCCCGCCTCCTTTACGTGCTGTTATAACGTAGAGGCATTCCTCGTGGCCTTCGACCCCGCGACCGACTTTACTATAAATCCATGGCTCAAGAAAAACCTCAAGCAGCCCCTCGTGGGCAACGAAGCGATAGCGGGCCGTGAGCTTCCCGTTCTCGCCGGAGACACCATCCCGTTTTTCGGCACCCCATTTCAGGTAATGGGAACGATGGAGCCGACGGGCATGAAGTTCTTCGACCGGTCCGTCTTCATGACCATGGATGCCGCATATGAAATGGCAAAGAATTCGAAGACCAGGGCCATGCAGGTTCTGGACCTCCAGAGGGACAGGATATCAGCAGTCCTGGTACAGGTGAACAACAATTGGCAGCCTGACAGGGTGGCTATACGCATAGAGCATGATGTCGGCGGGGTCAGGGCCATCGCATCCGACCAGGTCGTCAGTACCGTCCGGAAACAGCTGAGCGGCCTCATGAGGGGGATATTGGTCATCAGCGCCGTACTGTGGGTGCTTGCACTTCTGATAATGGGGTTCGCCTTTTACATGATCGTCAACGAGAGGCAGAGAGAATTGGGCCTGCTGCGCGCAATGGGGGCAAAGAAGGGACATGTCTTCAGCCTGATCGTAACAGAGGCCGTGATCATATCCCTGGCCGGCGGCATTTTCGGCATGGCCGCGGGGTCCTCGCTCCTTTTCGCATTCAGGAAGATCATTATTCAAAGCCTGAAACTGCCCTATCTTCTGCCTTCCGTCCCCGTCCTTTCGGAACTCGTAGCGGGGGCCGTAATATTTTCTATACTCACGGGGCTGCTGGCATCTTTGCTACCGGCCGTATCCGCCAGCAGGAAGGAGCCGTATGAAGCGATCAGAAAGGGGGAATAAATGAAAGGATTTCAAGTACTTTCCAAGACATTAAATCTCTGTTTTATTGTCCTGCTGGTCGGCGTCTTTCCGGCGTTCACTTCATGCAAGAAGAGCGAGGAGCCGCCGAAGCAGTCGACGTCTGCAGTGCCTCTCAACCCGTACACCACGGATTCCATATATAACCAGGTAAAGGAGAAGCTCAAGAAGAACCCCAACGACATCAGCGCCCTTTATCACCTTGCGGACCTGTACGACCGCAACTCCCAGTATGTAGAGGCCATAGAAACGTACAGAAAGGTCTTAAAACTCAAGCCGGATATGGGGTATGCTTATTTCAAGATCGGAACTGCATACAGCCGCCTCGACAAACCCGAGGAGTCCGTCAAGGCGTTTAAGGATGCGAAAAGGTTGATGCCTGACTATCCCGTGCTGTACAACAACATGGGCGTGGCCTACGGGAAAATGAACAAATACAGGGAAGAAATTCGCGAGTTGAAAAAGGCGATTGAGCTGAGACCTCACTATTCGACTGCGAGGTTCAATCTGGGCGTCACCTATATGAAGACAGGCAGGAAGAAAGATGCAATGAAACAGTACACCGAATTGAAAAAGTTCGATGAAGGCATAGCGGATGCCCTGCTCAATAGGATACAGGGCAATGCCGGATCATAGCCGCGTGTGGAGGAAGAAGTGATAGAGGTCAGGAATCTCAAAAAAACATACAGTATAGACGGTCAGGTGCTGACGGCGGTCGATGATGTTTCCTTCACCGTAAACAAAGGGGAAATGGTATCGATTATCGGACATTCCGGGAGCGGGAAGACGACTCTCCTCAGTCTCATCGGGGGCCTGACCAGACCTGATTCGGGACTTGTGCTGATCGATCAGGAGAACATATGGTCAATGACAGACGCCGGGCTTTCCGAATTCAGGAACAGCAAGATGAATTTTATTTATCAGTTTTCAAGTCTCATCCCGACGCTGACTTCCTTCGAGAATATCCTGCTGCCCACCGCATTCGGAAAGTACACTGCCAATGTGGAGAAGCATGCCGGGGATCTTCTCGAAATCGTAGGGTTGAAAGAAAAGATCAATTCCTTTCCTTCCCACCTCTCCGGAGGGCAGCAGAGAAGGGTAGCGATAGCCCGCGCCTTTATCAACAAACCCGCCATCGTTCTTGCAGACGAGCCTACCGGAGACCTGGACGAGGAGACCGAATCGGAAGTGCTCGACCTTTTCTCGCGAATCAACAGGGAGGAACAGACCACGTTTATTATGGTCACCCACAATAAGGATATCGCGGCAAAGGCACAGAAACAGTTCAAGATGAGCAACGGCGTTCTCAGCGAGATAACCTAGCCCGGATTCTGCATGAACGTGCGGCGGGACAGAGGCCATTCCCGAAGCGCGTCTTCTTGCGTCAGAACCGTCTGCAGTCCTTAATTCCTGGCACCTTCCATCTCTGGCAGGCAAAGTCAAATTCATGAAATGGCATTGATATTGCTCTTTCACAAAAGACAGCAATAAAAAGGAGGTTTGTTGTGGCAGACAACAGAGAGAGAGACTTAAAGGAAATCGTATCGCGAAGGCTTGAATTCTTCAGGAGAAAACCGGAAGCGGCTATCTACAAACCGAGGGTCTCATCGAAACACATTCGGAACCTCTATACGGAGACGATGGTAAGGGAACATCTGGTAAAGGCCGATTATGCAGAGGCCGCGGGCGGCAGCAACGAGGCCCCCAACCCGATAGAACTTCTTCTTTCGGCCTTTGCCGCCTGCGTCGAAGCTGCCTTCTACGAGTTCGCCGTCCACGAGGGTCTTACCATAAATTCGCTCAGCGTCGAAGTCGAGGGAAAGCTGGACCTCAGGGGCCTCTTCATGATCGACGACGTCTCAGCGGGGTTCAAAGATATCAACTACACTTTCAATATTGAAACCCCCGACGACGCGGGGAAGGTTCGGGAACTAGCGGAGCGGGTCATCGCGCACTGTCCCGTTGTCGACAGTCTCAAAAAACCTACGGCCGTCAAAGGTAACATCACCATAACCGGAGGAGGCATTGAAAGTTAGAGACATACTCAGGGAAAGAGAAAGAGGAGTTTCTTTCGAACTCTTTCCACCGAAATCGGCTGAAGGCCGGCCGAAATTCATGAAGGTCGTACACGATCTCGAACGCTTCGATCCTCTCTATGTATCCGTGACCTACGGAGCGGGAGGGAGCACGCAGGACAGAACCAGCAATACACTGGCATGGATACAGGAGGAAACCGCACTGACCGTCATGTCCCATCTCACATGCATAGGGGCGGACCGGTCTTCGATAGACGCCCTGCTGGATGATTACTCCTCGCGGGGAATAGAGAATATCCTTGCACTGCGAGGCGATCCGCCGAGAAACCTCCCCGACTTCGATGCCTCGGCGGGTGCATTCAGATACGCGAAGGACCTTGTCGATTTTATCGTGAAATACAACCGCTTTTCGATAGCGGTCGCAGTCTACCCCGAAGGACACTTTGAATCACCCGACATCGAGAAAGACATGGAATATACAAAGCGGAAGATAGACGCGGGCGCCGACTTCGCGATAACCCAGATGTTCTTCGATAACCGTTATTTCTTCGATTTCATGGACAGGGCCGGAAAGGCGGGGATAGACATCCCCATCTTTCCCGGAGTGATGCCGGTGACGGACTGCAGAAAGATTATCGAGTTCGCAAACTTCTGCAGCGCCACAGTTCCCAAGAATGTGAGGGATGCCATGGGACCCTTTCTCGACAAGCCCGAAGAGATGAAGAAACTCGGCGTCGAGCTGGCGATAAGGCAGTGCAGGGAACTCATCGAGAACGGGGTAAGGTATCTCCATTTCTACAGCATGAACCGGTCCGATGAGGTAAGTGCGATCATCGAAGCCCTCTGGAGCGTGTAAAAATTCCCCACCCCATGGGGAATTTTTCTACGTCGGGTCTTCTTCTCCGGACATTAACAAGGGACTCTATATATTTTTTGTAACTTCCGGGTCCGATGCAAACCATTTTGAGAGCGGCCTGTTGGATACTCCCTTACGCCGGTGATGAAAGCCGGTACTGGTAAGGATTCGCCGGTACGGAAAACATCATGGACCACGCAAACAACAGTAACTCTTCTTCATTCAGCAATATTCGTTCCGCCATTTGCCGACTTCGTTGCACGAAGAGAACGTAAACTTGTTCGTAATCCTTAATCTTCCTTGAACTGTAATTTAGCGGCCTTCACACTTTTGCTTCGGGTCATCTCCTTTCGGCAGTTACATGGCACTGGAATTGCTCATAAATCGGTTGTGAACGAGATTCTTCTGTGCACGCACAACCCCATATCTTTCAAGAACCTTTATGGGATATTGAGGGACGATGGTTACGGGGTCGAGACAGCGGACCATCCTGCACTTGCCGTGCGCATGGTTCTCGAACAGAGTTACAGTGCCGTAATAATCGATGCCCAGCCGTTCGGGCTGTCCGTAGAAGACGCGGCCAGGATCATCAAGACGGTATCTCCCGAAACGACGGTAATCCTGGTGGGCTTTAATGACGAAGACAGGGAGAGTCCGGGTATAAGAATGCCCATGGATCTATCGGAATTGAAGAATCTGGTCCATAATGTGACGAACGACAACAAAATTTTAAAAAGTTAAGGAGGAAGGAAGATGGCTATGACACCCAGGGAAACAATCCTGAAGGCATTCGAACTTGGCAGGGCTGAAAGAGTCCCGGTTACACTCTTCGGAGCGGGTATGTGGAGCATCAAGGACTATGGGACCTCTTTCGAGGAACTCGCAAATGACCCGGCAAAAATGACCGACATGTGCGTTACAGAGGCCGAAAAGATAAGGAGCGATGTCGTCTATGTCGGTTCCGGGTACAACAACTTCCACGCCTCGGCCCTCGGGAAGGCTTTCGGGGTCGGCATGAAATACCGCGAGATAGGCGCACCTGACCTGACGGATCACATCGTCAATACCGAGGAGGACATAGATAAGCTCAATATAGCAGACATCCACAAGGACCCCGTGATACAGACCGTAGTGGATGCCACGCGGAGGGTAAAGGAAAAGATCGGGAATAAATATCTCATTACAATGACCTGCTGGGGACCCTTCACCCTTGCCGCCCGTTTCGTCGGGGAAGAGGTCTTCATGAAGGCGACCTTCAAAAAGCCCGCCCTCGTCGAAAAGATGATCGATTTCTGCGCCGACCTCCTCATACATCTCTACGAGCCGCTCGTCAACGACGGAACACTGGAATGTCTGAGCATCGCCGACCCGACCGCCTCCGGAGACCTCATCAACCCGAAGCAGATGGAGCGCTTCGCAGTCCCGCCCCTGAAGAAAATGAGCGACTGGGCCAAATCGAAAAATGTCCATACTATCCTGCACATATGCGGCAATACCAGCGATCGTCTCAACCTGTTTCCGCTCACCGGTTGTTCGACCATCTTCTTTGATCAGAAGGTAGACATAGCGAAAGCAAAGGAGGTGCTGGGCGGAAAGATGTGCTTCGGCGGCAACATCGCACCTGTCCATGTCCTGCTTAACAAATCGGCTGCCGAGGTGGAGGCAGCGTGCAGGGAAGTCATTGAAATTGCGGCAAAGGACGGCGGATACATACTGGTGCCGGGCTGCGATATACCGCCCACGATACCTTATGAAAACATCAGGACATTTCACGACGTCGCCCTTAACTGGAAATATTAATCAAGAATGGGCCCCGGTCCCGTAATAGGAGGAGGTGAAAAAGAGGGATTGAGGCAAAACCCTGGATAAGGGGAGGTGAAAGATGGGAATTCTTGAGAGAATCATGTCGGCCATGAGGCCGGCGAACAAAGTGAAGGAGGAAACGAAAATGGCAGAAAACATGACCGTTGAACAGGTAAACGAGTACATGAAACAGAAGTGCGGCTTTGTGCCGAGGATGTTCCAGATTATCAATACGGTCACGCCCGAACCTGGAAAGACGTTCGCCGATTTCTATGCAAGCATTTTCGGAGACGGAGCGCTTTCGAAGAAAATCAAGGAACTCATGTTCATGTCGGGCGGAGTCGGCTATTGCTCTCCCAGGTGCATCATTCACGTCATTCCGGCCATCAACGCCGGGGCTACTACGCAGGAAATATTCGAAGCCGCCTCCGTCGGTATGATACTCGCCGGTTTTGTGCCTGGCGGCCCGGGCATCCCCTATGCCTTTGAGTACGCTCTGAAATGCCTCGATATCGAGGCGAAGTACAGAAAAGGCGAGAAGTGGGAATACCTGCCCCAGCCCAGGTTCGACCACGGCGTATTTTAAGAAAGACTGTTGGCACGGGGCAAGGGGCGAAAGGAAGGACATGAGTGGCGGCTTTTCTTAAGCCCGTTGCCCACGACCACTCACTGAAGAAAAAAAGAGGCAGCGTCCCTTGAGGGAACAGCTGCCGAAAGCAAGTGTTATGTATGTGTGTGTCGCTATATTAACATAATTTCAGCCTAAAGGAGACGTAATGTTCAGGTTTCAGAAAGAACAGAAGATTGTCAATTTCGGCGGAATCAGGATCGGCGGGCAGCCCGGAGAAAATCCGCCATTGATGATATCCTCGATGTTCCACAATAAAGACAGGATACTGCAGGACAGAAAGGGTAATTTCGACAGGCAGAAGGCAACAGAGATCATCCGGAAGCAGGAGGAGATGACAAAAGTGACGGGCATCCCCGGGATGGTCGCCATGGTAGCCAATTCGCCTGATGAGGCGAAAATTTACATTGATTTCTTCCTCGAAACAACAGGCATGCCTTTCGGGATAGATATGTGGGTTGCCGAACAGAGGGCAAGGGCTACCGAGTATATATCGAAGCTGGGGGTACAGGACAAGTTTCTGTATAACAGCATCACCCCTTGGGACAAGGATATAAAAGGACAGGTTCAGAGACTGAAGGACCTCGGGATCCGGAATGTTGTTATACAGGCATTTGACGACCAGGATCAGAGTCCGGCGGGCAGGCTGAAATCGCTCGAATCACTCCTGGCCCAGGGAGCCGGCGATTTTGAAACGGTGATCGTCGACACTTCCGTGATGAACCTGCCCTCGACTTCATTCTCTCTCGTCGCAAACCGTCTGATAAAGGAAAAGCACGGCCTGCCTTGCGGAGGCGCCTATTCCAACGGCACTCACATGTGGAAGGAGATAAAGCCTGTCTGGGGCCTGGACGGCTTCAAGGCGATGGACGCTGTAGTGCAGGGGATGTCCTCGGCACTCTGGAGCGATTTCGACTTCTGCGGTCCGGCGGTCACGGCCCCCCGGGTATTCCCTGCGGTGGCCAGCGCCCACATGCTGCTTTCCACCCTTGTATACGACGAGACGGGGGTCATCTACGACAACGAGAACTTGCCGATAAGAAAACACTTCTCGGAGTTCATCGAGAAACTAGAGGCCGGAGGAGAAAGGAAGAAAAAGAAATAGCACGGAAGATGACACTCAACAAATAAGGAGAAAATATTTATGACATCAAGAGAAAGAGTGATTAATCTGTTCAAGGGGGAACTCATAGACAGGGTGCCGTGTTTCAGCGGTATGGGCAACGTAACCGAGGAGGGCATCAAGAAACTGGGATACAGGTTCGCCGATATCCACCTCGATGCAAAGATGATGGCTGACACGGCGGCAACGACCTACAAACTTTTCGGTTTTGAGAGCGGCGTCGTACCAGTCGATCTCTGCGTGGAAGCCGAAGCCCTTGGGTGCGTGATCAACGTATATCCCCATGCGGAAGGCATCCTCTACCCTACCATAAAGGAAAAGCTCGTCCACAACGAGGACGAGATGGACGTGAAAATTCCCGCGGACCTTGCCAACAAGGGAAGGGTTCCCCTCCTCCGGGAGGCTATTAAACTTCTTAAGGCCGATATCGGGAGCGACGCCGCCATAGGGTCCTATGTTCTCGGTCCTTTCACCCTCGCCGGACAAGTCATGGAACTGAACGATCTTCTGAAGCTGTCCTTCAAGAAGGCCGACAAGGTAGCGAAGCTGCTGGATGTGATGGCCGACGCAATCATCATCGTGGCGAAGGAGTACGAACAAGCGGGTGTGGACTTTATAACCGTGCGCGAAATGGGCGCCACAACGGACGTGCTGAGTCCGCGAGTCTTCAAGAGCCTTATTCAGCCCCCCCTGCAGAAGATAATGAAGGAACTCACGGCATATTCCGTGCTGCATATCTGTGGAAAAACAAACGATATCGTCACCTTCATGGTGGAGGCGGGCCCCACCGCAATCAGTGTGGAGCAGAAGAACGACGTCCCTGAGACGAGGAAGAAGCTCGGTGCGGATGCACTCATCTTCGGCAATTACGACCCGTACAACGTCCTGGTCTCCGGAGACGAGGAACTGGTAAGGACAACTATGAGAAAGTGCATCGACGACGGTGTGAGCGCTGTCTGGCCGGGATGTGATATCTGGCCCACGGTGCCGCCCAGGAACATGATGGCAATGATCGACGAAGTCAAAAAACATGGAGGTAAGAGATAATGGTAGACGAAACCAGGAAGAATGAAGTACTCGAAAAACTGAGGAACGGAGTTATCCAGTCTGATGAGGATGCCTGCAGGGAGGGTGCTCAGGAAGCTGTCGACCTGGGGATGGATGCCAATGAAGCCATATTTGAGGGCCTGGTGGCCGGGATGGAAGAGGTCGGGAGGCTCTTCGAGGCACAGGAATACTTCGTCCCGGAGATACTCATGTGTGCCGACGCCCTCTATGCCGGACTGGATATACTGAAACCCCACTGCAAACAGATGGACCTTGGCGTAAAAGGCTCCGTCGTAATCGGCACCGTCGAGGGAGACGTACACGATATAGGGAAAAACCTCGTGAAGATGATGTTCGACGTTGCCGGATTCACGGTCTACGACCTCGGAAGGGATGTTCCACTTGACAAGTTCGTTGAGGAGCAGCTGAAGACCGATTCCGACCTGGTCTGCCTGTCGGCGATGATGACGACTTCCATGGTCGGCATGCCGACAGTCATCGAGAAAATCAAGGAAAAGAACCCTGAATGTCTGATCATGATCGGCGGTGCACCTACTTCCAAGGAACTGGCCGACAAGTGGGGCGCGGACGGCTATGCCCAGGACGCCAGCAACGCCCTTAAAGAGGCGATCAAGATGGTGGCGTTCCTCAGGAAACTCAGAGAGGAGAAATTGAAAAAGTAGGGATGGAGACGCTGGGACTGAAGGAATACCTGAAAGGAGAAGGAGCAACCCTTGTCGGGGTGGGCGATGTCACCCGGGCGCTTACGGAAGAGATCGCTCATCTCAACAGAGGAATAGCCATCGCCGTAAACAGGAGCCTGAACCGGACCACCGTGGACCTCCTTTCCCGGCTCCAGGACCTCACTGAAGGCTGGCTGAGGGAAAGGGGGTTCAGGGCTCTTGCCATACCTGCCGACTCAGACCGCGTAACCGGCACCTTTATCTCCAGACTGTATAAACTCTTCAGTCATAAGGTTGCTGCCACGTGCTCGGGTCTCGGATGGGTTGGGAAAAACGGTCTCGTAATCAACCACGACTACGGGTCCAAGCTGACCTGGGCAACGGTCCTCACTGATGCTCCCCTGGAAGTTGACCGGCCCTCGACTGTTTCCAGGTGCGGCGACTGTAACCTCTGCGTTAAGCACTGTCCTTCCGGGGCCATCAAAGGCCAGCTCTGGTCCTCCGGAGAACCGTTGAAAGAGATGGTGGCCTATGAAAAATGCAGGTCTCTCAAGAAAGACAGACTTCTCTTGAACGGAAAGCCGAACTGTGGATTGTGCATAACGATATGCCCGTATTCCAGAAACGACAGAAGGAAGGTGGAGACCTGCGTAGTCTGCGTGGGAAGCTGACAATACTGCGGTCTAGGTGAATTCTTCGGCTTGCGACGGGCAGGAACCACGAAGAAGACTAATTCTTCCGTGGAAGTCTTTTGCGGTTAGATGCCCATTAAGGCCCATCGGGATGATGAAAAGAGAAACTCGAAAAACTCACTTAATAATAAAATAATTTTCACTCAAAGCAGAAACGGACAAAGTATAGAAAGACTACTCAGGAGGATAAATATATGAGTCGCACATACAAGGTAATTTTTCAGCCTGCCGGCCGGAGGGGCGACATAGAGGAAGGAAAGACGATCCTCGAGGCCGCACAGTCCCTGGGTGTGGATCTCGAGGCCCTCTGCGGCAACAAGAAGGTCTGCGGGAAGTGCAAGGTCAGGATTGAAGAGGGCTACTTCGAGAAGGACAACATGGAATCAGGGATGGCCCATATCACCCCGCAGGAGCCTTCAAAAGATGAGTTGAAGCATATCAAGCCCGAAGATGGTCCGGGCATAAGGCTGGCCTGTTCCTGCGAAATACACGGCGACCTGAAGGTCTATGTACCGGAGAGGTCGAGGGCCGGCAAGCAGGTTGTCAGGAAAGCGGCAAAGGAGCTTTCGATAGCCCTTGATCCGGCAGTAAAGAAATATACCGTCCAGCTGTCGGCCCCTACCCTGCACGACATGACGACGGGTGATTATGAGAGGGTACTGCAGTCGCTTGAGGAAAATTACGGACTAAAGGATCTTACATTCGATTACCCTGTGCTCAAGGACCTCCAAGACATCATCAGAACCGAAAACTGGATGGCAACCTTCACCGTCTGGATGGACAAGGAGATAATCAAGGTTGAGCCCGGTTCCGTCGAGGTATGTTACGGACTTGCCGTCGACGTGGGGACAACGACCTGTGTCGGCTATCTCTGCGACATGAGCACAGGGAAGGTCATCAACACCGAGTCGATGATGAATCCACAGGTCCCTTACGGAGAAGATGTTATGTCGAGGATCACCTATGCGATGACGAACCCCGAGGGGCTCTCAACGATGCAGAACGCTATCATCACCGGCCTGAACGAGATCATCGAGAGGGTCGTGAGCGAGGTGAAAAAGGACGGTCCCACCCCCGGCTACGCCATCGATGACCTCACGATCGTCTTCAACACTGCGATGCATCACATATTCCTGGGACTGAATCCGACCTATATCGGACGCTCGCCCTTCATCCCGGCCGTCCAGCGTTCTTTGGACATCAAGGCCCGTGATATCGGCCTGAGAATAAACCCGTCTGCCTATATTCATGTTCTTCCGATCGAGGCGGGATTTGTCGGCGCCGACAACGTGGGCGTCCTTATCGCTCAGGAGCAGTATTTCCAGAATGAGATGGTCCTTGTCATCGACATCGGGACTAACGGCGAACTGCTCCTCGGGAACAAGGACAGGGTATGTTCGACCTCCTGCGCCACCGGTCCCGCCTTCGAGGGAGCCCAGATAAAGTTCGGCATGAGGGCGGCTCCCGGGGCTATAGAAAAGGTGAAGATCGACCCTGTCACCAAAGAACCGCAGTACAAGGTCATAGGAAAGGCCGACTGGCACACACATATAGAGGACGGAAAGATCAATGCCAAGGGCATCTGCGGATCAGGGATTATAGATGTGATCGCCGAGCTGTTCAAGGGCGGGATCATAGACAAAACAGGCAAGTTCGTCATGGGCCTGGACACGAACAGGATCAGAAAAGATGCGACGGGAAAGCCGGAGTATGTCCTTGCCTGGGCGGACGAGACATCCATTAACCAGGACATCACCGTTACGCAGGGCGACGTCAGGGCCATGCAGCTGGCAAAGGGGGCTCTTTATGCGGGCTCAAAACTTATGATGCAGCAGATGGGCGTGACAAAGCTTGACAGGGTCGAGCTCGCGGGGGCCTTCGGGAGCCACATCGACAGGGAGGCATCGCTCACACTCGGGCTCTTCCCGGATGTGCCGATCGACAAGGTGGTTATAGTCGGCAACGCCGCCGGTGACGGCGCCCGCATGGCGCTCCTCAACAAGGGCAAAAGAACGGAGGCGGATGAGAGATCGCGCTGGGTGGAATTCGTCGAAATCGCGACGGAACCCGCTTTCGAAAAGGAATTCATGCAGGCGATGCATATCCCTCACATGAAGGACAAATTTCCCAACCTCAAGGCGATGCTCGAAAAACAGAAGGCGCCGATTGCACCGAGCATCAAGGCATAGGAGAACGGGCGGGTGACACGTGTAGTCGTGAGCCCCGGGGCCTGCGGCATGGAGTCGACCATCGAGGTAGAGAAAAAAGACTCGGGTACCTACTCCGTGAAAATAGGCTCGGACTGTGAGATGGTGGTAAAACTGGGAAAAGAGATATCGGAGCTGACGATGATGGACGCGTTCAAAAAGGCGCTGGACAACCCCGTCTATACAAGGGCGGCAAAGTGCCTGAGACATGTTGCATGCCCCGTGCCGTCGGCGATACTGAAGGCGCTGGAGGTGGAAGCGGGACTGAACGTGCCCAGGGATGTCAGCATTCGATTCGTGAAGGAGCCGGAGTGACAAAATGGCGTACTATATAACTTTACCGATGATTACCCCTGGCGTTTCAAAACAGCCCGGAAGGGACACCGAAAAAGTCTTGCAATGACGACATGATTTTATTAATCTTCCACATAAATGAGGGCCCAACGTTCGGTGACTTCCGTAAAATGGCTCGCTGGCCACTCTATAGGGCCGTAAGGTGTCGCTACAAGACATTTTTCAGCGCCCCTTCCGAGCTTACTGAGACTTTTTTTACAACTGTTAAGGTTATCCCGGCAAGGCATGATAAAGTGAAGTGATGGTGGATGAGAATATTATTGCCGATCATCGCGTACTGCGTGTACGCCGCTTTTTGCTGGCGGGTCATCTTTCACGCCCTCGTCTGGTACAGGGCTGCCGTGGAATTGGGACGCGGTACCGGCCGCCCTCACCGCGACTCATTACGAATATGGACGGAAACGGCGGCGGACGTGCTCTTATTCAGGAGGCTTCTTTATGAGAACGGTTTGCTGTGGATCTGTGCATGGACCTTTCACGTCTCATTCCTGCTTGTTCTGGTGAGACACATGAGGTACATTATGAACCCTGTCCCTGAATGTATAGCCGGCCTTCAGCCGCTCGGGCTGTTTGCGGGTTATATACTCCCTCTCTCCGTGATTTTCATAGCTCTCATCAGGACGACAGTCAGGGAGAGATACGTTTCCCGCTCTAATTACTTCATCCTCGGGCTGGTATTTCTCATCGGCATCACAGGTCTCCTGCTTCACATATTCAGGTCCGACCTGGTGGGGGTAAAGGAGTTCACGCTTGGCGTTTTTACATTCTCCCCCCGGCCCGTTCCGCAAAGTCCGCTGTTCGTCGTCCATTTTCTCCTCGTGCTTCTCCTCCTGCTTTTCCTGCCTTTCCACCTCTTCATCGCTCCCGTTATCATGCATGAGGCAAGGAAGCGTGAGGCGGGGCTGAAAAGGATGCTGCATGAAAGGTAGGAGCGAGAGAAAAGCTGTTAAGGAAGACCGGCTTTCCCGGAATGACCGGGGTTCCTTCACAAAAACACTGACGCCCTTACAGCTCATGGAGCTTGACGCCTGCACGCAGTGCGGCCAATGCCTCAAACATTGTCCGGTACAGGACGTAACCGGGAACCCCTCGATTTCACCTCCCGAAAAGATCCGCATTTTCAGGGAGTTCATCAAGGCTACGCGGGGCCTCAGGGCGAGACTGTTCGGTCCCGGCATCGACCCCAGGCTGATCGAGGATTTCAGCAAGGCGGTCTATGAATGCACGACCTGCGGCGCGTGCGGTCAGAACTGTTCGGTCGGCATTTTTACACAGAGGCTCTGGCCGTCACTCCGGAGAGAGATGGTCAGGCGCGGTCTCGGTCCCCTTGGTTCCCAGGCCGAAATGCCGGAGCATGTTTTGAATACCGGAAATCCCTATGGCAAGCCCGCTTCTGAAAGGTTCAGCCCCTGGTTTCCGGAAGACGTCAAGGTAGCCGAAAAAGCGGAAATAGGATATTACGCCGGATGTACCGGCTCATATGAAGCCATCCCCATGGTAAGAGGGGACGTGTCCGTCATAGGCGCAACAGGCGAGCCCTTCACCATGCTTCCCGCGGAAGAAGAGGTATGCTGCGGTTTCCCTCTCTTTATCACGGGACAGCATGACCTCCTCGAAGACCTCACGAAGAGACTGGTCGCTGCTTACAGGGCAAAGGGGGTCAAGACACTTCTCTGCTCCTGTCCCTGCTGCGTAAATATGATGTCCAGGGACTGGCCGGTTTTCTATGGGCGCGATCTTCCCTTCAAGATAAGGCACATCACACAATTCGTTGCCGACGCGGTCAGGGCCAAGAAACTCACTTTCAGCAGTGGACTGAATGAGAGGGTCATCTATCATGACCCCTGCTATCTGAGCAGAGGGGTCGGCATCATCGAGGAACCCAGAGCTGTCCTCAGAAGCATCCCGGGGGTGCAGGTCCTTGAATTCGACCGGCACGGGCTGCGATCGAGATGCTGCGGGGCCGGAGGGGCGGCCCGCAAGATATTCCACGAAAATGCGGTCGCTATGGCCAGGCTCACGATAGACGAAGCTGTCGCCAAGAAGGCGGACCGCCTCATCCTGAGTTGTCCCGCTTGTTATGCCAAGGTAAATGAGGCCATGGAGGGTTATGAAAAACAGATAACTATCACCGACATCATGGAACTTTTCGCGGAGGTCATAAGGAGAGGATGATATGAGCCATTTCACTATCCGCTGCAGGAACTGCGGCACAGAGCTGAAGGAAGTATATTGCACCTTCTGCGAACACTGCGTCGATGCGCTGCTTGTAACGGATTACAGGGAAAGGATGTTCAGATACGAGAAAGGAAAGGGCATCTGGGGCTTTAACTGGCTTCCGGTCCGTACTCCGTCGTTTGACCAGCCGGGACCGGTCGTCTACAAGTCGGCCGTCCTAGCCGGTCGGCTCGGCCTCGACAACCTCTACATAGCCTTCAACGGTTACTGGCCGGAAAGGGGAGCGCTGCTGCAGACCTGCACTTTCAAAGAATTCGATGCTGCCGTGGTCCTCCAGAACGCCGTCGAAAACGATGTGGACGGCCTGATCGTGGCCTCCGCCGGAAATACGGCGAGGGCCTTCGCCCACCTCTCAGTTACAGCGGGGTTCCCCGTCATAATAGTAGTGCCGACGGCCTGTCTCTCGGAGATGTGGTACCTGGAGAGCTCATCAAAAGTGCCGACGCTGGCCGTATTCGACGGCGATTATGCCGACTCCATCGACGCAGCAAGGAAGATAGCGGTTGCGGCCGGATTTCCCTTCGAGGGCGGCGTCAAGAACATAGCCAAGAGAGACGGTCTGGGGGTCGTGCTTATGGCCGCCGTTTCTGAGATGGGAAGTCTTCCCCGGCACTATTTTCAGGCGGTGGGTAGCGGAACAGGCGCGATAGGGGTGTGGGAGATGGCCGAGAGGTTCCTGAAGGATGGGAGGTTCGGTACTCAGCCCCCCAGTCTCCACCTTGCCCAGAACCTGCCTTTTGCACCCATGACAAAGGCCTGGCAGAGAAAAAGCCGGGATCTTCTTCCTGAAGACCTCGACCCCGAACTCATATCCATGATCACGACGAGGGTACTTTCCACACGCTATCCGGCCTACTCGGTGAAGGGCGGCATTTATGATGCATTGAAAGCTACCGGCGGAAAGATGTATGGTATTGAGAACGAGGAAGTCTACAACGCAATGGACCTTTTTGAGGATAGTGAGGGCGTAGACATCGTGCCGGCTGCGGGCGTAGCTCTGGCCGCATTGAGAAATTCCCTTCAGGCGGGGTACGTGGGACGCAAAGATACGATACTGCTTAATATAACCGGAGGAGGAGAAAAACGCCTGGAGAAGGACCACAGGACGTTCCAGGTAGAACCGCAATTCATATCGAAAAATATTTCTGCGGAAGAGATAGAGGAACTGCTATGCAGTACCCTGAAGAAGAACTGATAGATATTCTTAAGAAGACTGGCGTCGATTTTACGGCCTCCCTGCCCTGCGAAAAAATCAAGGGTCTCCTGACAATGGTCGGCCAGGAGTTCTTCCACGTTCCGCTGACAAGGGAAGAAGAGGGGGTTGGGATATGCGCGGGTGCCGCGCTGGCCGGAAAGAGACCGGCAATGTTCGTGCAAAGTTCGGGAGTCGGCAATATGATCAACGCCCTACTCTCACTTACGGTCTTTTATGAACTGCCCCTGGCGGTCTTCGTCAGCAGGCGGGGCATTTACAAGGAAAAGATCGAGGCCCAGGTGCCCATGGGCGAGAGGCTCCCCGGCATACTCGGTGGCGCGGCCTTACGACACACAGCTATAGATTCCAAAGACGACCTGGGACTGGTAAAGGCCAGACTGGAAGAAGTTTACGGGAAGGACGAGATACACGTCTTTCTGCTGAGCCCGGCCCTGTGGGAGGAATCCTGCGCCCCGGGGGCCCTTTTGTCGGAGCAGTGCCCTATATCGACAGCCATGACAGCGCGGCCCAAAGGCGAATTGTTCCCTCGCCTTACCCGCTACGAAATTATAAAGACGATCGCCCCTTATATCGACTCCAGGGTCGTCGCCTGCAACCTCGGCTTTCCGTCGAAGGAGCTTTTCTCCCTCAAGCACCAGCCTTCCAATTTTTACATGCTCGGGAGCATGGGCATGGTCACACCCATCGGCCTGGGATTGAGTCTTTCGACGGACAGGGAGGTGATCGTCATCGACGGGGACGGCAGCCTCCTGATGAATCCCGGGACGCTGGCTACTGCCGCGCACTCGGTCCCGCCCGCCTTGACAATACTGGCCGTGGACAACAGCGCGTACGGTTCCACCGGCAGTCAGCCTACGCTTACGGGCTCCTGCGTAGACCTGGAACTCGTGGCACGGGGTTTCGGAATAAAGAACACTGTCAAGGTCTCGACGGAAGAAGAGATCGTCGGCGCCATAAAAGCAAGTCATGGCGGCCTGCGTTTTATCCATGTCCTCGCCCTGCCCGGCAATGAGGCCGTCCCCAACATTCCACTTCACCACCTTGAGATAAAGAAGCAGTTTCAGGAATCTTTGAGGAAGAGATGACTCCGGTTAACCAGGCTCGGCGGCTGTGCTATAATTTCGTAGCTCATGGACACGATAGAAAAATTGGGGGTTCTCTCCGAAGATTCCAGGTACGACCTTGCCTGCGCCTGCGGCACAGCCAGGGACGACCACCGCAAGAGGGGCTCGGAGGGCAGATGGATCTATCCTGTCGCCCTGCCGCAGGGCGGTTATTCCGTGCTCTTCAAGACGCTACTTTCGAATGCCTGCTCAAATGACTGCAAGTATTGCCCTCTCCGTTCGGACACCGAAGTACCGCGATGCACCCTGCAGCCGGAGCAGGTCGCTTCAATCTTCATGGAATATATGAGGAGGCGCAAGGTCTTCGGTCTCTTCCTGAGCTCCGCCGTCATCAATAATGCCGATTACACAATGGAGAAGATCAACACCGTTGCAAGGCTTCTCAGGTACAAACATGGATTCAGGGGTTATATCCACCTCAAGATCATCCCGGGGGCTTCCGACGCGGCAATAGAGGATTCTCTCTCCCTTGCCACCGCAGTCTCACTCAATATTGAGACCCCCGGGAAAAAGCATTTCGAACGGCTATCGCACAGGAAGGATTACGAGAGGGACATCCTCCGCCCCCTGAATCTCATGGGACGACTTACTTCGAGGGGGATGAAGTTTTCGAAGATCAAGTGCACCACGCAGTTTATTGTGGGCGCGTCCGATGAGACGGACTCAGAGATCGTAGGGTCGATGTCCGATCTTTACAGCAAGTTTAATTTCAAGAGGGTCTACTTCTCGGCGTATCAGAAAGGCCTTGGAGATCCCGGCATCCCCGGTGAAAAAACGTTTCTTACAAATCCCGGTGATGTCTTTGTTCGTGAACACCGTCTCTACCAAGTCGATTTCCTATTACGAAAATACCGGTTCAACCGGGAGGACATTCTCCTCGGTGAAGACGGCAATCTGCGACTTGATAAAGACCCCAAGGAGTTATGGGCTGACAGCCATCCCGAATATTACCCGGTGAGGATCAACAGGTCCAACAGGGAAATGCTGCTAAGAGTGCCCGGAATAGGTCCTGAGACAGCCGGGAAAATACTCAGGACCCGCCGTGACAGAAGGCTCACCGGGATCAATGACCTGGGAATTAAGGGAAAGAGGGCCGAAAAGATCAGGGAATACGTCATTTTTGAATGAAGTTGCAAAAGGGAGAAGGCTGTCCGACTGAGACTTTGGAACCGGGATGACAAGAAAATGAAGAGACTCTTTCTCAGAAAGACGCTTGCCGAATTGACCGTTGAAGCCTTCGATGAGAAGCGCGGGCTCAAGCGTTCTCTCGGCCCGGTAACGCTCGTTCTCCTGGGCATAGGAGTCATCGTCGGCGCCGGCATATTCGTACTGACAGGCCACGCTGCGGCAGAGATGGCAGGTCCCGCAATCGTTCTCTCCTTCACGATGGCGGCCGTCGCCTGCGCCTTTGCCGGTCTCTGTTATGCGGAGTTTGCCTCGATGATCCCGGTCTCAGGAAGCGCCTATACTTACGCATATGCAACGCTCGGCCAGTTCGTAGCCTGGATAATAGGATGGGACCTTATACTTGAATACACGATAGGGGCCACCACCGTGGCGATTGGATGGTCGGGGTACTTTGTTAGTTTTCTTAAGGATTTGGGCATATCCCTGCCAGCATCCCTTGTTTCGCCTCCCGTTACCTATGACATCCAGCTTCACCACTGGGTCACAACCGGGGCCCTTTTCAATCTGCCGGCGGTGATCGTGGTAGTCTTTATTACCGCAATACTGGTGCTTGGCATAAAAGAATCGGCAGCCCTGAATGCGGTAATCGTCTTCATTAAGGTGCTTATCATTCTCGCCTTTGTATTAGCCGGCATCTTCTTTATCAAGCCTGACCTGTGGCATCCCTTTATCCCGCCGAATAAGGGACAGTTCGGGGTATTCGGGATGAGCGGAGTCCTCAGAGGGGCGGGAATCATATTCTTCGCCTATATAGGATTTGACGCCGTCTCGACCCTTGCCCAAGAGGCCAAAAACCCCCAGAAAGATATGCCGATAGGCATTCTGGGAAGTCTCATAATATGCACGATACTCTATGTTGCGGTGTCGCTCGTACTGACGGGGGTCGTCCCTTATACCAAACTCGACGGTCCTGCGCCTCTCGCCGTGGCGCTGGATGCAATGAACCTGCACGTCTTTTCCCCTGTCCTCAAGATAGGAGCCATCGCCGGCCTCACATCGGTGATACTGGTGCTCCTGCTGGGCCAGACAAGGATATTTTTTTCCATGGGCAGGGACGGCCTTCTCCCTCCCTTTGTGTCCAGAATACACTCGAGATACAGGACGCCTTACATCATCACAATGGTGACGGGCGTCGTCACGGCGCTGTTGTCTGCCCTCCTTCCCATCGGTATAGTCGGTGAACTTGTAAGCATCGGTACTCTCCTCGCCTTCGTCATCGTCTGCGCCGGGGTCCTGGTCCTTCGCTATACGAACCCGAACGTAAAGAGGGCATTCGTGGCGCCTGGAGGGGCTGCCACTCCTGTTCTGGGGATTGTCACTTGTCTTTATCTCATGTCAGGCCTTCCCAGGGACACGTGGATAAGGCTCTTTACCTGGCTGATCGTCGGTCTGGTGATTTATTTCAGCTATGGAATCAAAAAAGCAAAGGTTGGAAATCCGCCGGGGAATTGAGCTTAACTTTTACAATAACTTACGCATACAGGCTGTAAACACAATTCTTGACTTGAGCTCATTATGAATGCCACAGTTCTTCAGGGTTGTTTCCGTAATCTCTTCCTTCTGATGTCGCCGGTGAGGAGCCCGCAAATGTAAGTGCTGGTATCCATCTCCTTCTCCAACGCCTCTTTTTTTATCTGTTCTTTCAAGTCCTCCGGTATTTTAAGGTTATACCTGATGACATCACACTCGGTCATCCATCTTTGTTCCGGAAGTACTCAAGCGGCTTTTTTCTTTGCCATTATTATCTCCTTTTTCCTCTCCGAAGATATCAGATTCATAGAAAACTGTTATCCGCGAAAGGATGGAGTGTCAAACTCTTATTACTAAAACCTTGCACCTTATGAGTTTATGGACGGGCTCTGATGATACAAAGGTCTTCTTTCAGGAATATAGGCATTCAATACCCTGCCTGCATTCCAGTCCTCTGAGACATAGAGGCCGCAGTAGCAACTCCCGAATTCCTTCACGTCATCTGTCCGGTAGACACAAGGACAGATAATATCCCTGTCTTTCTCATAATCGCCTGAGGCCAGTCTGCAAGGGCACGACATGTAGCCGTAGCGCTCATTGTTCCTGATGAGGCCGCCAAGGAGATCAAAGACTACGTCTTTGTCTTTATTGAAATAGTAACCCTTCACCTCCTGGGCTTTTTTCAACATCTCATATAGATGATCAGCACTAATCACAACCCAAGCGCCTCCCTGACCACCTGTTCCCTGAACCCAATAATGATTTTATTGCCGATAATAATCGTGGGAAAGGTACAGACAGGATTGAATTTTCTCACCTCTTCAAGCAGCGCAGCTTGTTCTTCTCCGGAACAGAGATCGACATCCCGGAACTCGTATTTCACCCCGCAATCTTCAAGAAACTTCTTTGCAGCCTTGCAGTGGATGCAAGTGCTCAGAGTATACAGCTTAACGGAAGGTGTCATACATGCTCACTCTTATTATTTACCGCAAAAAGGTTTGCAACCATTCGTCACAAACCTTTTTGCGTTGGTGATGCCTTAACCACCGGTGCTGAATACGTCAGAGACTTCTCCCATATTTAAACATTTTTTCTTTTCTTCTTCGGTCAGCTTGTCTACCTTCTTGACTTGCCCTTTGATAGCTTTCATAGGGCATGCATATTCATTCCCCTCTTTGTCGTAAATAAACACATAGTCTCCATAATCCGGCATAGTTTCACCCCCTTCCATGAGATATTTCTCTAAGCATTCTTATGATTAAATCTTAGCAGGCTTTCGAGACATGTCAATATGGTGGCCTGCTGCAGCGGGCAAAACTAAGAGACGTCCATGGATTCCGGCTTGGAGCAATCTGCCTATTCATAGGGATCAGACATGGTTCCTTAACATCAGTTCCACATGATGCGGATTCAAAAATAGTGTCGCTCCAGATATGGCTCATCATATTTTCGCACATAGTGCCTCACAAGCACGATCGGCACGACGAGCGGAACGAGTCCACGATGATACTCCTCTATTACCTCGATCATTTCCTTCTTCTTGTCATGATGCAGTTGCTCCTTGAAACAGCCCAGCATGTGGTGTAAAACTTTCGTGTTCTTTTTGACCGCAGCCTGTCTGCTAAGATCGAACCCCACCGGCTTCACTATATGAAGACCGGCGGCCATGCCCACGCACTGCCGGGCTATATTGCCCGCATTGGGAGGAATCTGAGGCCGGTACAAGACAACTTGCAGCATGACGATTATTTTACCCGAAGCAGCTTAAAACAGTCACTTACGCGGGCCTGGCGCTTGCACTCGGGCCCGGTTTCTCCTAATATATTGAAGTGGCCCGGATTCATGGGCGCATCTTGCCGCAAGACAACTTTCTTAAGGAGGAGATAATGGCAAAGGTTTCGAAAAAGCAGTTGATCGAATTGCTGAACAAGGACCTGGGGCTTGAGTACACCGCTATAGTTCAATATACCCAGCATCAGGGGACACTGAAAGGCGCCATGTATCAGAGCATACAGAAGGAGCTGATCATCCATGCCCAGGAGGAACTGCAGCACGCGACGATCCTTGCCGCGCAGATCGATTATCTCGGCGGAGTCCCGACGGTCACCATGCCTCCGGCAAAGACCGCCAGGGACAGCGTAAAAATGCTCAGGCAGGACCTTGAAGGCGAGAATGACGCCATCGCCAGATACATTGCAAGAGTAAAGCAGGCGGAGGAGCTTAACCTCTATCATCTTGCACAGCAACTGAGGAACATCCTTGCCATGGAACAGGAGCACGCCATGGACCTCGAACAGGCGCTCGGGAAATAAGGACTTTATTTAATAGCAGCCACTCAGGGGCGGAAAACAACCCGCCCCTGCGCTAAAGGAATCGGCCCGGCGGCATCTCACCAGGAACCACGGTTTTCCGCTTTGTCCAACAGCACAGGGTCTATTTACCCTTTTTCCAGAAAGACAGATCGTCGATAACGACTTTAAGGAGATCGGGAACAGATTTCTTCGAAATTTCCTTGCACCTGCAACTCTCTCCATTGTCGCGTCCGGCGGCTGCCGGTCCCGGACTCTGCCGGCGGCGCTGTTTCTTGCCGGGAGCAGACCCTTTCCGCCGGTCGTTGTTCATATGAAGGGGCCTCCCGGGCCGATAAAGATATATCCCATCACTCTTCTCCTTCAAACTTATCTTACTCCTGATTAATTCTACATCGAAAGCATACTAAATTGCACCGGCATAAAACCGGATGAGTTTTCTTCGGTTTTTTGTTTGACAAGGTAACCGATAATCGGGCAGAATATAAGACAAGATAAAATTTATCCAGATCTGCCATAGACCCATTCCTGCGTGTCAAGTATTCCCTGGTAGTCTCAATCGCGCGATTTCATCATTCGAAAAATTGGTGTCCCTTGTGCAGGTCTTCCGGAGGTACCAGAATGAAAGACAGAATAAGCGCCAGTGCAGCCCGCCATGGGCGGGTGTTACTCACCAGGGCACTCTTTCCGTGTCTGATTGCAATAATATGTTTTGCACTGGTCTATAAGTCAACGGCGTCCATCCCTCCACCGGGCATGGATGATACCGCGGCCGGCAGCCGGAAAGACGCGGATGCGGAGGAAGCCGGCAGGCAGGCCGTGCTGCACTGGATGGCGGAAAACTCGGCCATGTCCGAAGACGTCCTTTCCGATATTTACGGCACTGCGACCGGTAACGTTCACGCCGACCTCGTCCTCGCCGTCTGCCTTGTAGAATCCAATTACAACCCGCGCGCCGTAAGCAACAAGGGAGCAATGGGCCTTATGGGCATCATGCCCGGCATCTGGCTTGACGAACTGCAGACCCGGGGGATTGTCAGAAAAAAAGAGGATCTTTACAAGATTGAGAACAACATAGCTGCCGGCACCTACGTTCTGGAGAGATACCTCTCAAGAACGGGCAATCTCAGAAAGGCGCTTATCCGGTATGAGGGAGGCGACCCCTGGTATGCGACGAGGGTCCTGAAAGCAATGAAGAAGATCTCGCTGGTGCGGCATTCGCAGCAGAACATCTATCTTGCGAGCGCCCGGGACTGAGAGGTGACGCGGCTTCCTTTGGCTTTTCCCTTTTCCGTCGGAAGCAGGAACCCCCGCGGACAGTAAGTATCGGGGACCGGACCTTCATTGCAGTATTGAGACCGCAAGATGAAGGTCCGTTTCCCGATACAATCGTGAAACGATAGTCGCTCTGCCGGCGAAAGAGAGACTATTCTGCTTCGCAGCACAGGCGTCTCATTCTTCTCTTACCCGTAGGGGAAACCGACATGACGACATCGACCTTCTTACCGCAGCATTTGCAGATCTGCGCGCCGCTCTTCAGGGCCGCCCGTGCAGAAACATCGGTCTTCGATTTAGCTTTCTCAGCCATGGCACTACCTCCTTTCAGTTTTCAGTTCAGAAGTCAACAGCACGAAATTTCCCGATCACGTTCCAACAGGCACGCAAGTTCCCTGCAGTCTGTCTCTTATTGAAAAATACTCACCTGTGGGCTGAACACCCAGGTCGAGGAAATTTCACAAAACCTCTTAAAATATCAGAGGCGGAGTAGTATTGTCAAGTGCCCGCGCAGCAAAAGTTACAGCGAAATTTCCGGATCAGCGACTTCCGGGAAGAAGGGCATCCACGGCACGTAACTCTTCTTCCGACATAGCCGATGCGTTTTGAAAAATCTACTTCAGCTCGCCTATTACCCTCATGATCTGGCCGCGGTGATACTCGATGATGTCCCGGGGAGTGCCCCAGGACGTTGCTTTTCTGCCAAGCACTTCTACCACCTTGGTCAGATTCTTCTTTGTGGGGTTATTGAAGTCCTCCCCTGTTTCCTTAAAGGCAAGTTTGATCGCCGACAATACGCTCGCAAATACCTGTGCTTCATCGGTCCGCAAACCGAGTGTCTGCTTGGACCTGGCAAAGGTCTCCTTCTGGGCCTCGTAAAAGCAGTGTATGATGAGGTCCTTCGCCTTTGCCGGGTTAAGATCCTTGAGATCTTCTTCTTTCAGACGCCATCTCTGAAACCTTTCTTTTTCCTGCATCCTGAACTCTTCCCCTTATGTTTTTGTTTTGTGCGGAAGCCGCATCGGGCCAATATTAATAACATATTTCCTCCGGTCAGTTAAAGCGCATTCGGCCGCGCGGAAATGGGGATCGACGGAAAAAGCAGTGACTTTCAGGTAGAATCAGGTTAGAATTTTGATGTGGGTTCTTTAGCGGACAGTTCTTCAGAATCCGGGGGGAGGACAAGTGACAGTATTTCTTAATCCATCGACCAAGGGGTAATCCGTGAAGCACTTTTACAGCATGTTGACAATGGCTTTCATCCTCGCTGGAATGTTTTACTTCGTTCCTGCTTGCTCTGCCTCAGCAGCACCAATTCAATCAGCAAGCGCCCTCAATGCAACGAACAGTTTGTCTCCGGGCGTAGGTATAACTCACGCCACGGAAAAGGTCCGACCCCACGAGTTCAATGGCGACATTCGCAGCCTTTCGCGTTTCCCTCTGGCGGTTGTCCCTTCACGGCGACCGTACCTTCCCCTCCTGGCACCGCCTAAAGAGACAAAATCTCCCGTCATCGCACTACAACCGGAATTCCTGTCAGCCAATGTCCCGCTTGCCCCCATGCCGGCCCCGACTCAAAACTTTGCCGGTCTGAGTTTCAGCGACTCATGTGACGGCGGACAGTGCGGCGCGGGCTGGCCGCCGGACACAAACGGGGATGTCGGCCTCGACTATTACATTCAGGCCGTCAATGATGCCTACAGCATTTATGATAAGACCACGGGGACACTGCAGGCGTCGTTCACTGAGAATTCGCTCTTTTCAAGTGGACCAACCCGGACTGTCTGCGACACAAACAGCAACGGCGACCCCGTCGTGCTCTACGATCAGCTGGAGAACCGCTGGATCTTAACCAACTTTGCCTTCGGCTTCAATGGTTCCGGCAAGCCGACATCCCCGTTTTACGAGTGTATCGCCGTATCAAAGACCGGGAACCCTGTCACGGGAGGCTGGTGGCTCTATGCCCTGCGCATGGACCCGGGCGGGACCGGCCTGCCTCCCGCCGGTACAATAAACGACTATCCAAAGTTCGGCATATGGACGGACTGCCTCTATATGGCGGCCAACGGGTTCACGGAGCCCGGCGACAGCTTCGCCGGAACTGTCATTGCGTCCTTCAGCAAGAGCGATATGTACAGCGGTTCGGACCTGAATTGGTCGCTGGGATACCTGCCTTATCCCCAAAACGTTATCTTCACCATGATCCCCGGCAATCTTCTGGGCTCCTCGCAGGCATCTCTGCCACCCACAGGGACACCGAACTACTTTGTCTCAGAATCGATAACCGGTTATACGTTCGAGGTAAGGAAATTCACGGCCGGAGCAAACTGCGGTGCCGGGGGCACGCTGGGCGATCCGACAATTGTGAGCCAGACGTCATATTACCGACCGGACTCAAATATTGTCCCGCAATCCGGTACGACGACCAAGCTCGACAGCCTCGGGGACCGCCTGATGCAGAAGGTCCAATACCGCAGGGTGGGCGACACAGAATCGCTCTGGGTGGTCCACTCCGTCCAGACGTCCTCCGCATCGACGGTCATGCCACAATGGGCCCAGATCGACGTGACAGGGGGCACTGTTGCGGCAGATCCCGTACAGCAGCAGATATATGTGCCTGATACGACGCTTTATCGCTGGATGGGCAGTATCGCCGCTGACACTCAGGGTAATGTGGCCCTCGGCTACAGCACTTCCAGCGCTGCCGATTTCCCCGGCATCGCCTGGTCGGGCAGGCTGAAGGGCGATCCCCCCAACAACCTTTCGCAAACCGAAACACAGGTGATTGCGGGCTCTGGCTCACAAGACAATTTATGCGGAGGCGTTCCCTGCCACCGTTGGGGCGATTACTCTTCGATGAGCGTCGACCCCCTGGACGACTGCACGTTCTGGTACACGAACGAGTATTATGACAGCCAGACCAACGGCAACATCGGCAACTGGCATACGCGCATCGTCTCTTTCGCTTTCCCGTCCTGCCTGGCCTCAATCGTGCCCGGGCCGCCTACAGGGGTAACGGCAACGGCCGGCGATGCCCAGGCATGGGTGAGCTTTACACCGCCTTCATACGGCGGAACAGGAATTACATATTACACGGTGACATCAAATCCTTATGGCGTAACAGCCACGGGGCCGGCAAGCCCCATAAATATAACGGGACTCCTGAACGGGACTGCTTACACATTCACCGTAACCGCTACCAATGCGGCTGGAACCGGCCCTCCTTCAGACCCTTCCAACAGTGTAACGCCGAACTCGACTCCGGCTACGCTAACCGTCTCCGGCTCGGCCGGCACCTCAAGCGGGGCGATAACCGACTCCGGCACTATCAGTTGCAGCATCGCCTCCGACGGCAGCGCGTCGGGCAGCTGCTCTGAAGAAGTTGCCGCCGGCTCGTCCGTTACATTAACGGCGACGTCGGCTGTGGTAGGGTCTTCAGTAAGCTGGTCGGGCTGCACGGTCAGCACCGGGGATACATGCGACATAACACTGTATGCAGATGCGACCGTCAAGGCTTCATTTGATCTCCTTCAGGTTTTAAGGGTCCAGGGCAGTACGCCCGTCGGAACTTATCCTACTATTCAGACCGCTTTCGATGCGGCGTTGACCGGGGACATTGTTGAACTCCAGGCGGGGACTTTCGCCGAAACGCCTGACCTCAAATCCGGCGTTTCCATAATGCTCACAGGTGGTTTCGACCAGTCGTTCGGATCTCAAGCCGGCTTTTCAACAATCTCCGGGACACTCACGATCAGCAGCGGGACAGTCACTATTGAGGACATAGAGATAAAGTAGCGGGAAGGCGACAGCCGTCCGCATAATACATATTATCAACTTTCACCTCTTCATCGCTGCCAGGAACTCCCTGATCCTACCGGCGTTCTTCCCGAGGTCGCTCACCCCGACGCGGGATTCGGACCGGACGTCGATGCGGCTTCCTGAATTCTTCGGTCTGATCCTGATCACAATATCGTCCATGAACCCGAACCAGAAGGTCGTCGCTACCGCCTCGATACGACCCGCGCCTTTATTGTCGTCGATGATCTGCCATCCCATACTCCTTGCCGTTGCAAGAGCCCTTTCGAACGCCTGACCGGGAGAAATCCGCAGGATGAGAGGGACGATGTGCGGGTACGCCTTGTGTTGCAGGAAAGCCACCTTCTGACCTCCGTAAACAGGAGAATTGTCGGCACTCTTGAGAAGCCGGAGGATTTCGACGAACCTCGGCGGGTCCTGCGTGTCAGTGGTTATGTCGTGAATTGGCGGTACACTGTCGGCCACATGCTTCCAATACATTGCCGTCCCCGCGATGGCTCCGCTGATGAGAAGACCGACAAAAGCCGTGAGAAAACCGCGCTGGATCACGATGCGGACGGATGCCATCAGCCCCAGCAACGACAGGGCTGCCCCTGCGATCGCCCCGTAGGCCGCCCACCGGAAAACAGAAATGCCCGTCTTAAAATTCCACGACCCGTAATGAGTACCGAGCGCTCCCATCAGAGCCGCAATGACAGCGGCCAGGGCGATGACAAAACCCGCCCTTGCCAGGGGAGATGGTTTGTCCGATTTACTCTTCTTTTTCATAGCCGCTCCATTTCAAGCTCGTCCCGGATCCTTCCGGATATCATCAGCAGTCTGCTCCGCCTTCGCTGCTCATCCCCTTATATCAATCAGGATATTATAACCGAGATTCTTCTCTCGACTGCCAAAGGTTCCGGGAGGGACTGTGATTGGCTAATATATTATTGAGGGAGCGAGACGGGATGAGATGAAAAAAGATATATCGGCAGCCGGTAAAATCATGATGGAGTTCGCCCGTCTTACGGGACTTTCGCCGGCCGCGAGAGTCCCGCGGCGATACCTGTGGACCGACGCCTTCGCCGTCTGCAACTTTCTTGAACTTTTCCGCGAAACGAAGAATGAAAGATACAGTGACCTCGCATTGAGCCTTGTCGATCAGGTCCATGATACACTCGGCCGCCACCGGGAAAACGACAGGAGAAAGGGCTGGATCAGCGGACTGGACGAGGAAAGCGGCAAGAGGCACCCAACTATAGGGGGGTTGAGAATAGGCAAGGAGATGAACGAGCGCAAATTTGCAGACCCGTTCGACGAGGCATTGGAATGGGACCGGGACGGGCAGTACTATCACTACCTGACAAAGTGGATGATTGCCCTCAATCGCGTGAGCGCGGCCACCGGAGATCGGACATACAACAAGTGGGCGGCAGAGCTTGCGAAAACTGCTCACGCCAGGTTCACATATCTTCCTTCGCCCGGTCACCGGAAGCGGATGTACTGGAAAATGAGCATAGACCTCTCGCGGCCCCTTGTGCCGTCCATGGGACATCTCGACCCTCTGGACGGATTGATTACTTACTGCCAGATTCAGGCTGCCGCAGCCCCCGAATCATCGGAGATGCCGGACCTGGCTACCGAGATTGCCGACATGGCCCTTATATGCGAAGGAAAGGACTGGTCCACAGACGACCCTCTCGGCATTGGCGATCTTCTGTGTGACGCCTTCAAAGCCGCACAAATGATCGTAACAGCAGACTTTGAACAGGCCGACCTCCCGGCGACCATACTGGATGCGTCCCTGCCGGGTCTGGAATCCTACGCGATGACAGACCCTTTGAGGTTGCCCGCCGATCACCGTCTCGCGTTTCGGGAACTGGGATTGTCCATCGGATTAAGCGCCGTTGAAAGGCTGGAAGGACTGATGAGGCATGACCCGGAACTGCGCAACAGCGAGCCCCGGCTGCATTCGAGGATTGAAGATATCATACGTTACGTACCTCTGGGAGAAGATATTCGGACTTTCTGGCTCGATCCTGTGAACAGAAAAGCCGGAAGCTGGACGGAGCATCGCGAGATCAATATGGTAATGCTGGCAACAAGCCTTGCCCCCGATGGATATCTCGGGATTTGACCCATATAGCCCCTTCACACCTTTATCTGCATCATCGGCAGCTTCAGCCTCTGCCTCTTGTTTTCGCCCTTGACAAGGTCCATCGTCCTAGCCGGGACGTCCCCCCTTTCACCTTCGTGAAGGGCCTGCAGCTTCGTCGGCAGGCTTGAGGCATGGTGTACGGCGTATTTACCGTACCGTTCGGATATGGTATCGACGGCGTGGTAGACCTTGTTCAGTTTCTCTATCCTCGCCGTGTCGTCGAAGAGCGTATACTGGACTTTTGTGTCAGGCACCAGGCCGGCAAGGACAACCCCGGTCTGGCGGTAAAAGTTCCCGGGACGATAAAGGTGATCGAAGCCCTCGCGCAGAGATCCGAAGAGGTCGGCAGGATAGGCGGTGGGGGCGCTTAACCTCATCTCTACGCCGGTGTCCCTGAATTCCCGTGTCCTGAGAAAGACAAGGAGGCGGGTGGCAGCAAGTTTGTGGCGCCTCGCCTTGATGCAGGCGTTCTCAAGGTTTTTCGAAAGCTGGGCAGACTTCCCTGTATGGTTTGGAGAGGTGTTTTTCTATAAACGCCTCGTCTTTTCTCGCAAACTGTAGGGCCGTGGCAATACCGAACTTTCTGAGGAAGGCCGCCGTGTTCGGCCCTATCCCCCACACCTTTCCAAGAGGCAGTTCCTCCAGGTACATGTGTATGTCCCTCCCGGGTATGATGGTAATGCCGTGAGGCTTGTTATGCTTCGAGCCTATCTTCGCGAGGACCTTCGACAGGCTCACCCCGATCGATACCGTGATCCCCAGTTCAGTCTCGATCGCCTCCTGCATTTTTCGGGCAATCATACCGTAGGGTCCGTGGAAACTCCTCCTCAGGCCTGTCAGGTCCACAAATGCCTCGTCTATGGAGTACTCCTCAACGTCAGGCGAGAACCGCCTGAGTATCCCGAACATCCGGACCGAGAAGAGGCTGTAAGTCTCGTAATCCGAAGGGACGATGATCACGTCAGGGCAGGCCCTCTTTATCTCCAGAAGGCTCATCCCCCTGTCTATCCCCCTCGCCTTCGCCTCGTAACTCGCTGCAGCGACAATCCCCCTCTCCTTCCCCGTAATCACAGGCTTCCCCCTGAGCTCCGGGTGCACCGCCTGCTCGCAGGACGCAAAAAAGGCATCAGCGTCC
>JARRRD010000003.1:0-84998 GCA_037381085.1 Candidatus Sulfobium sp.
AGAAGGATTCCCGGCGCCTGCCTGCCGGCAGGCAGGCGCTTCGCTTGCGGGAATGACATATGATTGACGTCGTTGACGGTTACAAAGTGAACGTTTCGGCAGTACGGAGCCTGGAGGAAGAGAAGGGGAGGGAGGACCCTCCCCTTGTGTAATGTCCTAGAACCTCCAGGTAAGTCCGAATTCGACGCTGTCTTCACTGAGCGTAGATTCGATTGATACGGGCTGTCCGGCCAGGTTGGTGCCGCTTTCCTTCATGGTCTCCTGGAAGGCATGCATATAACCGGCGTGGAGAGCGAAGCTGTTAGAGACATCGTAGCCGACGCCGAACGTGAGATGATTCTGGACTATCGCCGGGAAGCCGACGATCCTGAAGGTCTCATAATAGTAAGTCGGCATCATCTTTCCCTGCACAGTGGTCATGGCCGGGCCGGCTGGGGTGGCGCCGACAAAGTTATCATGTTCCTTGACGGGGTTTTTGCCGTAGTTGTAACCGACTCTCAGGGCGAGTTTCTTTGTCGGATTGAACTGGGCTCCAACCGCCACTACCCACTGGTCCCTCCAGTCAAAAGCCTTATATCCTGTCGCATTGGACCAGTTCAGCCACTTGCCGTCGACTTCCAGCAGCAATGTATTCGGTATTGGTGTAAAGGCGACACCCACGCCGATCTGCTGCGGGGATTCCAGAGTGAGAGAGTCCGCAGTGCCGTCTCCGTTAAAATCAGCCACATCGCTGTGCTTCACACGCTGGGGCGTGATGTAGGTGGCACCGAGGGAGACTGCGTCGCTGAGTTTGTATAGTGCGCCGAGCTCGACGCCGAGGCCGTAATCGAAGGAAGAGCCGCTCCTGAGGTCCAGATTGGCATAATCGATATGAACAGCCATTCCGAGAGAAAGGTTCTCGTTGGGCTGATACGCCAGCGAAGGCGCGAATTTCATTATCTGGAGCTGAGTATATTCTCCCGACACCAAAGGAAACTGGCCCATGGGACCAAAATTATAGTAGTTGGGATTGTCAACCGCCGTGTTCCTGTAATCTACGCCCAGGCCCGATACGCCGTATGCCGCGATGCCGAACCTCAGAAGCGGGAATTTGTTCGTTATGGGAACAGAGACACCGAAGGCCGGTATGCCGTAAACTTTCTGGTGACTGTCGGCCTCCGTGACCGTGCCGGCCACGTCCAGTTTGGTTTTGACTTTCGGCATAAACATCGTACCGGCAAAGTTTACTTCCGATCCCGGGCAGTAGGGCCCGAAGCACATTGCGGCGGGGTTTGCGAAGACCGCGCTTATCGCGTCCTGCGGTGCTGCTATCCCGACGCCACCCATTGACCTCGAAATCGGGCCTATGCTTATGAGGTCGTCACCGTTTGTGGCGGACGATATTGCTGCAAAGGAAAGTACAACGGACAAAACCAGTAGTGATATCAGTAGCCTTTTCATTCAATCCTCCTCTTAGCGTATTTGTTATCATGCACCGGACATAAGCAGTCTAGGTATCACCCCCTTTAATGAGATTTCCACTTCCTGCAAGGAAGCAGGCTCGTTTGGACAAGCGACAACCTCAAAAAACTGTGGGGACCGAGGCGCGAGGAGCCTGCACAATGAATCGAAGAGAAGCATCAGCTCAAAATATATCATCATAAGTCCTGGCGGTCAAGATGACCGGATAACAATAAAAGGTGTTTGCTCATAATAAAAATTAATTAATAAATAAACTGAACAACAATATACCTGCGAAGCCCTTTTTTTGTCAACGTTTTTTGGCCCGGGTGTTTTTGGACGGTGCAGTTTTCCGTTCCGGTCTTCAGATGTTTTCCGCGCTTTCTTCGTTGTGCTATACTTAACGAAAACAGATTCCCAAGGAGATAGACATGAAAGTATTCCTTAAAGAAGACGTGAAGCACGTGGGCAATATAGGCGATATAGTGAATGTTGCCGACGGATATGCGAGAAATTATTTGATCCCGAAAAGCCTGGCCGTGGAAGCAAACACGAAGAATATAAAGGAATTCGAGCATCATAAGAGGATAATTCAGGAGAAGGCTGCCAAGGTGAAGGATGCATCCAGGTCACTGGCGGAAAAGCTTTCCTCGCTCGTTCTTACGATCAGGGCAAAGGCCGGAGACGAAGACAAATTATTCGGTTCCGTTACCAGCATGGACATCGCCGAGGCATTAAAGGCCGATGGATATGACATTGACAGGAAGAAGATATCCATTGAAGAGCCGATAAAGCGGCTCGGGGAGCATTCGGTGGAGATCAAGGTGCTTGCGGACATTTCAGCGCATGTTAAGGTCAACGTCATATCTGAGGCTTCCGAATAGTATAAGCGGAGCAGTATGAAAGAGATCGAGTCGACTCTCGAAAAACTACCGCCCCAGAACATCGAAGCGGAACAGTCCGTCCTGGGGGCAATTCTGATAGACAACAACGCCTTGACGACCACGCTCGAGCTGTTGAGTCAGGAGGACTTTTACAAGGATTCTCACAGGAGAATCTTTCTCGGCATGGTGGAGCTCTTCGACAAGGGTGAGCCTATCGATATCATAACCCTGGCCGATCATATGAAGAAGAAGGACGATCTCGACTCGGTCGGAGGTTCCCAATATCTTGCTTCACTCGTTTCAATGATACCCACATCGGCCAATATTCGCTATCATTCCAGGATTGTCAGGGAGAAAGCGATGATACGCGGGCTGCTCCGGTCCGTGACCGATATCGCCCGAAATGTTTACGACGGCGAGCTGGACGCGGAAGAGCTCATCGATTACGCGGAGAAGAGTATTTTTGACTTGTCCGACAGGAGGATCAAGGTCTCTTTTGCCACCCTGAAGGATGTCATCAAGGACAGCTTTCAGATGATCGAACAGTTGTACGACAGGAAGGAGACGGTGACGGGCGTGCCTTCGGGTTTCAAAGAGCTCGATGACCTTACCACCGGCTTTCAGAAGAGCGATCTGATAGTAGTCGGAGGCCGGCCGTCCATGGGAAAGACGGCTTTCAGTCTCAACATTGCCCAGCATGTGGGAGTCGATTTGAAGGAACCCGTTGCCGTATTCAGCCTTGAAATGTCGAAGGAACAGCTGGCGTTCAGAATGCTCTGCTCCGAGGCCATGGTCGATTCTAACAGTGTGAGAAAGGGTTTTATCAAAAAAGGGGACTGGCATAATCTTACCAATGCCGCCGGAAAACTGGCGGAGTCGCCGATATTCATTGACGATTCATCGGGAATCAACATACTGGAGATGAGGGCGAAGGCCAGGCGACTCAAGGCCGAACACGGATTGAGCCTTATCATAGTCGATTATCTCCAGTTGATGAGGGGGCGGGGCAACGCCGAGAGGCGGGAACAGGAGATTTCCGAGATATCGCGGTCTCTGAAGTCACTGGCCAAGGAACTGCGCGTCCCGGTCATTGCCCTCAGTCAGCTCAACAGGGGGGTAGAGACGCGGACGGGAACGAAGAAGCCGACCCTGGCGGACCTCAGGGAATCGGGTGCCATAGAACAGGATGCCGACGTAATAATATTTCTCTATCGCGATGAGGTATACAACAAGGAGAGCATGGATAACAAGAACAAGGCGGAGATAATCGTTTCCAAACAGCGAAACGGACCGACGGGCACCGTGACGCTCACTTTCCTTTCGGACTGTACGAGGTTTACCGACTATTCCGACAGGGAATACAGCGATGTCGAAGACACTTTTTAGAGAACCCGTACAGAAGATGAGAAAGATTTACCACGGAGCTCCGTGGTAAATTTCGTTCCGGTTCCGGCCGTGTAGGTTTGGGGTTTCGGTCTTTGGAGTTTTTTCGTTGAAGCTTAGTGAGCTCCCTGGTTACGAATTGCGGGAGGGAAAAATGAAGAGAAGAGCGGCGGTTGCCGGCCAATTTTATCAGGGGAGTGCGTCCAGGCTGCTCCAGCAGGTGGAGGAGTACACCGACATCGGGGTCCAGAAGGAAGAAGCGGTCGGCATTGTTGTTCCGCATGCAGGGCTCATGTATTCCGGAGGGGTGGCGGGCGCCGTATACTCGGCGATAAGGCCTCCAAGGACGTTCATTATGCTGGGCCCGAATCATACCGGTCTCGGTGCCAGGGTTGCCCTCATGGACGAAGGTGAGTGGGAGATCCCAACGGGAACCGTCGGTATCGACAGGAGGCTTGCAAGCAAGATAGCGCTGGACAACCCGACTGTATCGCGTGATCCGCAGGCCCACTTTTTCGAACACTCCCTGGAGGTGCAGTTGCCATTCATTGTGCGTTTATCGCCGGAAATCAGAATAGTGCCTATTGCGCTCCTTTCATTGACGGTGAGTGAATGTCTCGACCTCGGGGAAAGGATCGCCGGGGCGGTCAAGGCTGTCGATTACCCCGTGGTGATTCTGGCCAGCTCCGACATGAGTCATTATCAGCGTGACAAGGTGGCGCGGGTGAAGGACAGGCTTGCCATCGAGAGGATACTCGAGATGGACCCCGGGGGACTATACGAGACGGTTCTGAAGGAGAGAATATCGATGTGCGGATATCTCCCCGTGACAGTGATGCTCCATGCCGCAAAACTCCTCGGCGCAGGATCGGCCCGCCTCGTGAAATATGCCACATCCGGAGAAGTGAGCGGCGACTATGACAGCGTAGTGGGATACGCGGGGATCATCGTCAGGTGAGGGGCCCAAACAAAGGCTATGCCACAAAAAGCACAAAAGTAACACTTGCGGTGAGCTGTCCTCAGTAGCTACCATAATTCTGATCGACGGTCCGGTACGAAATCTTTCAGCGTTTTGATCCGGTATAATGATGTGAATATCGCCATAATGGAGCCAATGTGTTGCATCCGATTCTTTTGATCGAAGACGACGTAAAGATTGCCAGGGTGGTGAAGGTATATCTTGAGGGCGCGGGCTACAGGGTTGTTCATGTCGTAAGAGGGAAGGCCGCTATAGAGTCGGCCCTGAAGGAGAGGCCGTTGGCCGTGATACTGGACTTGATGTTGCCCGATACCTCCGGGGAGGAGGTATGTCAGGAACTGAAGGAAATCGGGGATTTTCCCGTCATTATGCTCACATCGAAGTCGTCGGAAGAGGAGAGGGTTGCCGGGTTTGCGCTTGGCGCCGACGATTATGTCGTCAAGCCCTTCAGCCCGCGGGAGCTGGTTTACAGGGTGAGGGCTGTTCTGAAGAGGTCGCAGAAGGGCGATCTCGGTTCTGCGGAGCCGATGAGTTTTGAGAAGGGACTCCTTATTATCGACGGCCACAGTTATACGGTGAAAAAGGAAGGCCTGCTGCTGGACCTTACGCCGACGGAGTTTAAGGTGCTATTTACTCTCGCCTCTTATCCCGGCAAGGTCTTTACAAGAGAGGAACTTGTTGAGAAAGCCCTGGGTTACCAGTTTGAAGGCTACGAGAGGAGCATCGACGCCCACATAAAGAATATCAGAAGAAAGCTTGAGGACGACGCGAGAAACCCCTCGCTTATCCTCACCATTTACGGCGTAGGATACAGATTTTCGGGGAAAAGGGATGTTTAAGAGCCTGTGGGTCAGGTTTCTCCTCCTCCTTTTTGCCGTCTCCCTTATAGCACTTTCTGCTGCATTTCTGCTGCGCGAACTCATGGTGAGGGATTTCAGGGAATATCTCGAGGGGGAGATGGAGGACAGGGTCTACTGGGTCACTGCGTCGCTGGAAAGCACATATGAGAAATTTTCCGGGTGGGAGAGGCAGAGCATTGTAGAGGACGCCGTCTGGGCATTGATGATGGGCTTCGACGTAAAACTGTACGATACAAACGGGATGCTTATTATTGATACGAAAAGTGCGATCGAGACCCTCTCTCCGCTGGTGAAAAAAAGGGTCATGGCTATTTCGGAATCGAGAACGGGCAGGGGAAGCGGGAAGTATGTGCCCTATATCCTCTTTCTGGGCGGCAAGGAAATAGGTCAGCTGAAGGTGAAGTTCCTGAGACCGAAGAAGGAATCCTTGTTCATAGAACGTTCGAACAGGCTGCTTCTGATATCGCTTGTCGCCCTGGGCGGGATAGCCATCCTTCTGAGTATCGTATTTTCAAGAAGATTGACCAACCCCATCGAAGGGATTACGGAGGCAGCCGTGGCGATCGGCGACGGGGACCTTGGAAGGAGGGTGGGAACCGCGGGGCATGACGAGATAGGCAGGCTCGCCGGTGCTTTCAACCGCATGGCGCAATCTCTCCAGATACAGGAATCTCTTCGAAAAAAACTGACGTCCAACGTGGCACATGAGCTCAGGACGCCCATTAGTGCCATACGTGGCGAACTGGAAGGCATGATAGACGGTTTCATTCCGGCGGATAAGGAGCATCTGCAGTCTTTATATGCCGAGATCGGGAGACTCAGAAATGTCCTCGATGCGATTGAAGAACTTTCCCAGGCCGAGGCAAGCACTCTGACTCTCCGGAGGCACGAATTCGAGCTTTGTGCCTTTCTCAGGAATATTGTGGAAAGATTCACAAAGGTATTTCGGGACAAGGGAGTCGTTGTCAAGCTGGAGTGCGGCGTGGGTCTGGTTGTCAGTGCCGACCCGGACAAGCTGAGTCAGGTCGTGATCAACCTCCTGAGCAATGCCCTCAGGGCAGCGAAGGCGGGAGGGAATGTGCGGGTTAAGGCATGGAAGAACGACTCTGAGACAGTTATGGAATTCCTGGATGACGGTACCGGCATCAGACCTGAAGACCTCCCCTACATATTTGAGAGATTTTACCGGGGGTCGGAGGGCGGGCTTGGCCTGGGCCTTACCATTGTCAGGGAACTCGTGGAGGCCCATGGCGGGAGGGTGACGGCCGCAAGCGAGTACGGGAAGGGATCTGCCTTCACCGTGATTCTGCCGCAATAGCTTCTTCACAATTATTCACAATCCTCTCGATATCAGTTCACAATCCTTTGATAAGATGGAGACAATTAAGATCGATTGAAGAAGAACGCAGCAGCGCATAAAGAAAGGAGGTGATAGTTTGAAATCGGCAGGTTTTACAGAATTCAATCAGGAGAAAGGGGAAAAAAGGATGAGGATACTCGCAATTACAGTGGTTTTGCTGGTATCGGCGGCCTTTGCCGGAACGGCATTCGCGGTCCCGCCGGGAAAGACCGTTGTATTTGAAAATCCCATGATGGGAAATGTTACCTTCAGCGGACAGGTGCATCATGACAAGGGTTTCAAGTGCACTGACTGCCACACGAAGATCTTTCCGATGAAGAAAACGAAGCTGACCATGGCAGCCATGCGTGAAGGCAAGGAGTGCGGTCATTGCCACAACGGGACAAAGGCGTTCAGCGTTAAGGCCAACTGCACGAAGTGTCACAAGAAATAGCAATTGGTCCTTGTCGTAAAGGCGGCCTTCGGGCCGCCTTTTTTTATGACGTGCTGGCTCATATAATCTTTCTTCCGGTTCGGGACTCCTTCATGGAAGAGCCATTTTCCGGCAGTCACCGAACGTTGGGTCCTCATTTATGTGGGAGATAAATAAGATCATGTCGTCATTACAAGACCTTTTCGGTGTCCCTTCCGGGCCGTTTTGCAAAGCTGGGTTTATTGTCGGCAGATCGACACACAATTGACCGTAGTCGCCCTAACTTCTATAATGTTCTTTGAGGTGAAGAAAAAATGTCAGTAAACAGCGAGGTGGGCATAGATGAAAGGGATATTCTTGTCATGTCTGGGGGCAGTTGCGGGTCTTTTGCTTTTCAGTCTGCTCAGCGGGGTGGCCTGTGATGGTATTTCGCAGGGGCTCTTCTGGCGGGACGCCGCGTTGTTAGGGGTGTCGTACGCTTATGCCGGCGAAGAAAGTCCTTATGGCGGCTCACAGGGCGGGACTTACGGAGAAAAGCAGCGGGTAAACACAAAGGCGGATGCGAAAAAGCTGCTCAATGATTATTTTTCGAAGAAGGACGTGTCCATAGGCCGGATAAGGGAGAGGCAATACTATTTCGAGGCGGATGTCCTTGACAGCAAGGGCAAAGTGGTCGACAAGGTTATAGTGGACAAGAGGACCGGCCGGATACGCTCAATATATTAACCCAAAGACAGCAGTCAGCCTCAGACGAACGCAGACCAAAGCGGGCTTTCTTGAAGGCAATGGATTGCCGCCCCGGGAATTACGACGAAGGGATTATTAAAGAGTTTCTATGTAAAGGGATTTAGGACGCACTGCAGCAGTCATTCGAAGCTGATGAACCTTCTGGGGTCTGTTTTCTTTGCCACCGCGGCCGGGATCAACCCGGCCGAGAGAGTTGTGAGGAACAGGAGGACGATAACCGCCGAAAGGTAGAAGAGGGGCACACGCAGGCGTATCTCCCAGCCGAACGATATCTTATTGACTACCTCGATAAGAATTATGCTCATAAGCGGTCCCATTATCATGCCGAGCAGTATGCCGGTCAACCCTATAGTGCCGGCGGAGAGGACGAGGACGTGCCTTATCTGTTTCCAGCTGCCACCCAGATACCTGATTATGCTGATCTCCCTTTTCTTTTCCAGTACGAGTGTGAGAAGCGTGGTGATTACGCCTATCATCGAGACGATGATCGAGATCAGCTCAATGGCGTAAGTGATGGCAAAGGTCTTGTTGAAGATAGCCAGTACGCTGTCTCTCAATTCCCTGTTGTCCATGATCTCCACGGAATAGCGGGGAAGCAGTTCCTCCCTCAGACCGCGCACGATATTTTTCACGTCGGCCCCCTTCTTTATATACAGTCCGAGCTGCGTTGCGTCGTCCAATCCCCAGTATTTCCTGAGATATTTCCTGTCGAGATAGATGAACCCGGACGTCGTCGAGTAACTGCTGAAGACGGCTCTCACCGTAAAGGCCATATCACCTTTTGGCGTAGCGAGTTCTATCGTATCACCTTTCTTGAGATGATATTTCGTGGCAAGGTAAGAGGATATGCCGGCCTCGCGTCCTTTCCCGTAATCACGTGCGTGCGCGTATTTTCTCTGTACCTTGGTATCGCCGAACCCGGCCACTATCTTCCTTCCCATGAAGTTGATACGCAATGTCCGGAATCTATCGACGGCGGCGACCCCCGGATAGCCTTCGACCTTTCTGACGAGCGGGCCGGAAAGGGGGTAATAACAGAAGTTGGACATACATGAGGCCGGTTTTATGTAAATGTCGGCGGCGATGTTCTTCTGTATCCATTCCTTCAGGGAAGCCCGGAAGGAAAATATCAGCAACAGGAATGCGATGATCAGTGCGCCGCTGATGGCCACACTCATGAGAGCCACGGAGAACCTGTAAATGTTCCCGCTGATGTCCCCGGCACTCAGTTTCCCCGTCGCCCCGAAAAGCCCGGAGGAAACCCTCCTTATGCATTTCATGGAGAGGGCAAGGTAAAGCGGCGATGTTGAAGCGAAGCCGGCAATGATGAGGAGAATGCCGGCATAGGCAAGTAGGGGGAAGTTGAATGGAACATACAGGTAATCGATGAAGGAGACGATTCCGCCGAGAGCGACAAGGCACAATCCGGCAAGAAAAAGATGCTTCATATATCTTCCGTATTTCCATTCGAAGGAGCCTTCGCGCGCACTTTCGTCGGGTCTGATCCGCGATGACTCGTACGCCGGCACAGCCGATGCGATGAGGGATACGGCGACGCCCAGAAAAAGTGCGCTGACGGCATCCTTTCCGGAAAGAAGATAATCGGATACGGATACGGCTCCGTACATGGTCGAAACGGTCTTTGCGACGGCCGTCACGGCGAAATAGGCCGCGACCTGGCCCAGCAATATGCCGAGCAGCGAACCTGCCAGGCCCAATATCAGCCCCTGGAACAGGAAGATCCCGATTACAGTCCTCTTGTCCATTCCCAGACTTCTCAGGATCCCGATCTCCGTTCTCCTCTTGACCACCGAGATGAATACGGTGTTGTAAAGAAGAAATATTCCCACGAGGACAGCGATGAGACTGATGAACTGCAGGTTGTAACGGAAGGACTTGAGGAGAGAACTTCTGTTTTCGATTATTGTCGTCTTCTTTTCGACGGCGAGGCCGGGAGGCAATATCTTTTCTATCTTGCCGGCTTCCTGCCTGCCGGCTGAAATGTCGATCCTCGACAGAAGGCCCGTCTTATGAAAATATTCCTGGAAGTTCCCCAGGTCCATGAAAACCGTGACTGCCGGCAGATTCCTCATGTTGAGAATGCCCGCCACCTTAAGGGCGTATCTTCCGTCGTAGACAAGGGCCCTCAGCGTGTCACCCTTCTTCAGAGAAAACCTGTCGGCAAATGCCCTGGATATGAGGATTCCGCCGGGGTCCGTGAAGATACTCTCCATGTTCAGACCGTCGGCCCCCGGGGTCTCAAGGTACGCCGCCGATCTTATAACGTCTATGCCGTTCAGGATGATGGTCTGCTTAAGGTCCGGCAGATAGGCGCCGACCTGGAGTACGGGATAGCTGCTGTTGTCCATTTCACGGATCTTTCTGTAGATCTTTTCGTTGAAATCTATACCGGACGCGTCGATAATTTCGAAATTGGCGTGGGGGGTGATTCCTCTGATGTCGGACTCGAATGAAGAGAGCGCCCTGTCGGATGCCGCCTTCACGCCGACGAAAAGTCCGACGCCGAGCGCAACGCCGATAACGGCGAGAAGAGTCAGGAACTTCTCGGACCTGATATTCCTGAGGACGAAGAGTCTTATTGATTTAGTGAATTTCATCAATCGGCCTGTCCGACCGCTGGGTTTATGACACCGTCTTTGAGCAATACGCTCCCGCGTGCGAAGGCTGATATGTTCTGTTCATGGGTGACGAGAATAACGGTCTTGTTCGTTTCCCTTGCCAGTTCCCTTATGAGTTCCATGATCATACGCCCAGTCCTGCTGTCCAGGCTGCCCGTGGGCTCGTCGGCCAGAACAAGCTCGGGGTCGTGAATCAGGGCACGCGCGATGGCCACCCTCTGCTGTTCGCCGCCGGAAAGCTGGTGGGGATATCTCTGTGACTTTCCCTCCAGCCCGACACGCCGGATGAACGACCTGACCTTTTCGTCATTACCGCTGCCTTTCAGAAGCAGAGGCATCTCAATGTTTTCGAATACGGTCAGATTGGGAAGGAGGTTGAAGAACTGAAAGATGAAGCCGATCTTCTCTCTTCTGTAGCGCGTTAAGTGCTCGTCAGAGTAAGAGGAGATTGACTCGCCGGCTACGGAGACTGATCCGCTGTCCGGCCTGTCCATGCCGCCGATAATATTCAGGAGCGTCGATTTTCCCGATCCCGAGCTTCCGGTAACGGCCATGAACTCTCCCTTTTCCACACGCAGGTCCACGCCCTTCAAGACGTGCGTGCTGCCGTAATATTTTTCCACACCTTTAAGTTCTATCATTCTCCGTTACCTTGAAACAAGCTGCTGTCAAATAAACCTTACAGTTTCACGTACAATCTTAAAAAGAGAGGTGAATGTACTGAAAAAGGTCCATAACCTGAGGCTCCGCACTGCCCTTGGGCTTGGCGACGTCCGCTTTTCGAAAATCCACTCGAGGTTAAAATTGCGTTTACGTGAATCAAGATTAATAATTGCCGAATTTATGGACTTTTTCAGTATGTTCGCCTCCTCCATTATGCACCGCCGGGGTAGATCTATTCCTATCTGGCCATGCCTCGTTCAATATCCCGTTAATTCCACATATGCCCGTCCCTTTCCCGTACCTTCGACCTTGCAGGTACCCTCCCAGTAGGCGGGCCCTGTCGCGGGTGTTCCGGTCAGCTCCTGGTTTTCCATGAGCGGGGTGACTACAAGCTTCATGTCTTCCGCGGGTATTATTATTTGCCACTTTGAAGGATAACGTATGCCTGTTTTTGCGGACCGGTAATGGGCGAGAACGGTAACCCTGAATTCCTTTACGGAAAGATGCCTGTAACTGCCGTCCCTGAAGACGAGCGTACCTGCAGAGAAAGGGTCAATGGAACCGTCCCTGTGGCGAAGGAGATAAAGCATCATCTCCCGGCCGTCATCGAGCTGGATGGAGAACCAGTCCCAGCCGGTCTCGTTCTTCGCAAGTCCCCGCGACGACATTTCCCTGTCGAACCAGCTCTCCCCGTCAACGGGGTAAGTGTTGTCTCCGATTGTGAGAGTTCCCCTTGAGGCCAGTCTCGTATATGAAAAATAATATGAGGATATAAGAGGGGACTCTTCGGATTTTCTCGAATATCCATTTTCTCCGTTCAGGACTACAGGTTTGCCGGGGATGAGAAACAGGTCTATCGAATCGTGTTTCGAGCGTGCCGTCAGATGCATCTTCTTCATAGTGCCTTCAAGTGTGTTATCTCCGACCCAGACCTTAAGGTTGTGATTGTCCGCGCCTGCAAAACCGTAGGCGCCCGAGTCGGCCTTTTCCGTAAAATAGAATTTATCGCTGTTCACGTCGGAAATTGCGAAATGTGAAATATAGATATTATCCACGCCGAACCTGGACCTATATTTTCTTTTCTGAACACCCACGACGAAGAAAGTAAGCTCATACCCGTATTCCCGTCCCTTAACATCTCTGAGATGTCCGGTAAAATACCACCACTGGACCCTGAAGTCCTTCCTGTAGTAAAAATCGCCGGGGAAATTCATTTTATAGCCCGGAGTTACGTCCCGGTATTCGCCTGCAAGTGTGCCGGAGACCATCAAAATCGATAACGCACAAGCCACAATTATGTGTTTCATATGACATGCCCTTCCTAATAAGTTAGCATGAATAATCTTCGACGTTGAACATAATCTGCTGAGAGGGTAAGGCAACATACAGCCGATGCTCGCCGGACATGAAGAGACGGAGGAGATGGGTCCGGGGACTGAACCGCCGGCCCGGCACTGAAACATGGGACCTTTGGTTCAGTTTCGGTGGGTCAGAGCCGTTCTCCAATGGTTGCCGGGTCTGTCCGAAAATTTTGGAGAGTCACTCCTGTTTTGTCAACCCGACGTTGTAAATCCGTCCTCAAGGCCTTGTTCTGCAGATTTGTTTACAAGTGTGTCGTCAAGTCTTCAAGGTTATGAGTAGTTTCAGGTTTCAGTATCAGAATGGCGGCTATGATATAATCATTGAGCGAAGTCGGGTGTCCCCGGCGAGCTAGACGGGGTGATGTTTTTCTTTGCTCTCCCGTTTTCCTGTTGCACGATAATCGCGGAAATCTGTCCAAGGACGAGGAGGGATTGATTATGAAGGCAAAAGATCTGATGGTGCCCCTGTCGGACTATCTGAGTCCCGACAGCACCGTAGAAGAGGCAGTGAGGCTTCTAATATCGGCAAAAAGGGGAGAGAGAAGGACAGGTGTCAAGGGGCTGCCGGTGTTGAACGCGTCGGGAAAGGCTGTAGGCATGCTGACCATGAGGGACATACTCAGGGCGGTTCTTCCCTCTTACATGTCGCTCATGAATTTGGGGGACTTCACGTGGGACGGTATGCTTGAGGAAATGGCCAGGAGGGTCTCGGGCAAGAAGATCGGCGAAATAATGAACCCTGAAGTGACCAGCGTGGGAGAGGACGCTCCGCTCATGGAATGTGTAGATCACATGATCAAGGGGAATTTCAAGAGACTGCCGGTGGTCGACGCAGCCGGGAAGGTTGTGGGCATGCTCTACGAAAGAGACATATTCCTCACTATCACAAAGGCGATGCATACGGGGCAGACGGACGGGCATGAATGATCCCGGGGGCTGAGGGGACGAGCGGCCTTTCAACGGACACCTCGTTCTGGATCGCAACCGCAGTCTTCATCCTTTCATATGCGACTATTGTCTCTGAAAGGGTACACAAGACGATTGTTGCCCTGGCGGGGGCGTCGCTGATGCTGGTCTTCAGGATCCTTGAACAGCATGAGGCGTTCCGGCTGGAAGAGTTCGGGGTGGACTGGAACGTCATCTTCCTGCTTATTGCCATGATGGTGATCATCAACATCATGAGACCTACCGGCGTCTTTGAATACATCGCGATAAAGAGTGCGAAATGGGGCAAGGGGAGGCCGTTCAGGATCATGGTAATCTTTGCGGTCGTAACGGCCGTTCTGAGCGCCTTTCTGGACAATGTGACAACGGTCCTTCTGATATCGCCCGTAACCCTGCTGATAGCCGACGCACTGGAGGTCGATCCGATCCCATACCTGATTTCATGCGCCCTGGCGTCCAACATAGGTGGGACGGCAACGCTGATCGGTGATCCCCCGAACATCATGATAGCTTCCAGGGCCCATCTGACGTTCATGGATTTCATCTATAATCTCGCGCCGATCGTTGTTGTCATCATGGTCTTCTACCTGCTGGTGATCAGGCTGATATGGGGCAGGAAGCTGCGGTCGAGGGACGAACTGAAGGAAAGGATAATGGGCATGGATGAAAAGGAGGCGATCAAGGACCCCGTAATGCTGTGGAAATCACTCTTTGTTCTGGCGGTGGTTCTGGTGGGTTTTGTGTTCCACGGGACACTTCACTTTCAGCCTGCTACGGTCGCGCTTTTCGGTGCCAGTCTGCTGCTTCTGCTGTCGGGGAATAAGGAACCGCACAAGGTCTTCGCCGAGGTCGAATGGCCGACGATTTTTTTCTTCATCGGACTCTTCATTATCGTGGGAGGCGTGGTAAAGGTGGGGCTTATAGAGTGGATGTCCGTAAAGGTGATTGAACTGACACGGGGCAGCATGTTAGCGACCAGTATGGTCGTAATGTGGTTTTCAGCCTTCGCTTCCGCGATTGTCGACAACATTCCCTATGTTGCGACAATGAACCCGCTGATCATAGATATGGCCCATCGGATATGGCCCCACGAGACGGGGCTCAGCCTCCTGCAACACGCGGACCTTATGCCTATTTGGTGGTCCCTTGCGCTGGGTGCCTGTCTGGGAGGCAACGGGTCCGCCATAGGCGCCTCGGCCAATGTGATCGTCGTGGGAATGTCCGAGAAGGCGGGCAGGAGGATATCGTTCGTGAAATTTGTCCTGTACGGGTTGCCGATCATGGTCATGACGGTCGCGATTGCCACGGCATATGTGTGGGTGAGATATTATATTCTGCGCTGACACGTTGATAAATATTTTTGGACAGTGAAGCTGCAATGTGTATAAAATGAACAGAGACGCTGCGCTGGTGGTGAAAGTGAATATGGTGCCGATAAATGCCGAGTCTCACTCACTTCATATAAAAAAGAGGAGGATGAAATGGCCGACACAAAGAATATCGATGTTTTGCTGGCGGAGAAGAGAACATTCCCGCCGTCCAGGGAATCAAGCGACAAGGCCCACATAAAGAGTTTTGAGGATTACGAAAGGATTTATAAAAGGTCCGTCGAGGACCCCGAGGGCTTCTGGGCGGAGATGGCCGAGCGGCAGCTGACCTGGTATAAGAAGTGGGACAAAGTCCTTGACTGGAGCTTTGAAAAGCCGGAGATAAAGTGGTTTCAGGGCGGAAAAATCAACGCGTCATACAACTGCCTGGACCGCCACGTCACAACGGTGAGACGGAACAAGGCTGCGATCATATGGGAGGCCGACGACGGCCACTATAAGACGTTTACTTACCAGCAGCTGTATCACGAGGTGAACAGGTTTGCCAACGTCCTGAAGAAGCATGGTGTGAAAAAGGGCGACCGGGTGACGATTTATCTTCCGATGATCCCGGAGCTCCCCGTTGCCATGCTAGCGTGCGCCAGGATCGGAGCGATACACAGTGTTGTCTTCGGCGGGTTCAGCGCCCAGGCACTTAAAGACAGGATCCAGGACTGCAAGGCGAAATTGGTGATAACCGCCGACAGGGGCGTCAGGGGTGGAAGACAGGTTGCGCTGAAGGCGAATGCGGACGTAGCGGTCCAGGAGTGTCCCACGGTGGAAAGAATGATTGTGGTTAGCAGGACCGACGGCGGCGGCATGGACATGGAGCCCGGCAGGGACGTCTGGTGGCATGAAGAGATGGGAGCCCCGGATATTTCGAATTACTGCGAGCCCGAGCAGATGGACGCGGAGGACCCTCTTTTCATCCTTTATACATCGGGATCTACCGGCAAGCCGAAAGGGGTATTGCATACCACGGGAGGGTATCTGCTCTATACCGACCTGACATTCAAGTGGATATTTGATTATCACGAGGAAGATATCTATTTCTGCACGGCCGATATTGGGTGGGTGACCGGCCACAGTTATATATTGTACGGACCTCTGGCCGAAGGGGCCACGAGCCTTATGTTCGAGGGCGTCCCGACTTATCCCGACGCCGGCAGGTTCTGGGAGATCGTGGACAAGCACAGGGTCAATATCTTTTACACGGCGCCTACTGCGATAAGGGCATTGATGAGGGAGGGAGAAAGCTGGGTCGAAAAGCATGACCTGTCTTCCCTGAGGGTCCTGGGTACGGTGGGCGAACCGATAAACCCGGAGGCCTGGATGTGGTATCACCTGCACGTCGGAGGAGGCAGACTCCCCATAGTGGACACGTGGTGGCAGACGGAGACGGGTGGCATACTGATTACTCCCCTTCCCGGTGCGATGACACTGAAGCCGGGCTCCGCCAACCGGCCGTTTCCCGGTGTGGTGCCAAGGGTATTGAAAGAGGACGGTTCCCCCGCGGGGGTAAACGAAGGCGGATACCTCGTAATCGAAAAACCCTGGCCCGGAATGCTCAGGGGGACATTCGGCGACCTGGAAAACAGGCGCATCAAGGAGGTGTATTTCTCCAGATTTCCCGGCAAGTATCTGAGCGGTGACGGGGCCAGGGTCGATGAGGACGGCGACTACTGGTTGATGGGCAGGATAGATGATGTCATCAATATCTCGGGACACAGGCTCGGAACTGCCGAGGTCGAGTCTGCCCTTGTAAGTCATGAGGCCGTGGCGGAAGCAGCAGTGGTCGGGTTTCCTCACGATGTCAAAGGTGAGGGTATTTATGTCTATGTGACCCTGAAAGAGGGGATCACCCCGTCGGATGAACTGAAAAAGATACTGGTGGGGCATGTAAGGACCGTTATAGGCCCGATCGCAACACCCGATAAGCTCCAGTTCGCGCCCGGACTGCCGAAGACAAGAAGCGGAAAGATCATGAGGAGGATCCTCAGAAAAATTGCATGGGGCCAGGTGGAAGAACTTGGTGATACGTCAACGCTTGCCGATCCGTCGGTCGTCAACAGTCTGGTAAAGGAAAGATTATAGGGATGGACGTCGTACAAGGAAATTGAATACGGCGATAGTTTACCGCAGAGACGCAGAGGGCGCAGAGAGTGTTATTTATATATTTCTGCTGAGAGGGCAGAAATATATAAACCGCCATCATGAGCTTTTTTGTTTTCCGGCCTCTAACCGGAAAACAAAATTAACAGTATCTCTGCGAACTTTGCGTCTCTGCGGTGAAAATATATTGGCTTCGGCTTTGCCGGTGTAGAATCTACTTCAAAATTGAACTCTTATGATATCCGCTTTTTGTGTCATTCCGGCTTGTCCGGAATCTTTCTTTGTTTGTGGAAGGATTCCCGACGCCTGCCTGCCGGCAGGCAGGCGCTTCGCTTGCGGGAATGACAGCCTTGAACCGAGAAGCGATTTTGAGACAGCTTCCAGGCCTATGAGGCCCCTTACGCCTGATGGATAAGTACTTTCTGGACAGGAAAGATGCCCTCTTGCTGATCGTGGACGTGCAGGAGCGTCTGGCGGCTGCCATGACGCAGAGGGAGAAGGTTGTTGCCAATTGTATTCATCTCGTTGAGGGCGCCGATCTGCTCGGACTTCCTGTTATACTTACCGAGCAATATCCGAATGGGCTCGGTCCGACGGTGAGGGTGTTAAGGGAAAAGATAACGCATTACGAACCCGTGGAGAAGATTACCTTTGACTGCTGCAGGGAGACTTCTTTCAGCCGGAGGCTGACCGAAACGGGCAGAAAGAAGGTGATCCTTGCGGGAATGGAGACCCATGTCTGCGTTCTTCAGACCGCCCTGGGACTCATGAGAGATGGTTATTCCGTGCATGTTGTTGAAGACGCGGTCTGTTCAAGGGCGAAGGAAAATTTCAGGGTAGGGCTTGAATTCATGAGGGACGCCGGGTCGGTTATTTCGTGCACGGAGACCGTTCTGTTTCAGCTGCTCGAAAGGGCGGGGACGGCGGAGTTCAAGGCCGTCTCCTCCATGATCAAGTAGAAAAGGACGTAACCTGCCACCCAGATTTCCTTCCTTAACCTAAAGCAATGCGCTCTTTGGATGACGTTGCTTTTGACTGATAATTATCAATCATGAAGAAGATTATTTCGGAAATGAAGATTTCCGATCAAAACAGGCCCTGACGGAAGAACTGCAAGGAACAAGGTCTGACCCCGCCCGGCTTCTCGCTGGCACATCCAATGGGGATAGTTCCCCCTGAGCCAACTGAGTTCCAGTCGATGTCGCCACCCTTCATCACCTCCTTTCATAAAAAAATTCTATCAGGTTTCTCGGACCGACGACGGGTTCCACGTTTAAGATAGGACAATTCCTGACTGTGGTTGGTCAGGTCTTGTTTCTTGCCGACACCTATTAGATTAACTATTTCCGCCTTTACGCCGCAGAGTATTTCAAATCGCCTTCACTGTGACCTTCCGTGATGAGATGACGCAATGAAAAGTCATCCAACATGACAAACAATGGGGACCTCACATCGACGAGGGTTTCTATCGTTTTTGTTTCGAATATGGACGGTGGTTGTGAGGCGAGTCGGTCCCACCTCAACGAGTTCAATTCTTATATTCCATCCCGGCTTATGAAGATTAGCTATTTTCCCTGTGTGAATTGTTCAAATTGATGGTCTTGTCCGAAAAGTAGACGTTCTTCTAATATGGTGCAGTCTGCGAGATTCAGGACCCAAAAATAATCCGGTTCTAATTTCCTGGATTTAACAAAAAAACCGACTTCCTCATCGCTCTGGCAGGCAATAAAAGCATAATTTTCACTATGGTCAATAACAAGAAAACGTTCTGTTTTATCTCTGAATGATCCCATAAAACCTCCTTTTTGAAAGGAATTTTAAAGATATTCATTTTCAGCTTAAAACAGACATCCATCTTTATCACATCATACTATGACGAGCACTTTACGTCTACTTAAAAGTGTTTTGCTGCCTTACTACCCGCGCTACAAAAATGAGAGAATGCCGGAAAAAGCATGCCTCATCTATTTTCTTTTCCCGCATAATAAAATAATAATGTTGCTTTTCTCGCTTATTAGTGCTATTAAAAAGGTGTCGCTTTTTAAGCGGTGACCACGGGACATTTTGTCCTCGTTTTTGTTTATTTCATATCGCAAGGAGAACAACAGCACTATGAAGGGAACAGTAAAGTGGTTCAATGACTCAAAGGGATTCGGATTTATTACAGCCGAAGATGGAAGCGATGTTTTTGTCCATCATACCTCTATCGTGGGAAACGGCTTCAAGTCGCTTGCTGAAGGTGAGCAGGTGACTTTCGATGTCGAACAGGGACCAAAAGGACCAAAGGCTGTCAACGTAGTAAAAGAATAGGAGACTCGAAGAAAGCAGAAAACATGGCGGGTCTATCGGCCCGCCTTTTGACAATCAAGCGGGGAACGCATGGGATCAGGTCTTGTTTCTTGCAAGCATGAACGACGTGACGATGCATTCATGGAGAAGAAAAGAAGCGGAGGGGTCAGGCTTGACTATTGATATTTACGCTCTGCTTCTCCAAAATGACGACTATCCGCGGCGCATCCCTTTTCATCTCCTCCTCTTTATATATGTTTTCTATGGTGTGATGAACTTTCAACAGAACTCAATTTTGAGACAGGTTCCACGTTCAAGATAGGACAATTCCTGTGGTGAGAAATGGTGCTGACTTTTCAAGTAATTCTTTTTTAAAATATAGAAGCTGAGAGAATAAGCTTGTAGATACAAGATATTGTCCTTTCCGCAGAAATGCCTAACATCCTGATCATAGATGATGAAGTGAAGACGGCGACCTACCTTAAGAAGGGCCTGGAGGAAAACGGCTTCGTCGCGGACATTGCAACAAACGGTCACGACGGGCTCAGTCTTGCCATTGACCGCTCATATGATCTCGTCATACTTGACGTGATGCTTCCCGGGCTTGACGGATGGCAAATACTGAGGAGCCTTCACGAAAAAAACGTCCGTTCGGCCGTCCTCATGCTCACGGCGCGAGATGCGGTCTCCGACAGAGTGAAGGGGCTGGAACTCGGGGCGGATGATTATCTTGTCAAGCCCTTTTCTTTTTATGAACTGCTGGCCCGCGTGCGGAACGTCCTGCGTCACGCGGCCACCTCGAGGCCGGATATCATTAATATATCGGATTTGAATATAGATCCGGTCCGCCACAAGGCGTCCCGGGCCAACGTGAATCTTGATCTCTCGCCCAAGGAATTCTCCCTGCTTTGCTTCCTGGCGGTGAGGGCTGGAAGCGTCCTGTCGCGGACGGTCATAGCCGACCATGTATGGGACATGAACTTCGACTGCGACACGAACGTTGTTGACGTGGCCGTGCGCCGGTTGAGGGCGAAGGTCGACGACCCTTTCGAGAAGAAGCTGATCCATACCGTGCGCGGCGTTGGGTATGTTCTTGAAGAAAGATAGTTACAGTCCCAAGGGTGGCCGGAAATGGTCGATGACCGGCAGGCTGACCGTCATATACACCCTCGCGTCGCTCCTGATGCTCATCATATCCAGCATCGCGCTGTACTTTGTACTCGTGAGCAGTCTTCACAAGGTACACTCCCGCTACCTCTTCGGAAAAATCCATTACCTGCGTGCGGAGGCTACGAAACCGCATTTCACTGCCACGCTCAGGGAAGAGTTGGGCCGTGGCGTGAGGAAGATCGGCGACCACTTTTATGCCAGGGTCTTGGACCTCGATACCAATGAGGTAATTGCGCAATCACCGGGGATGCCCGCCAAGAGGACCTTTCAGGACCGGGGCGAGCGCGGCGGCGTGCTGGTGACAAGGTCGGAGGAGGCGGGCAGGTCTTTCCTCCAGGCGTCGCAGGCTGTTTATGTCGCCGGCAGCCCCGGCAAAAGACTGCTCATAGAGGTCGCCCTTGATTACACGCAGGACAAAGCCCTTATAGTCCGTTACTTGCAGGCGATAATGGTCATGCTGGCGGTGGGCATAATACTGGCGGCCAAGGTGGGCCACCTGGCTGCACGCAAGGCCCTGCGCCCGCTTGTCAGGCTGGACGCTGCAGTGAGTCGGATCAGCGTGTCGCGCACAAACGAGAGGGTCGATGTGCTCAACTGGCCCGGCGAGCTGACACTGCTGGCCAATGATCTTAATTCCATGCTTGAGAGGCTCGATGATTCCTTCCGCCGACTTACGCAATTTTCATCCAATCTTGCCCATGAGTTGCGCACACCCATAAATAACATGCTGGGATCAGCCGAGGTTGCGCTGTCCAAGGAAAGAACAGCCGAGGTTTACCGGAGCGAGCTCGAATCGAATATTGAGGAACTTCAAAGGCTTTCAAGCCTCATAGACCATTTGCTTTTCCTGGCCCGCGCGGAAAACCCGTACTTTACCATTACGCGCGTGGAATTCGAGGTCTCAGACGAGATATCGAAGGTCTGCGAATTTTACGCGCCCCTTGCGGAAGACCTGGGCGTCCGTCTGAGCCATTCGGGCGCGGGCATGCTGAAGGCGGAGCCGGTGTTGTTTCGCAGGGCCGTCAGCAACCTGGTCGCCAACGCCCTGAGCAATACCCCGCGTGGGGGGAGGGTGGAGGTTTCGGCGGCCAGGGAGGACGGCTTGTTCAGGATTACGGTGAAGGACACGGGCAAGGGCATCAGCGCGGAACACCTGCCGCATATTTTTGACCGTTTTTACCGCGTTGACGAGTCGCGTCCGCACGGCGGCGCCGGACTGGGTCTTTCGATAGTCAAATCCATCATGGATTTGCACAGGAGCGATGTGACCGTCCGGAGCACGCCGGGTTCCGGCACCGAAATATCGCTTGTTTTCAAATCAACCTAGCCACTTCTTACATAACCTGCTTTAAAAAACCCGTAAGACAAGGGTACTTTCCTCGGATGCGGGGTACGGCGACGCATTACATTACAATATTGTAATCTGTCTGTAATCTTCCTGTCAGTCGCATTTTCATACTATATATAGAGAGATGAAGTCTCCGGGCCGGAGCTAGCCTCGAATTGGGTAAATGTCAGTTTCGGGTGTGGTCGAATGGCTCGGTCCAAACGAAAGGAGGGCTTTAAGAATGACAGGAAAAATGCTCGTTGGTTTTGACGCATCCGAGGAATCATATGAGGCCTTTGATCTGGCGCTTAAGATGGCCACATCATACAAGCTTCCCGTTCCCCCGGAGATCAATGTGCTGTCCGTTGTCCAGCGCCCGCAGGGCTTGAACCTCGTCGACACGAGCAGTCTGATCGATGAGGCCACCAGAGACTTCAAGAAGCAATTGAAGGCCCTTGAGGAAAGGGCAAATGCCTTTAATCTCAGGATCAACACCGAGGTCGCTGTCGGGTGCCCCTCCAGAACGATAGCCAAGGCTGCGAAGGAGAAAGGCTGCCCGTTTATACTGGTGGGCCGCAAGCGCAGGTCGATGCTTTCGCGTTTGATTTCGGGGTCAGTTTCGCGCGCCGTGGCGTCCAGGGCAGAATGCACCGTTATCACTGTCAACAAGAATTTGGAATCTGCCTCAAGGGTGTTTTCTCCGGCAGAAGCCGTTTAATTATTCCGTCGCTGGATTGTTAATCGTACTTACTTATCGGGACAGTGTTTCGCCCAGGATTTTTAACGGCGGAGGGAGCGTCGTGTCCGGAGTGTCTTTTATATACTCACGTAGAGGTGTCTCGTAGAGTGCCTTTTACCGGCAATAGATTTCGATTGTATATCCCACACCATTCTGAATCGCATAGTGCCTCCGGGCTTCTGTCAACTATGTGCCGGCGGATGAGCCCTATTGTCTTTGCGTCTCGTGTTCTCACCCCGTAGCCTACTTGTGGATACGGGATATCTGCAGTTCTCCGGGTTGAAGTTTCACCGTCTTCAGGATAGTGCCGAAAGTCTTCCCTAGGGGTGTTCTCTCCCTCAGGAAAAAAGTGCGAACAGCAGAAAGGTCAGTGCTGAACCCATCAGTGCCCCGGCTATGACTTCCCACGGGGTATGAACCTTCACCGCAACCCGGCTCTGGGCGATTGCAGCGGCAAGTATGAAGCAGAGCAGTGATATGCGAAAATCCTCAGTGACATAGGTTACCGACATCCATATCGAGAAGGCCAGGGCTGCGTGGCCGCTGGGGAAACCGCCGCTCAGGGGGTGGCCTTTGCCGAAATGTGACTTGGCGATGATGACCGATATCATTACGAGAATCAAGGCTATAAGAGACGTGTCCCCTTTTGAGTGTTTCGCAATGCGGAACCCGGCGTGGAAAAATGCCTCCATGTGTGGAAAGAGGATTATATATCCGATCACCGCCGCACCGACGGCGGCGATCAGCACGGCGCCCGCTGCAATGTCCTTGGCGACGCGTGCCTTCTCGCTGAACTCCGGAGACAGAAGATCCACAACGGCCTCGACGGCGGAATTCAGCATCTCCGTCGAAAGCACCAGGATCACGGCCAGGGCTATGATCAGGAATTCAACGCGCGAAACGCCGATAACATAGCTTCCGACGAGTACGAGGGCGGCGGAGCAAAAATGGTATCTGAGGTGCCTCTGTGTCTTGGTGCCGTGAAGGATGCCTTCTATGGCGAAGTTGGCGCTCTTAAGCCACTGTCTTAACGGCATGCATGAGTTCCCTCTCTTTCTTTTCCATTCTCCTCCTCTGGTAAGCGCTTGTCTCGTGGTCATAGCCGATGAGGTGGAGCAGTCCGTGCAGAAGGAGCCTCAGTAATTCATCGTAGAAGGTAACGCCATATTCCTTCGCCTGGCTCGATACCTTCGGAACGCAGATGACGATGTCGCCGAGAATCGACGGGTCGCCGATGCCGGAGTCCGTCATCTGGAAGGACAGCACATCGGTCGGCCCGGCGATGCCCCGGTAACGTGAATTGAGGTGGGCCATCCTGCTGCTGTTCACAAAAAGAATGCTGAGTTCAGCTGTGTGAAGACCTAGCAGCTGCAGCGCCCTGCCCAACTCCCTTTTTACCCTCGTCCGGTTTATTCTTGTCGACCTTTGTCTGTTCTCTAAATATATTTTCATTGGAGAAGTCGAACCCCGGATAATCGATCCTCTTGTGGAAAATTCCGGTGAGTATATACGTGAACCTCTTCTTTATTTCGGAGATGTCCTTCAGGGTGAGTTCGCATTCGTCCAGCTGTCCTTCCAGGAATATGCGGTTTATGATCTTGTCCACGAGGGCCGAGATCCTGGCGGGCGTCGGATCGGTCAGGACCTTTGAGGCGGCCTCCACCGCATCGGCCATCATCACAAGGGCCGCTACCCGCGTCTGGGGTTTCGGTCCGGGGTACCGGTAGTCCTCTTCGGTGGGCGTGTTCCCCTCGTCCTGCTCCTTTGCTTTCTCGTAGAAGTACGTTATGAGGGAATTGCCGTGGTGCTGCCTGATAATATCTATGATGGACTGGGGAAGTTTGTACTGTTTTGCAAGCTCGACCCCTTCCTTCACGTGGTTGATGATTATCATGCTGCTCATATGGGGAGTGAGCTTAAAGTGTTTGCTCTGCGAGACGCCCTGGTTTTCTATGAAGTAATCGGGCATTTTCACCTTCCCTATGTCGTGGTAATAGGAGCTGACTCTGGCCAGAAGAGGGTTCACTCCCACGTCCTCCGATGCAGCCTCGACGAGATTGCCTACGATTACGCTGTGATGGTAGGTCCCGGGGGCCGAGATCATGAGGTTCTTCATGAGCGGCTGGTTCAGGTCGAGCAATTCCAGAAGGCTTATGTCGGTCGTGACCTTGAAGGCGTACTCGAGAAAGGGAAGAAGGAGCGAGACGATGGCCGAAGTGGCTATGCCGGAGAATATGGCAAATGTGACAGCCGAGGGCACGACGTGGGTGAAGAGCTCGTCCCTGGAAAGGTAGAGTATGAGGACTATCAAAACGTTGGCAATAGTAACATAGAGGCCGCCCCTCAGAAGTGCGGACCTCTTCTTGCACCTTATTACGCTGAAGGCTGCCGTCAGACTCCCTACGAAGGCGTAGAAGGGGTAGAGGGAATCGTTAAGCCAGTATCCCGTAAAAAGACTTATCGTGAACGAGAAAATGATTGCCGTGTGAAAATCGAAAAGAAGGGTCACGAGCATCGCCCCGGCCGCTACGGGGATGCCGTATTTCACGGTCTCCGGGGAGATGAAGCCGATGGAGAGGTTATGGAAGAGGTATTCCGAAAACCTCCCGATCAGGAGAGTGCTGACGATCATGAGAGCCAGGAGGAGCAGCATATTATAATTGGCGACATAAGACGGCCGGTACCTCATGATGTCCCTGTAAAAAATGAAGAGGAGAACGAAGGCCATCAGGCCCCCGCCTATGAAACTCCCCGGGGTCGGATTTACCGTAAGGCAAAGCGATACGACCATGGACATTGCGCCAAAGAGCAGTATCTTCAGCAGGGTGGGTCTGACGGCCGGGGTTCTTACTTTATCCTTCTGCAGTCCGTTTTTCATATTTCTCGTATGCCTTCACTATTTCCTGCACAAGTTTGTGTCTTACCACGTCTTTTTCAGAGAAATGCACGAAACGGATACCCTCGATCCCGGCGAGTATCCTGGTGACCTCGATGAGACCGGATGTCTTTCCCGGCGGCAAATCTATCTGGGTAATATCGCCCGTAATGACCGTCTTGGAATGGAACCCCAGTCTCGTGAGATACATCTTCATCTGCTCGGCCGTCGTATTCTGTGCCTCGTCCAGAATAATGAACGAATCATTGAGGGTCCTGCCCCGCATGAAGGCAAGGGGAGCAATCTCGATGACACCCCGCTCCATAAGTTTTGAGGCCCTTTCGGCGTCCATCATATCGAAAAGTGCGTCATACAGAGGCCTGAGGTAAGGGTTCACTTTTTCGAACATGTCTCCCGGCAGGAAACCGAGTTTTTCGCCGGCCTCGATGGCTGGCCTCGCCAGGACGATCCTGCTCACCTGTTTCCTCAGGAAAGAGTTTATCGCCATGGCCATTGCAAGATAGGTCTTGCCCGTTCCGGCGGGGCCTATCCCGATGACGATGTCGTAATCCCTTATAGCGTCAATGTATTTCTTCTGGGTTTCTGTCTTGGGAATAATGAACCGCCGCTTGGATGAGACCGGGATGTTGTTCAGAAAGAGTTCTTTGAGGGACAGCCGGCCTCCTTCGGCCACAGACTTGATCGCGTATCGGATGTCTTCCGGATTCAGGTTGGACACTTCCGAACTGATGTAACGCAGGTCTCTGATGAGCTTCTCGGCGGTCTTGACATTTGCGCCTTCACCCTTCAGAAAGATCTTGTTTCCCCTTGAACTGGCCTTCACATCGAGGTTTTCCTCTATGAACATGAGGCTTTTCTCCAGGCTCCTGAAAAGGGAAGGATATTCACTTTCGTCAAACTCTATTTCAACAGTGTCAGTTTCGTTCTTCTTATTCGCCTTTGAATGTAACAAATGTATTCAACTCCTCGGTCTTCCTTAGTTTAAGCGAGAGCAGCTCCGCATTCCTTCTGTTCCTGAACTCGCCTATCCTGACCTTGTAAATGTTTTCGCCCCTCTTGTTCTTTGCCGCAACGATATATGCCCTGTAGCCTTTTTTGCCATACCTTGCTCGCAGATTTTCCGCATCCTTCTCATTGCTCAAAGCACCTATCTGTACCGTATAAGATATTGTACCCTTTTGCAACTTTCCTTTGGAATAGAACCGTTTGACGGCCCGGGCGGCCTTTTCGGCATGCTCACTGGCGTGATACTCAGCCGCCGGGGAAGCGGAAGCCGGTTTTTCCGCGTGTGAGGGGGACGTTCCAACCTTGCCTTCTCTTCCCGTTTCCACGGCAGGCGCGGGATAATCCGCGCCGCCCGGCGCTTTCGCCCGGGCCTGAACGTCGTGCGACCCTGACGCTTTCTGAGGGGCCGTCCCTTCGGCTATGGGGACGGGAGGTCCCGATCGGGCATTCCCGGTGCTTTTACCGACGAAATATCCCAAGGTAAAACTGATGGAAGAAAAAATTACTACGATTACGATGAGGAATTCCTTGCCTGGTATATGAAGTGAAGGCCGGTTCCTGTAATCACCGCCACTCATAAGACAAGCATAGCATCCCCGTAGGAGAAAAATCTATATCCCATGGAGACCGCGGTGGAGTAAGCGGCGAGCAATTTTTCCCGGCCGGCGAAGACGGCGGCGAGCATCAGGGGAGTCGACCGAGGGAGGTGGAAGTTCGTAATCAGGGCGTCGACAACAGCGGGCCGGTATCCCTCGTGGATAAAGATATCGGTGCTGCCGGAGATGGTGCCGTTTGAAGAGACAATTTCGGCCCGTCCGCTCATATATCCTTCGAGGGCGCGCGTAGTCGTCGTACCCACGGCCACGACCCTGTTGCCCCGTTCTCTCACCCTCTTTATATCCGGGATGAGTTCCGGCGTCATTTCGAAAAATTCCCGGTCCATCTTATGGTCCTTCAGTTCCGCCGTCCTGACCGGCCGGAAAGTACCGGTCCCCACGTGCAGGGTAACGGACCTTATCGCCACCGACGCCGATTCGAGCGCCTCCATGAGAGACCGGGTGAAGTGCAGCCCGGCCGTCGGGGCCGCAATGGAGCCTTCAACTTCGGCATATACTGTCTGATACCGCTCCCTGTCATCTTCATCGGGCTGACGTTTGATGTAAGGTGGAAGGGGCATCCGGCCCTCCCTCCTGATAATCTCCCTCAGGGCGGCATGATGACTGAAGAGGGCCGTCCTCCCCTCGTTCACATGGACCTCCAGGTTTTCAGAGATCTTCAGGGGACCGGTATACCTTTCCCTGCAAAGGATGTTCCAGAGGCCCGGCGAACGTTCGCTTACGAGCAGTACTTCAAGCCGGCCGCCCGTCGGCTTTCTGCCGTCCAGACGGGCGGGAAAGACCTTCGAATTGTTAACTACAAGCATGTCACCCGGATTCAGTAATGAGGGAAGTTCCGAGAAAGTCCGGTGTTCCATTCCGCCCTTGCGATGCAGGACCAGGAGCCGCGAACTGTCCCTTTTTTCGAGCGGCCTGGCGGCAATCAGGTCTGCAGGCAGATGGAAATCGTAGTCAGTTGTCTTCATGGAACTGAATGGTCGTCCCGGGATAGTAAAAGGAGAGGATTTCCCTGTAGTTCTTGCCTTGCCGGGCCATCTGGAGGGCGCCCCACTGGCAGAGTCCGACGCCGTGGCCGTATCCCTTTCCTTCAAAGACGATGACGTGGCCCTTCCTGGTAAAGGTAAACTTCGTGCTCGGCAGCCTTTTCCATCCCAGCATCTTCCTGAGATCGGTTGCCTTGACCGTCAGCACACCTTTACCGTGGAACACCTTCAGCGCCCGTACCCTGCCGGTTACCGTATGAGACTCTATGGTTATTCTCTTGATTCCTGCGACGCCCAATGCCTTCGCGATCTCTTCCAGCGGTATTTCCCTCTCCCATACACAGTATGGGGAAAGTGCGCACTTCGACTTGACCGGCTTGAGGTAGGGATAGCTCTTTCCGAAGACCTCCCTCGGGTCTTCCGTTTCCCCCCCGCATGTTGAATGATAGAAGGCCTCGATAAGCTTTCCGTCATATGTGAGGACTTCTCCCCTGGTCTGTTCCACGGCTCTCGATATCAATGCCTCATTGGTGCCCCCTTTGGTTTCCCCCCTGTAGACCTGGTCGAGTACGGTCGAGGTCAGGTCGTAGTTGGGGTTGCTGTTTGCGGATTTCTGACGCAGGGCGTAGGTCCTCGCAATTACAGCCTGGGCCTTTAAGGCCTCAAATGCCCAGTTCGGTCCCACTTCAGCGCTTACCACGTTCTTTACGTATTCTTCAAGAGGTACCTCGTTGATAAGGTACATCCCCTCGTTGTCTCTGCACACAAGAATCTTCCCCCGGTAGCGGGTACCGTCCACCAGGAGGTCGCCTCTCATTCTACCCATTACCTGCAATGTATCTTCCTTGCCCGGTATGTTCCGGAAGATGTTATCGAGTATCAGCACCTTTACCGTGCCGCTCTCCGCCCGTGGTACGGCCAATACAAGTATAAGGGCAAGAACGAACAAGAACCGCTTGATCATATCATTTCCTTCCGAAGAGCCAGAACAGGAGTGTCAGAACGATGCTGATCAGTATGCTCGTGGCGACGGGGAAATAAAACGTGAAATTCTTTCTCCGCACGATTATGTCTCCCGGGAGCCTTCCCAGCCACGGTATCTTGTCCGCCAGCATGAAGAGCAATCCGACTGCGGCCACGACAGCGCCGAGCACAATGAGCAGTTTTCCTATATAGTGTGTCGATTCAGGCATACGTTTTATTATACGGATCGGCATTGGTCTTCTGCCATTCCACCAATTTCGAAGACCTTCGGGAGCCTACGATCCCGGAGCGAGCTTTCGCACAGAGTCGCTTCGACCTTCTTTCCCGGAAATATTTTCCATGCGAGCTTTTGCCGAGAGTTGCTACGAACGGAATGGCAGACTGTTATCGGACTTATGCAGAACCGGGATTCTTTTGCTTCCTGCCCTTCTTCAGATATCTCTCCATTTCCGAATACACACAGCCGCAGTATTTCTGCCGGTAGAGACCGAATTCCCGGGCGAGGTCTCTCGAAACGGCCCATCCCTTTCTGAGGTCTTCCCAGTAAAATTCTATTCCGTACTTCCTTCCGATCTCGCTGCCCAGCGCTACTATCATATCAAATTTCTGGTAGGGACTTGCAAAGAGGGAAGTGGTGAAACCGCCAAGGTTCATCTTTTTCGCCGTCTCGGCGGTCTTCTCAAGCCGGAGGGAATAGCAGAGGGCGCACCTGCCGTCACCCTGTCCTGCAACTGACTTCAGAAAATGATCGAGTGCATAGTCGTCAAGATATTCTATATCGAGACCCCACAGAGCCTGGAGCTTCTTCAGGGAATCGAGCCTGCTGGAATATTCGGTATAAGGGTGTATGTTTGGATTATACCAGAACCCCCTTATGTCTATTCCCTTAAGCAGGAAGCTTTCCAGTGGGTATATGCAGCAGTTGGAACAGCAGATGTGCATGAGGAGTTTCATTGGAGGAGCAGTCCGTAAGCCATTGTTCAGAAAAGACTCTGAGGTACGACCTTTCCCAGATGGCCGTAAGCATTTTTTGTAACCAGTCTCCCCCGTGGGGTCCTTTCCAGAAGGCCTTCCTGCATAAGGTAAGGCTCATAGACGTCTTCTATGGTCTCTTTGTCTTCCCTCAGACATGCCGCGATAGTCTCGATTCCCACGGGTCCGCCGCCGAATTTCTCTATTATCGTGACAAGCAGATTCCTGTCCATCTCGTCCAGGCCCCTGTGATCGACATTGAGGGCTCCGAGGGATTTTTTTGCTATTTCGAGATCGATGGTGCCGTCTCCGAGCACCTGGGCAAAGTCCCTGATCCTCTTCAGCAGTCTGTTCGCTATCCGGGGCGTGCCGCGGGAGCGCCCGGCAATCTCGCCGGCGGCCTCTTCCGAAATCGTGACGTTCATGATTGCGGCAGACCTGATGACGATCTGCAGCAGTTCCGGGGGGGTGTAGAACCTCAGCCTGTCGATTATGCCGAACCTGTCCCTGAGGGGCGAGGTCAGAAGACCGGTCCTCGTGGTGGCGCCGATGAGCGTAAAGCGCGGCAGGTTAAGTTTCAGCGTCCGCGCGTTGGGGCCCTGGCCTATTATGATATCGAGCTGGAAATCCTCCATGGCGGGATAGAGGACTTCTTCGACCACGCGGGGCAGCCTGTGTATCTCGTCGATGAACAGGATGTCCATGTCCGACAGGTTTGTAAGTATGGCAGCAAGGTCTCCCGGCCTTTCGAGCACCGGTCCCGAAGTGGTCCTTATATTGACTTTCAGCTCGTTTGAAATGATATGGGCCAGGGTGGTCTTGCCGAGCCCGGGGGGACCGCAAAAAAGTGCATGGTCGAGTGCCTCCTTTCTCTGCTGGGCCGCCCGTATGAATATCCTGAGGTTGTCCCGGATGTTGTCCTGACCTATAAAGGTGTCCAGGGTTGAGGGTCTCAGGTTGAGATCGAATGCCTGGTCGTCGTCAGGCCCGGAGGGGCTGACAAGTCTGTCCTCTTCTTTCATTCGCACCCTCCCTTCACGATACTCCCTGGAGCAGCTTCAGGGTCTCCCTGAGAAGGTTTTCGATATCGCCGAAGCCCTGTTTGTAAGCCTTCTCCAGTACCTCCTGCGCAACCGTCTTCTTGTAGCCCAGATTGACAAGTGCGGAGAGCGTGTCTTCAAATATCCTGTCTCTGGTGCCCGAAGGTGAAGGGAGCTTTTCCCTGAGTTCGAGGATCAGACGGTGTGCCGTTTTCTTCCCGAGGCCCGGTATCCTGCAAAGGAGCGCAACATCCTCCTTCTCGATGGCATTGAGGAAATCGTCGTGGGATATCCCGGAGAGGACATTGAGCGCCATCTTCGGGCCGATGCCTGAAATGCCCAGGAGGGCAAGAAAAACCTTTTTCTCATCCTCGGAAAGAAAGCCGAAAAGCTGCAGGGAATCTTCACGGACGTGGGTATGTATGTGAAGGAACACCTCCTTCCCCTCGCCCGGGAGGTCCGGAATAACGTGCAGGGGCACATGGACCATGTAACCGACACCGTTGACGTCCACGATTATGCCGTCCGGTCTGCCCGCGACTAATTTTCCTCTCAGTGAGCCTATCACCTGGTATTGCCCGATTTCCTTGCGGCGTGCGGAACGGCTGTCATCTGCGGCGATGACAAGAAGACCCGGCGGCCGCTCCGGCGGTTGCTTCCCTGAATTTTAGCGCATTCATGTAACACAGAGCAAGCGCAAGGGCGTCCGCACTGTCGGGAGAAAGCGGCCCCCTGATGTTAAGGATAACCTTCACCATCTCCTGTACCTGACTCTTCTCCGCCCTTCCGTAACCCACAACGGCCTTTTTTACCTCCAGGGCGCTGAACTCGTGAAGGGCGACATTGTGACGGGCCGCCGCGAGAAGGGCGATCCCCCGGGCGTGGCCCAGGTGCAGGGCGGACTTGGCACCCTTGGCAAAGAAAATTTTTTCGACCACGATGTTGTCCGGCCTGTATTCGGCGATAACTTCCAATAGGGACTCGTATATTGTTTTAAGCCGGTAATGGAGAGGCTTGGAGGCAGGGGGCGAAATTGTTCCCGACGCCACGTAGACGGCATCTTTTCCGGCGGAAGCAATCAGTCCGTAGCCGCAGAGGATCGTGCCCGGATCTATTCCGAGTATTCTGGTGGTGTCTCTACTTTTTTCGGGGGGCCTCAAACAGTATTTCCTCGACCATCAGGCAGAGGACATGCCCCAGGGTTATATGGGTCTCCTGTATCCTCGGGGTATTATCCGAAGGCACTATAAAGGCGTATGTGGACTTGGCGGCCAGCTTCTCGCCTTTGGCGCCGGTAAATAAAATGGTCTTCAGCTTCTTTCTTCTAGCGGCATCAAGCGCCTTTACCACATTCGCGGAGTTTCCGCTCGTCGTTATGGCGACAATAACGTCGCCGTCCAGCGCCAGAGATTTGAGCTGACGGGCAAAGATTTCGGAATAATCATAATCATTGGCTATTGAGGTGATAACGGCTATGTCCGTGTTGAGTGCTATCGCAGGAAGTCCCGGACGCTCGCGCTTGAACCTGTTTACAAATTCGCCTGCAATGTGCGATGCGTCGGAAGCGCTTCCGCCGTTACCAAACAGTATGAGTTTGCTTCCGTCATTGAACGCACGGGCGATGGCCTTTGAGGCATCCCATACCATTTCCAGGTGGCCCTTAATAAAGTTTTCCTTGACGGCTATGCTTTCCCTGAATTCATTGAGGATCTTTTCCTTCATGTCTGACGCCAGCCCCTCCCCGGAATAGGTTTGTCATTTATGAAGTAGAGTAAAACAACGCCTCTCAACGTGTCAACAGGCAGGCCAGAAGTGCCATGCCTGACATCTTAACTTAATAGTTGCAAGAGATTTCCGGCAAGCCCCGGAGGGGCAGCGAAAAATGTCTTGAAGCGACACCGTACAGCCCTGGAGAGGGGCCTGCCTGCCTTTTTCAGGAAGTCACTAAACGTCGGGTCCTCATTCATGTGGAAGATGAATAGAATCATGTCGTCATTACAAGACTTTTTCGGTGTCTCTTCCGCGCTGTCTTGCAACATCACAGTTTACAACACAATGTCCGACACTATTCCACGAGTTTGTTCTGTATTGCGTAATGGGTGAGGGCTGCGTTGCTTTTCAGTCCCATCTTATCGAGAATGCGGGAACGGTAAGTGCTTACGGTCTTCACGCTGAGCGCCAGTTCGTCGGCGATCTCCTTGATCATCTTCCCCGACGCTATCATGCAGAGCACCTGGTACTCGCGGTCGGAGAGGTTTTCATGAGGGGGTTTCTGTTCATCGCCGCCTTCAAGGTTCAGTGCCAGTTTCTCCGCCAGCGTAGGACTGATATATTTCCGGCCCTGAGATACTTTTCGGAGGGCCTGAATCAGTTCATCGGGTGCGCTCTCTTTAGTCATGTACCCGGCGGCGCCCGCCCGGAGCGCCCGCATGGCGTACTGTTCTTCGGCATACATGCTCAGGATCAGCACCGAAACCCCCGGTTTGTCGATCTTCAGCTGTTTGAGGATGTCCACTTACAATGCCCTGCCCGAAAATGTCATCCGGGTCTTCACGCTAAACGTCGCCGGCGGAAGAGGGAAAGATTACCGTGACCGTGGTACCCTCGTTTCTTGCGCCCTGTATGCTGATTTCACCGCCAAGAAAGTTTGCCCGCTCCTTCATACCCATCAGACCTATGGACCCGGGGCTTGAAATTTGCCTGTCCGTTATACCCCGGCCGTCGTCCTTCACCTCAAGGACGAGGCCTTCGGCCCCGTTTTCCAGCCTTACCGTTACGCTGACGGCGTCGGCATGCCGGGCCACGTTTGTCAGAGTCTCCTGAAAGATGCGGAATATCGTGGTCGACATTTCCCTGTCGGGGGAGATGTCCGAAGGCCTCACTTCGAGACTGCATTTAATGCCTGTCCTTTCCTGGAACTCCTTTATCTGCCATTCCAGCGTCGCCGTAAGACCGAGTACGTCCAGAAGACCCGGCCTCAACTCGGATGAGATCCTCTTAACCGTCTGGATATTCATATCGATGAGCTTGGACATGTCCCGCGCCTTCCCGTGCAGCGTCTCCTCGGCGGGGTCCAGCCTCTTGATTATCCAGGACAGGTCCATCTTCAGTGCCGTGAGCGCCTGCCCCAATTCGTCGTGTATCTCGCGGGAGATTCTTGTCCTTTCTTCTTCCCGCACGGACTGGGCATGTGCCAGCAGATTCCGGAGCTGCTCTCTCGATCTCTTCAGTTCTTCCTCGGCCTCTTTCCTCTCCGTTACGTCCTGGGCTATTCCGAGGATCAGTTTCAGAAGTCCGTCACTCGTCCGTTTGAATACTACGTCCCGGCTGTAAAACCACCGCCATTCCGCCCCCTTGGTCCTCATCCTGTATTCATGCTCCGTGACGTCGCCGTCCTTCGCCAGAGAGACGCGTTCCCTGAACGCCTGATAGTCCTCGAAGTCATCGGGATGGAGAACCGTCCTGTAAAAAGCGCTGCCCATCTTCCGGACCTCGTCGGGCATGTAGCCCAGAAGATCATTAACCAGCGGGTTGATGTATACGATCTGGTCTTCGATCACGTCGTAGAGGTAAAGGAGATTGGGAGTAGCGTCGGTAACCCGGCGAACAAAACGCTGACTTTCGATCAGGTCCTTCTCCATCTGTATCCGTCTCATAATTTCCCCGCGCAGGTCCCTGTTCACCTTCCTCAGTTCGGCTGTGCGTTCCTTGACGAGGAAATCCAGATGGTCCCGATGTTCCCGCAGTTCTTCTTCCATCTTCTTGCGGCCCGTAATGTCCCTGACGATTTCGATCCCCGCCACGATGCCGCCTGATGCATCTCTTAAAGAGGACACTGTAATCTCCACGTAGGACGGCCCGTTGATTGTCGTGACGTACTTCTCAACGGTATGAACACCGCCCTCCCTGAAGGCCGGGATCATGTGGCACCCCGCGCAGACGTCGTCCAGCCCGGCGTATCCGAGGTAACAATATTCGCCTCTGTGGTCTCCCATCAGTTCCCTGTGGATCTGGTTCTGATACAGGATCCTGAAGTCGCGGTCCTGGATGCTGATCCCGTCGCCCAGGGCGGCAATAATGGCTTCGGACTTTGCCTTTTCCTCTTCCACCTTCGCTATGGCCGTCCACAGCGATTTTTCGGCTATCTTCCGGTCGGATATCTCCTGTTCAAGCCTCCGGTTGGCCCTGCTGAGTTCGGCAGTCCTCTCTTCAACCAGTACTTCCAGGCTGTCGCGGTACCTCGACAACTCCTCTTCCTGCAGCTTCCGCCCGGTGATATCACGTATGATCCCTACCGCGTGCCATTGCTTTTTTACCCTTACCGAGGAGAAAGATACCTCGACGGGAAATTCAGTCCCTTCTTTCCTGATGGCACTCAATTCCATCGTTTTTCCCATAACGGGACCCTTGCCGTTCCGCAGGAACTCAGCCATCCCCTCCCTGAACGGCTGGTGATATTGGTGCGGTACGAGGAGGTCGACGACGGGCCGTCCGAGAGCGGCTTTCCTGGTATAACCGAATATTCTTACGGCAGCCGGATTCCAGTACGAAATCATACCCCTGTCGTCTATCATCACGACCGCATCCGTAGCAGCGGCAGCGATCGCAGCCATTTTTACCTCGCTTTCCCTGAGGGCTTCCTCGGCCTTCCTGCGCTTTCGCCGGATTTCCGCTTCCTTCAGTTCGCGTTCCACTGCTGGGACGAGTCTCGAAAGGTTTCCCTTGATGATGAAGTCCTGTGCCCCGGACCTCATCGCTTCTACTGCTGTATCTTCACCGATCTTTCCCGAAACGATGATGAAGGGAACATCGAGCCCGGTCTTCCTGAGTATACGAAGGGCTTCAAGACCGCTGAAACGGGGCATGACATAATCGGAGATGAGAACGTCCCAACTGCTGCCGTCGAGGGCGGCTTTCATGGAGTCGGCTGTTTCGACCCTTTCGTAGTCAGGGTCGTAGCCTCCACTCTTCAGGGCGCGAATGAGCAGGAGAACGTCATCCTCGGAATCCTCTATGATCAGCAAGCGAAGAGGCTTTTTCATAACCAAGATTCACCTTTATTTTAAATCATCCCGCCTGAAAAAAACCCCTTTTACTTCCACGCCCGGCCCCTCCTTTGAAGGTCCGACGGCGTTAACCCTGTAATCTCTTTCTGTCAGAGACTTGTCCCTGTCGATGAATGTAGGGACCTGGGTTTGTCCTATCAGCTCATATTCCTCGCCCCTTGTTCTTCTGTAGATCCTGTAACCTGTGATCCACCTTTCCCGGGGCTCCTTCCAGTAAAGAAAAACCTTGCCGGGAGCGGCGAAATAGCCAAGATCCAGTGGGGCCGGCGGTACCAGATTGAAGGGGTTTACGGTGATTTCCCGGGAGGGGGAACCTTCGTCTTCTGAAGCAGCGTTTCTCAAGCTTCTGACAGTGTAGTAGACCGGCCTGTCGATGCGGAAGACATCCCTGAATGAGTTTTCCGGCAGAGGCGCCTTGTTGCAGGGCTGCTCGCCGTAAGTGCCTTTATGAAAGCTCTTGTATACATTATAGAAGACATTGTCTCCCTCGCTTTCCCACGAAAGTATTACGGCGTCGTCCTCTATCTTAAAAGAAAGTTTAACGGGGGGAGGAGGAGGCTTCACTGGCGTGACGGTCAGTGTATTGGAGTCGTTGCTGAGCACGCCGGTAAGGCTTCGGGCGACGACCTTGTAGTTGTAAGCTATGCCGCAGGTGAAGGCGGTGTCGGTGAAGGAGCGTTTGCTTTTCGACGCGGTGGTCCTCTGAATGCCTTTGCCTGACGATTTGAGTATGGTAAAACCCGAGATTAAAGCTGTCTTGTCCTCGGGAAAGCTCCAGGAGAGAATGATCCTGTTTTCCCTGTGGACCGCCCGAAGAAGGACCGGGGCAGGCGGCTTTTCATAAGCGGCCAGTGTCGGCGCCGACTTTTTGCCGCAGGAAGAAGTCAATAAGACAAGAATAAGAAGCAGCAGGGGGAGAAGTGAGAATGTACGTCCCGGCCGTGCGGAATGAGGGTATGATTTCATTCTATTTGAGAAGTTTCCTGAAAAGCCTGATCTGTTTCTTCACTTCGGAGGGTGAGGTTCCCCCGAAGGAGGAATGCCTCTTGACAGATTCGCGCGGTCCGAGCACCCTGTAAATGTCCTTCGAGACAAGAGGAGAAAAAGACCGCAGCTCCGCAAGTTCCAGGGAAGGAAGGTCCTTCTTCCTGTCGATGCAATAACGGACGATATTTCCAGTGATCTCATGTGCCTCCCTGAAGGGAACGCCCTTTTGAACGAGATATTCGGCGATGTCGGTCGCTGTGGAATATCCCTGGCCGGCCGTCGAGGCCATCCTCCCGGTGTTGAACCGGACTTTGGGCAGCATTTCGTTCAGTACCGCGAGACATGCCTTAAGCGTGTCCACAGTGTCGAAAACAGGGAGCTTGTCTTCCTGCATATCGCGGTTATAGGACAGCGGAAGCCCTTTCATCAGTGTGAGAAGGGCGACCAGGTTGCCGTAAATCCTTCCCGTTTTCCCCCTAACGAGTTCCGCAACATCGGGGTTCTTCTTTTGGGGCATGATGCTTGACCCGGTGGTAAAACTGTCCGAAATTTCGATCATCCCGAATTCTTCGCTGGACCAGAGAACGAGTTCCTCTGCCATCCGCGACAGGTGCATTGCGGCCAGTGACGCACATGAAGCGAACTCGATTGCGAAATCCCTGTCAGATACGGCATCCATACTGTTGCCCGAAATCCTTTTGAATCCCAGTTCCTTCGCCACGAAGGTCCTGTCGGTCGGCAGGGTGGTCCCCGAGATGGCACAGGAACCCAGCGGCAGGACATCGATCCTGGCGAGAGCGTCGTCAAAGCGCTCCCTGTCCCTTTGAAACATCTCCGCGTAGGCCATGAGGTGATGGGAGAGGACAACAGGCTGCGCCCTCTGGAGATGGGTATATCCGGGCATAATGGTTCCAACGTGAGATTCTGCCACACTCAAGAGGGTCTTCTGGAGATCTCTTATGAGGTTAATGATGTCCACTGTTTCTTCTTTCAGATAAAGCCTGAGGTCGAGCGCCACCTGGTCGTTCCTGGAGCGGGCAGTGTGAAGTTTCTTGCCGGCCGGGCCGATCTTTTTTGTCAGGGCGAATTCGATATTCATGTGGATATCTTCGAGAGAACCCTTGAACCTGAACTTCCCGGACTCTATTTCAGAAGCGATTTCTTCGAGTCCCCGCACGATCCTGGCGGCTTCCGCGGCCGGGATTATGCCCTGTTTCCCTAGCATTCTTGCGTGGGCAATGCTGCCGCGGATATCATATTTCCATAGTCTCCTGTCAAAGGAAACGGATTCAGTGAAACGCTCCACAGTCGCGGATGTCTTCTGTTTAAACCTGCCTGCCCAGGGTTTCTTCATCCCGATGCGCCTCCGGTATGTTGACTTGCAACGCACTGCATGCCATAAAAGGCACTCCCGTGACAAAAGCTCAAATCAAATGTTACCTAACATAAAAGTTTAGGTGTTGCCTGTCAAGGCGTTTGTTTTATTATAAAGAAGTCATTCCATAAAATGGAGAAAACGAAAAGCGATACCGGATTGATACCTGTGCACGGCACACAAAAAAAGCCTTCAGACTGCAATCGCCATGATAAGACTGTTAACCCAAAGTTGCAAAACAGCGCGGAAGGGCCGCGCTTATCAGGGATTTTTGTGCAGCATTAAGGTTAATATATGCATCAAAGGGTAAAACAGGGGCAGCGGCATGTTGAATGAGTCTTTGAAGCAACTGCAATCGACGCTGGATTCGGTCATCAAGGGGAAGAGCGCCGCCGTCAAGATGGCCATTGTGACGCTTATCGCGGGGGGGAACCTTCTCATAGAGGACATACCGGGTGTGGGAAAGACCACCCTTGCCTTTGCACTGGCGAAGGTTACGGACTGCTCGTTCCGGAGGATACAGTTCACAAGCGATCTCCTGCCCTCCGACATCCTGGGGATCAGCATCTTCAACCGGGAGAAGCATGAATTTGAATTCAGGCCCGGCCCTGTTTTTTCCAATATAGTGCTTGCCGACGAGATAAACAGGACCAACCCGAAGACCCAGTCGGCGCTGCTCGAAGCAATGAACGAAAAGAAGGTGACGGTTGAGCGGAGGACCTACAGACTTCCCGCCCCTTTCATGGTGATAGCGACCCAGAACCCCGTTGAATACCACGGTACATTCCCTCTGCCGGAGAGTCAGCTGGACCGCTTCATGATGCATATCAAACTGGGGTATCCTGCTCCCGAGTATGAAAAAAAGGCGGTCCTCGACCGGCCCAGTTTCCAGCTCCTCGAAAAGATGGAGCCGGTGATTTCCAGACATGAAATCCTCTCGATGCAGGAAGAGGCCGGACGTGTAAAGGTCGAGGAGAGCCTTGTCGACTATCTGATGAATATTATTACGGTCACGCGGAGACATGAAAAGATACGCCTCGGGGTGAGCACCAGGGGCGCGCAGTTTTTCCTGCAGGCAATAAAGGCGCATGCCTTCTATGAGGGCCGAGATTATGCCCTGCCCGGAGACGTAAAGGAACTGGCACCGCTCGTGCTTGGCCATCGTCTGATATTGAAGGCGAAGAACTTCATTTCGGACGCCGAGCGGATCGTCGATGAAATGCTGGAAAAAATTCCGGTCCCGGTGTGATCGGTATGAAGACGACAAGGGAAGGCAGGAGGTTTGTCCTTCTGGCTCTTCTCATCGCAATCGCCGCGGTCAATACCGGAAATAACCTTATCTATCTCATCCTTGCCCTCATGGTTTCCCTGGCGGTGCTGGCCGTGGTCCTGCTGAAGGCGAACCTTTCCGGTCTCACCATGGAAGTCTCCCTTGACGGGCCGGTTTTTGCCGGGGAACCGGCATACGCGGCTGTCCTGATAAGAAACAATAAGCGCTTTATCCCTTCTTATTCCCTGCGTGTCTCGTGCGAAGGTGCTGTCTCACCCGTTTACTGCGCGATGATACCTCCGAAGGGAACTCTTGAAAGGGTTGTACGTGTGAGGTTTAAGACAAGAGGGATGCACGGGAGCAGGGATTTTTTTGTGGAGAGCGGCTTCCCTTTTATCCTGTTGAGCGACAGGAGGACGGCCGGGGGACCGGGCGAGACTCTTGTTTACCCGGCGCTTGCGGAGACGAGGGGGATGATGGCAGGTGCCTCCGGGTCTTCGGGTGCAGAGGCGCTTGTGAGGGGCGCTGCCGGGGACGAAATATATTCCATAAGGGAATACCGTCACGGCGATGACCGGAGGAGGATACATTGGAAGGCGACGGCGAAGACCGGTGGCCTCATGGTCAAAGAATATGCGGCAGGCGAATCCACAAAGGCGACTATTGTGATCGATAACCTCGCCGGTGTAGCGGGCGCAGAAGAGAAAATCCCTTCGACTGAAGTATTCGAAAAAGTGGTCTCTATAGCCGGATCTTTGGCGCGGGATCTGATCGAATGGGGATATCCTGTCAGGGTCATAACGTGCCGGAAGGTTGTCCCTTTCGGAGCGGGTAGAGACCACCTTTTCAGGATCCTCGATGTCCTGGCGCTTCTTGCCGAAGAACCTTCCTGGGACAGTCCACTGCCGGGCGGCGAAGATCTTCTTGTCTTTGTTTTGAAATCGCGAAAGAATTCGTCCAATTTGCCGTTAGTTCCTTCCGAAACGGTGATATATGCCGATACTCTATAATCTTGTCACGGCCGTCCTTGCCCTGACCGGATGCTTCAGTCTTGTAATGACAGGCGAGGTAGGTCTGCTGATGTCCGTGAGCGGAATTGCCCTTTTACCCGGTTATTATCGTCTTCTGAAGAACAGGACTCCTGCCCCCCGGTGGGCGATTGGCATGCTTTCAGTGGTGACTCTGACGGTGTTTGTCTTTGAGTCAGCCGTCTCCGGCGATGTCTTTCTTGCCGTTGCACACCTTACCATAGCTTTTCAGGCCATAAAGAGTTATGACCTCAAGGAACCGTGGGACCATCTGCAGGTATACTTCATGTCCCTCCTTCAGTTGATTATCGCCTCGGAATTGACGCGCTCACTGTTGTTCGGAGCGGTCTTTGTACTCTTTATGGTCGTGTTTGTGACGGCGATGGTGTTGTCCCATTTTCTGAAAGAAGATTACCGTGCGAGGCCGGACCTGAAAAAACCCGTGTTCGTTATCTTACTGCTGACGATCATGTCAACGCTCATTTTCTTTGTGGCCGTACCCCGTACACCCTTCAGGTTTATGGGAAAGGAGCGCGATAGGGGGGAAATAAAGACGACCGGTTTTTCCGACAGGGTCGACATCGGGTCTTTCGGAGATGTGAAGAACGATCCCACGGTCGTAATGAGAATAGAAATGAAAAGCAATTTGAGAGTTCCCTTTTACTGGAGGGGTCTGACGCTCGATTATTTCGACGGGACGACATGGAAAAAGTCTATTGTCGGGAAAAGGAATGTTCCGGAAAAGGATAACGAATATGTGGTTGCTCAGTATAGCGGCGGGACGGAAGTCGAACAGAAGGTATTTCTGGAGCCGCTGGATTCTAAGGTCATTTTCGGCCTTTCGAGGGTCAGGAGTATAAAGGGGGACTCTTTCCGCGTTAGCGCCGATTACGCCGGCGACATTTTCTTCTCCAGAAATTTATGGCGGGGGGCCTACTATACGGTTTCCAGCGCGGTCACCCGGAGCTACCCGGGGGTATTCAGCCGGATATATTTGCAGCTCCCTCATGGGATGGGTAGGGCCGCGGCCCTGGCAAAGCGGATCTCATCCCGCTTTGAGACGGAGCGGAGAAAGGCGATGGCCATTGAGGACTACCTGAAGCGAAATTACAAATATTCGCTGTCGGTGCCGAAGCCCCCTCCGGGAGTGAGCCCTGTCGAGAATTTTCTGTTCCGGTCAAAGGAGGGCTATTGCGAATATTACGCCACCTCGATGGTGGTGATGCTGCGGAGCCTGGGAATACCGGCGCGCATCGTGAACGGCTTCCACGGGGGTGAAAGAAACGAATACGGGGGATACATCATAGTGCGTCAGAGCGATGCCCATTCCTGGGTGGAGGCACTGATCAACGGCATGTGGACGCGGTTTGACCCGACGCCGTCAGTTCCGGAGGTCCGGCCTCCCGCACTCTCGCTATTGCTGGATTCTCTGAGGATGACGTGGGCACGTTATGTAATCGGCTTCAGTTTTGCAGACCAGAGGAGTATTATACGCGCCTTCGTCGTGCCTTTTTCAGTTCCGGCCGTGGGCTCGTTGAGACCACTGAAGACCGGGCCTGCCCTTTATTTTGTCCCGCTTCTTGTCGCGCTGGTATTCCTGGTCTATTTCGCCGCCGGCCTTGCCAGACACAGAAGGTACGATTTTGTCTCGGCAAAATTCGTGGCTGCCAGAAGGATGCTGAGGAAGAAGGGATTCAGGATAACATCGGCCACCACGACAGGAGAAATAAGGAGGGAGGCACAGCGACTGAATGTCCGGGAGGAAGTGGAAAGGTTCCTGGACATTTACGAAAGGCACAGGTTCGGTGCGAGGGTTATGAGCCCGGCGGAGCGGAGGGAATATCTCTCACTGCTGAGGGAATTCAGGAAGTTATAGGCCGGCTGCTTTTTACTCACCTCTTCTCTACATGCAGGATATGAAACAGAACGGGGAGGGATATCAGGACAAGCGGAAATTGAATTACAAGGCCGGAGATTATCGCTATCGCCAGCGGCTTCAGCATGGAGGCGCCCTGACCTATGCCCAGTGCCAGCGGCAGCAGGGCCAGGATGGCGGCAAATGTCGTCATGGCGATTGGCCTCATCCGGTTTTTCCCTGCCAGCACAAGCACTTCTTTACTGTCGGACTTTCCTGACAGGTCATAGTATTCCGATACATAAAAGATGGCCACTTCCGTTGCTATGCCGATGATCATTGTCATGCCCATCATGGCTGAAACGTTCAACTCCGTACCCGTGATGAAAAGACCGATGAATACCCCCATGACTGCCAGGAGAGTGGTAACCAGTATTGCCAGGGCCACACGGAAACTTTCGTAAAGATAAAGCAGCAGGAGAAAGATAAGGGCGACGGCGGCGACGAATACGGCCACAAGGCCCGCGAAGGCGATCTGCTGCTGTTTGTAAAGACCCCCGAGACTGTAATAGACCCCTTCGGGGAAAAGACCCGGACGCGAGAGAACTCTCTTTACGTCACGGATCACAGAGCCCATGTCCCTGCCAGTTATGCGTCCCGTAACGGCGACCATCCTTTTTAGGTCGTCACGCATTATCTGCGGCTGGCCGGTGATGGCGTTCACTGTGGCTATCCTCCCCAGAGGGAAGAGATGCCCGTCGGGGGCGCGCAGCTGAAGACGGGCAAGGTCCCTTTCAGTTGACCTGAAGTTCTTCGGCACCCACACCCTGACCCCTACCATCTTCGGCCCCTCCTGTATCCGCGTTGTGACTATCCCGCTCAAAAAGGCATCGATGTCCCTCGTCACTGATTCCGGGTCCACGCCCTGCAGGGCGGCCTTCACCCGGTTAACCTCGATATCCAGGGCGTCTCCGGCAAGGACTATCCCGTTGTTTACATCCACTACACCCGGGATTTTACCGATCAGGTTCGCCACCTTCGTACCTAGCTCCCGGAGGGTCCTGCCGTTGTCGGAATATATCTTTATATCGATTGGTTGAGGAACGCCCGTAAAGTCCCCGATCATGTCCTCTATAAGCTGGGCCATTTCTATATGCAGCCCCGGCACCGAACTTTCCACGCGCTTCCTTACATCGTCCATCACCTTTTCTATAGGGCTTCGGGGAAAAGGCTTCAGCCTCACGAAGAAATCTCCCTGATAGGCCTCGGTCACTCCGCCCCCGAGCTGAAGCCCCGTGCGCCTCGAATACGTATCCACCTCGGGTGTTTTACGCAGGATGCCTCCTACCTGCCTCAGGAGACGGTCTGTCTCGGTCAATGATGTCCCCGGTGCCGCCCGGTAGTCCAGAATGAACCCCCCCTCGTCCATTTTCGGCATGAACCCGGAGCCCAGATGTTTGTAGCTCAGCCATCCGGCAACAACAAGCGGCACGACCGCCAGCAACAGGAGCACCGGACGGCCCAGCAGGCGGCCCATTATAGTTTCATAACCTTTATGGGCCTTCTCCGTGGCGAAACCGCCTTCTTTCTGGTCGGCGTCCTTTTGTCCCAGGAGGTGGTCGGCAAGGAGGGGGACCGCAAGCCACGCCACAAAATAGGAGATAAAAAGGCTGGACGCCATGGTCAGTGAAAGAGCCCTGAAAAAAGCCCCGGTGACTCCGGAGAGAAATGCAAGCGGCGCGAATATGATTATCGTTGACGTAGATGAGCCCATGAGCGGCCTGGTAAACTCTCTTGCTGCATGCAGGACAGTCTCGTGATGATCTTTCTGGTGGCCGCGCAGTCGCCTGACAATGTGCTCCAGCATGACGATGGTGTCGTCTATGATGAGAGCCACTGCCGCCGCCATACCGCCCAGCGTCATGATATTAAAGCTCTGGTGAAAGACATAGAGCAGAAGCACTGTGGCTGCCAGGACGCCCGGCACTGTGATAATGGCTATGAGCGTTATCTTTAAATTCCGAAGGAAGATGAAAAGGATAACGGCAGCCAGCGCTACCCCTATCAGTATGGCGTCCCTTACGCTGCCCGCCGATGCGACTATAAGCTGGCTCTGGTCATACCAGTTGGCGATCTTGATTCCCGGCGGTATCTGGCTTTTGAACGCCGCCAGTTTGGCCTTCAGGTCGCCGGCTATGCGGACGGTATTTCCACCCCGCTGCTGATAGACATTAAGCAACACGGCATCGTGGCCGTCGGCCGTGACCCGGGTCCATTGAGGCACTGTCCCGCGGCTTACAGAGGCCACGTCTTCCAGCAGGACAGGACCGTTGGCCCCTGAGCGAAGGACCGTGTTTCGGATCTGCCCAAGGCCGGTTAACCTCGTATCGGACATTACGAGATAAAGTTTGTAGTGGTCTTCAAGACGGCCGACAGCGGTTATGACGTTGGCCGCCGAGAGGGCTTTGGCCACGTCGGGCAGGGAAAGGCCGTAGGAGGCAAGTTTGGCAGGATCGACCGTTACACGGTATTCTTCCCGGCTGCCGCCCTGGACCTGTACCTTCGCCACGCCGTTGACAGTGGAGAGAAGCGGGCGGAGCTGGTAGAAAGCGAAATCATGAAGCTCCGTGAGCGAACGGGTATCAGAGGTAAGGCTGTAGGCCATAACGGGGTCGATAGTCGGATCCATTCGTTTTACGGAGAAGGTGGTGCCGGCGGGCAGCGAGGGCATCACCTGATTTATTGCCGATTCGACCTGAAGCATAGCGGCCACCATGTCCCTGCCCCAGCCGAAGTCAATGATTATCTCTGCGCTTCCCCGGCTTGTTGTCGAGCGGACGTTTACTACTCCGGGGACGGCCCTGACTGCCTGCTCAACGGGCCATGTCACCTCGACGGCCATCCTGTTGGCGGGACGGTCTCCCGCATCCAGTTCGGCAGCGACCCTGGGGAAATCGACGTTCGGGAGCAGGGCGACCGGAAGTTTGACGCTGCTTGCGATCCCGCCAAGCATAAGCGCAGCCAGAAGAAAAAGGATAGAGCGTCGGTGATACTGGATCCATCCGGTAAATGTCATTGGGTCTCTTCCACCTTTACCGTCATCCCGTTCTTCAATTCGTAGTTGCCGAGCACTACGGCAACGTCACCGGGCTTCAGGCCGCCGCCGGAGACCTCGACCAGATTTTCGCTTTCGATGCCGACTTTCACTATGTGCTTAACGGCGTGGCCGTTGTGGACGGTATAAAGCACATGGCCGACACCTTCCGGAAGCACCGCACTGCGAGGTACGACCATGCCGTAGGAGGTGGCTGTTTCTATCCTGCCCATGACGTACTCTCCAAGCAGAAACCCGCCGGGCCCGGGCAGTGTCACGAAAACATCCACCAGGCGTGTGGCTCGGCTGACCGCTTGAGAAATCTTTCTTATCCTTCCTGAGACTGCCTTCCGGGCCGGCTCATTTACAGAATAGAGCGAAACGGGACGGCCGGAAGAGAGGCGGCACGCCTCACCAGGCTCAACCCCGAGGCGGACTTCAAGACGATTTTGCGCGATTATCTTCATCAGGGGATTGCCTGCGGGTACGATTGCGCCCTCCTGGACCTCAATGCGGCTTATTAGTCCGCTGACGCGCGCGCGGATTACCCTCTTGCCGTCTACGCCCCTCTTCTTCAGGCTTTCCAGCTGCAGAGAGGCCTGCCTGAAGGACTCCCGGGCCTTGAGAATCTGGGCGTTTGTGCCAAGTTTCAGGGCGAAAAGCTGCTTCATGTGATCGAGGTTCTGCCTGGATATCTCATAAGTGTTTCTTGCCTGATCAAGCTTAAGAAGCGTATCCGGACTGGGTTGCAATTCCAGGAGCGCTTCATTTTGTGAAATTTTTTGCCCGCTGCTCACCATTATGCGGCTTACCCTCGTCTCATAGGGCAGGGAAACGACCTGTACCGCTCCCGGCGCGGGGACCACGTCTCCGTATGCCGTGATGACTGATGAAATGGTCTCTTTTTTTATGGGGGCGGCTTTGACGCTCGCTATGGGGCCGGCTGCCCCGAAGGTGGAATCGGGCACGTTTGGCTTCGGCGTATCGGACCTGTAAGCCCAATAACCGACGGCAGCCAGGCCTGCGATTGCAACTGTAATCAGGACACCCCGCAGGGGGAATTTCATTTTACGAGTACCTCCTCATTGACTGCCGCTTCCGATGTATCTTCCGGCAGTGATTTCCAGGGCAACATAAAGATCGGCCAGATTCTGCCTGAGTTTCAGGGTGTCAAGCCGCCTCGAGGTCAGCCTGTCCACTTCATTGTAGTAGGTCAGGGCGTCAATATTACCTTCAAGAAAGCCGTTGTACGAGATATGGACAAGCTTCTTAAGGGTCGCCACCGACTTCTCGGCCGCATCTATCTGCCTTTCCGTCGCCTTTACGTCCGCCAGTATGCCGGCGGCATCCGCCCTGGCCTGAAAGACCCTGTTCATGTATTCATCGTAGAGCTGTTTCCTGCTTGCCTTCTCCAGGGCTATATGGCCCTGGTTGCGATCGAAGAAGGGAAGACTTATCGATATCGAAAACCCGGTGGTTATCACGTCGCTTGTGTCGCCGGCGTGCGAAAGCCCTATGCCTATGTCCGGGAATTGCTCGCGAACGGCGGCCCTCAAACGGGCCTCCTGGCTCTGATAACCCTGCCTCAGGGCGAGCAGGTCAAGCCGCCTTTGTTCAAGCCCCCCGACGATGCTTTCGAAGGACGGCAAGGTTTTGAACTGCGGGAAGGTTATTAACTTTTTGAGTGGAAGTCTGCTTGACGGCGGAAAACCCAGAACACGGTTAAGCCCGAGCATTTCCTGTTCCAGTTTCTGCTGGATATCAAGGACCGTGGCGTGGGTCCTTCTGAGGGTGGCATCCACTGCGTCGAGGTCGATGATTGTCATATCGCCTGCTTTAACGGCTTTCCTTATGGCCTCAAGGTTTTTTTGCAGGTCCTTTTCCTCATGCCCTGCAACCTGCAGTTGCTTTTCAAGAAGGACAATCCTGTAGACGCTCAGCTTGGCAGACTCCGACACCTGCCATTCCTTCCATGCAATGTCGAGGTCCACGGAGGACTCACCGGCTCGCGCCGCCGCTACCCGGGCGCCCCTGCTCAGGAGGGACCTGATGCTCCAGTCCAGTCCCAGTCCATAGGCATTCGTAGTTCCTACGGTGTTGCCGCCCGTGGGGAAATCAAGGCTGTAGCTGAAAGAGGGATTTGGGAGGATGCCTGCCTGTAAGAGCTGGGCTTCTGCTATCCCCCGGCGGTCCCGCTCGGCCCGGAGCGCGGGGTTCGCTATGACGGCTATGATTGCCGCATCCTCGGCGGAAATGCCTTTCCTGAAATCGATATGGCGCGGTCTCAGGACGGGGTGTTTTATCTCATCGGCCTTTATGCGTATAGATGCCATGTCGGGGGCTGAGAGACTCTGCGAGACCGCATGCTCGTCCAGAGGCCTGGGGTGATAAGTTGCACAGGCGGTAAGTCCCGACAGGAGCAGGATGTTAATAAACAGGGCGGCATGTTTTCCGAAAGATTTCAGAGTCAAGGTATGCCTCGAACCATGCAAAAAATGTCCTGCAGCGCATGTCTCATGCCTTCCACGAGCTCTGTCCTAAAACGCCTGATGACAGTCACAGACCTCCTTCAGCAGGCGTACAAAGGAATCGCCAAAGACGTCGTCGGAGAATCTGAGAACGACACTATCTATAGCATTCAACGCCAGTTTTTCCCGCAGAAAGGGGACCTCTGTCAGTTCCCATATCGCCCGTGCCAGGGCAGAAGAGTCCCCCGGCGGCACTATAAGTCCATTCTCGCCGTGCTCGATTATCTCGGGGATGCCGCCGATGCGTGTAGCTATAACGGGCTTGCCCATGGACATGGCCTCTATAAGCACCATGCCGAATGCCTCTCTGCATGTGGACGGAAGGACAAACATGTCCATTGCCGCGTACATCCTGGCCACGTCTCTCCTGTGACCGGCAAATATCACCCTGCCCTCCAGCACCCGGGCCTCTTTTTTGAGCTCTTCCATGTCCGGCCCTTTACCGACATAAAGGAGTTTCAGCCGGGAGCGTCGGGTTGCGAGGCCATAAAAGGCCTTGAGAAGCTCGAAAATGCCCTTTCCCTCTGTCATTGCCCCGACAAAGCCGATTACAACATCGTCAGCTCCAATGCCCAATTCCTTCCTCACCTGGTCTCTCTCGCTATATAAGGACGTGAATGCACTAAAGTCGACGGCATTATGTATAACCTGAATTTTTTCCAATGGAATTCCGTAATCCACCATCCCGTCCCTGATGAAACGACTCACTGCAACAACTCCGTCCACCTGATTGCTGACGAGCCATCTGGTCACTTTTTTCAGGCGGTCGGCCTGATGTCTTACAAGGACGATCCGCTTGCCTGCAAGCCTGGTGGCGACTGTTGCTGGCCAGTAATCCTTCCCCCGGTTCACTATCAGCACGTTTGCGGCTGTCGCGCGAAATATGTTCTTTAATTTGAAGATGGCTTTGACATCGGCCGAGTTCATTATGCTGAAGTCGATTACGGGGACTGAGTGTGCCATTGCATCTTTCTCCAGGGGGCTGCCTGCCGGACATGCAAGATACACCGTCTGTCTTTTCTTCAGAAGGGCGGCTGCAAGGGTCACGCTGTGTGTTTCTATACCTCCCGCCCCCTTTGAAGAATTAACGATGAGTACGTTCATCTATCTGTGCTCCTCGTAATTCGTGTGAAGCTTCCAGATAAGGGCCAGAGGATGTGTGTTTAACCTGATCGGAATTCTCCTCAGAGTGAAAGGGTCGTCATTCGGATACACAAACCCCCTTTTTTCAGTAAAAGCAGCCATGTAACCGGCATCTTTGACCTGAGCGATGACCCGCTGATCAAAGTCTCCGTATGGATAGCAGAAGAACTTGACGGGACAGCCCAGCCTCGCCTCAAGTTCTCCCTTGGACCCGGAAACCTCACTCTCGATTTTCTGACCCGAAAGGGTGCTCAAATGAGGATGAGATCTGGTGTGGCAGCCGAATGACATGCCGTGCTTCTTTAATTCCTCTATCTCGGGACCGGTGAGAAGTCTCTTCTTTATCTTCAGTCTTTCGGCGTCCCAGGCATTTTCCTTCAGTCCCGGATCGGAAAGAACAAAGATTGCAGCCGGGAAGCGGCATCGCTTTAAAATAGGATAGGCGCTGCGATAGAAGTCGGCGTATCCGTCGTCAAAGGTAAGGGCAACAAGTCTCTTCTGGCTGCCTCGTCCCTTTGAAAAATTGAGCACGTCGTCCAGTGTCCCGACGTTGAAGCCGGCTATTGCAAGCCAGAGCATATGGAAGGCGAACATGCGGGGCCTGACATAAAGACCCCTGAGTTTCGCGCCCTTCGGCGGGGCCCCGATATTGTGGTAAGTGAGTACCGCTGCCCTGTTCATGTGTGATATTTTTGCCTCCTTTGCGCCCTATAACTTCTTAACAATATACAATTATTGTGCCTGTTGCAAATGGAGCCAGCGTGTAAACCATGTTCTTTGTCAAGCCGGGATTCCGGGGCTTGACCGGTGGCGGTCTTTTCAATGGGTCCGGAGTCGTCTGTCTGTGGCGAACTTGATTGGGATTGGCCCGCACGATGACAATACGGGAACTGACGGAGATCCTCGGGGCATGCAAGAAACGTATACGTTTCTTGCATGCCCCGTGCATTCAGAGACCGTATTTTCTTATCTTGTAATGAAGCACCCTTACTGATACGCCAAGGATTCTTGCCGCTTCGGTCCTGTTGTTGTCCGCAGACAGAAGAGCGTGCCCGATATAACTTTTTTCAAGGTCCTTCAGGGCCTCCTGGAATGGAACGGAGTAGTCTAATCCCCCGGCCTTCGGACCGTCCTTGAAAATGTCTGAAGAGGCGGACAAATCGTCAGCGTCGAGGAGGTCTCTCGATGTTAGAGCCACTGCGTGGTGGATGAGCCACTTGAGCTGTCTGATATTGCCCGGCCAGCAATAATCTGCGAACTGCCTCATGACCTTTGGAGACACGCCGGAAACATTCTTGTTGTAGGCCCTGTTGGCCTCGTCGATAAAGGTGGAGACAAGAAGCCGGATATCTTCCTTTCTCTCCCTGAGAGGCGGCAGTCCGAAAGTGATACCGTTGATCCTGTAGAAAAGATCGGATCGAAACCCGGCATGTGAGCCGAGGTCCTTGCTTGTGGCCGAAATAAGCCTGAAACTGATCCGGCGTTCTCTTGAATCCCCGATCTTGTAATAAACCCCCTCCTCAACCACCCTGAGAAGTTTGGCCTGGACGGATTCAGGAAGTTCCCCTATCTCATCGAGAAAGAGAGTCCCGTTTTCGGCCCGCTCCACAAGACCCTCTTTCTGAAGCACGGCGCCGGAAAAAGCGCCTTTTACATGGCCGAAGAGTTCGTTCTCGAAAATATCCTTGGGCAGGGCGGAACAGTTTATGGCCACCATATCTCCCGCAGCCCCCGACAATTCGTGTATCCACCCCGCCAGCTTTTCTTTTCCTGTCCCTGTCTCTCCCGTTATAAGCACCGGAATGTTAAGCGGCGCAATCATCGGGACTTTGTCCACGATGGGCTTCATCGCATTAATGCCGGACGTGACAAAAGGCGGGTTGATCCGCCTGATTTTCATGTCGAGGGTGTCGATTTTCTTATGCAGGATCCTGTTCTCGATATATATGTTGATCTCTCTCCTCAGTTTTTCAATGTCCAGCGGCTTTGTGAAATAGTCGACGGCGCCCTCCTTGAGGGAGGCTACGGCGTTATCGATGGTTGCGTGGGCGGTCATTACAAACACTATCGGCATCGGCTCCATTGTCCTGAGTTCGCGCAGAAAACCGATTCCGTTGCCGTCCGGCAGTTTTATATCGAGCAGGATAACGTCGGGATGTTTCTTGTCCAGGGTTTCCCTTGCCCTGCTCAGTGAAGGTGCATGGGAAATGTTATAAGCGTCTTCGAGGGCCATCTGCAGGGACTCGCTGAAGTGGGGCTCATCATCGATAATAATCAGGACCGGCTTCGAGTCTTTCTTACCCATTCGAGCGGATCCTGTTACGGGGCAATGAAAACCTGACCCCCGCTCCCTTATTCAACCGGTATAATGATATCGCGCCTCCATGTGCCAGGGCGATCTTCCGCACAAGATATAATCCCAGACCGGTTCCCTGCGACCGGTATGTGGTAAAAGGGGATATAAGTTCACTGATATCACATTCTTCAGGATATCCGGAGCCGTTGTCTTCGTATAACAGATCAGTGAAAGGTCCCTTCTGATCCGGTCCGTCTGTCTTTATGGAGACCTTGTCGGCACCGGCCTGGAGGCTGTTTCTGAACAGATTTTCGATAAGAAGCGCCATATAGAGTTCGTCCGTGTAAATGTCGAAATCGGGACAGCTTTCCAGCCCGATCCCGATCCTGTCTGACATCTCTCCCGCGAACTGTCTTAACCTTATCCACTGGCAGTTGTCCAGTGTAATTTCCCTTCCGTATATCAGGAGGTTATCGATGAGCTGCTGGGTGCGGTTCAATTCTTTTCTGATCAGCACGTCGAACCGACTGAGGAAAAGCTCATCGGAAATACGGGCGGGCAATGCCTGGGTGAGGTTGGATATGGTGGCAAGAGGGGTTTTAAGTTCATGGGCGAGGGTTGCGGCCATCCTGCCGAGAAGGGCAAGTGCCTTCTGCTCTTCGAGAGCCTTTTTAAGTTCTTCATGCCTGTTTTCGATCTGATGTTGCAAAACGAGGGCCTGCCGCCTCTTTTCAGCATAAATAACGAGGACAGTGAACACTAGAACGGTCGCACAGAGACCGCCTACAACATCGTCGGCGTCGGGCCCGTCGGCCTCGCCTTTGACGTAGGCGTTCTTTACATATATGTCTATGCTCCTGTTCCCGCGTGTGAAGGACAACAAGTATCTGAAGTCTTTCTTGTTGAGGTTTCTCCCCAGAGCAGGATTGACTGCGATCAATTTGGTTTTCATGACGGATGAGATGAACTTTTCAAGAAATTCTACTGTCTGCCCGGCCGACATGTCCGGGAAGGACTTCTGGAAATATGAAATAGTATTCTCAACCTCTGTCTTCAGATTGTGAGCCACCTCGTCCTCCTCGACGATGTTCCCCAGCCGGCTTGTTGTAAGTGTGAGCAATATCCCCACAAGCAGCGAAATCAACAGGTAACCGACGAATTGTGAAGTCCTCTTTAACAAGAGTATGCCCCAAGCCTGCAGGGAATGACGGCCAAGCACTTGAACATGCGTAAGAAAGAAAACACTACACTGAATTATATCCGACCGCCAAAAAGCACGTCAAACTTGTTGACGGGTAAGACTGACTCTTTGCTCCTTGCGGGCAACGAGGCTGCCGTATTGAAAGAGTCAGAAAAAGAGCCGGTAGATACCCGCCCAGAAAAGGCATCCGGAAAAGGTAATGATCTTCTCGGTGAGTGTAAGCCTGCCGGTTTTTGCTATTGACGGCAGACTTAGGGGGGAAGTGAGGAAGCATGCGGTTACGTATATCCATTTAGGGGGCGACTCCTTTGGGAAGGCCGAAGGGAAAAGGGAACAGAAAGGGCATTCTATCTCTCCTTCAAGCCGGTGTCCGCATCTTGCGCAACGGCTTATACCAAGCGCCTCGTCCATTTCATCATGGTCCATCGCTATATTATAACCCCTGCCTCGGCAGAAGGCATGGCGCAATGCCGGGAAGAAACCCTTTTTCTTTCCGCTTCTGCCTGCTTACTACTCACTATTCATTTGCTCTCTATTATTCCGGTGCCGGTCCCAGCGTAACCTGCACAAAATCGTGCGGCCTGATGCGGCGGGAGAAGGCAGACTTTACCTGTTGGGCCGTCATCTTGCGGTAGCGTTTCGCTGCAAGAATGGGTTCGTTCAGGGGCAGACCTTCGAGCGAATAACTGAGAAGGCCGCCTGCAATTCCATCGATGTTTGCCTCCGAAAGCGGTATCCTGCGGATCAGCAGCGCCTTTGTCCGCCTCAGCTCATCTTTGGTGATCCGCTCCTTCTGCATCTGCAGAAGGTCCCGCTCAACCATGGCGCGCGCCTTTGAGACATTAGGCGGGTCGCAGGCGTAAAAGACCGCAAAGAGCGAACGGGTTTTCCCCGACTCTAATATTGCTCCGACAGAATATACGAGGCCTGTCTTTTCACGCAGGTCGCGATACAGTCGCGAGGAGTAAAATCCGCTGGATAGCACATGGGTTCCGACCTGGAGGGCATAGTAGTCGGGGCTGAAGCGGGTGATCCCCACAGTCTCGGCAAGGGTTACATCCACCTGGGAACGGCTTGCGTCAGGGACGGCAACCGAGGAGGACTTGTTCGGCGGGACCGGGGGGAGGTCCGTTTTCGGTCTCGGGCCTCTGGCCTTCCAGGCGCCGAAATATTTTTCGATCACCTTCCCGGCTTCTGAAGGAGTTACATTGCCGATTACAACGATAGTGGTCATGTCCGGCCTGAATATACTGTGATAGTAAGACCTCACATCCTTCAGGCTGATCGATGAGACAGTCTTCGGCGTGGCCTCACGCAGTGTCGGATCATTCGCCGGGTAGAGCGCCGAATCGAGCGCCCGCCCGGAGAGGTGGCCGGGGCTCTTCAATTCACCCGGAAGGGCCGCGACTGTCTGTTCCTTTATTATCCTGAATGCCTTTTCGGGAAGGGCGGGTTCCAGAAGGTTTTCGGCAAGCAGTTTGGCGCCCCTGTCGAAGTGGTCCTTCAGAACCTGCAGTTGAAACCCCGTGCCGGCCGACTCGTTTGCGGCGATGTCGTCCAGGGCCTTCTGAAATGCAAGCCGGTCCAGGGATGTTGTGCCGTATGAGAAGAGGCTGCCCAGAATTCCGGATATTCCCTCCTTCCCCTTGGGGGCCTGCATTTCGTGGTTTGTTTTAACGCGACCGTAAACGCTGACGGTCGGGCTGATCGTCTCCCTCTGTACGATAAGCTTCAGGCCGTTCGGAAGGACGCTCACCGACGGTTTTACCGTGGAGCCCGGTATGGCAGGAAGTTGGGTGACTTTTTTTGCCCAGTCCGGCAGAGAGATTGGTCTTGTAGCTTGCGGTGCAAAAGATTCCTTCCCCCCGAATTCCCTGGAAGACACGGCCTTGCCTGAAGCCTGCGGCGTGAGCACGGCGACTACAGCGGTCTCGTTCAAGAGATATTTTCTTGCTGCCCGGTCAACGTCGGCAGGAGAGACTTTCCTGATGGCGGCAACATCGTCTTCCGGCGAATTGCGGCCTTCAACAGCCAGTGCCTGCGACCACAATGCCGCCAGGCCCGGCACCGAGTTTTTCCCGAATTCGGCATCGGCAATCTCGTGACGCTTCGCGGCCTCGACAAGTTCGGCGGGAATACCCTTGTTCAGGTAGTCCTCTATTCTCTTCTTTATCGTTGTAATAAGCGCGGTCCCGTTTCCACCCTGTGGAAAAGCTGCGGTCACGTAACCCATACCCGCTTTTGGCAGTATCTCCATATCGAAATCCACGGACAGTGCCTTGCCTTCGGGGACAAGGGCGTAGAGCGAGCCCCTCTGGCTGTCGAGGACATCGGCCAACACCTGCCCGGCCGCGTAATCCGGATTGTCGAAGCCGGGCATGCGGTATGCCACAACGGACAAGCCATAGGGAAGGTCGGTCTTCAGCTTCATTGATGCCGCCTTGAGAGGACGCAGCTCGACCCCGGGACGTTCGGGCAGAGAGCGGGAAGGAATATCGGCGAAAAGGTCTTTCACTTGCTCGAGGGTCCGGGCAGGGTCTACATTTCCTGCTATTATGAGAATGGCGTTGTTTGGGCCGTACCAGTGATCGTAAAACTTTTTTAGCATAGCTCCCGTCGTTTTGTTGAAGGAGGGACGTGTGCCAAGGGCGTCGTGTGCGTAGGGCGTCCCCTCGAACATTGCGGCAAGCAGCCTTGTGTAAAAGACATACTCCGGGTTGGAAAGGTCCTGGGCCACTTCCTGTTCGATGGCCCCCCGTTCCTTTTCCCATTGCTCCTGGGAATCAAGAACGCCGCGCATCCTTATGGATTCGATGTGCAACGCGATATCGAGGTCATCGGAGGGCACGGTCAGGAAGTACTGGGTTACTGTCTGCTGAGTGTCTGCATTGAAATCTCCTCCCAGCGTTGCGACAATGTAGGAAAGCTGATCGGCAGAAAGCCCCGGATTGCCTCGAAACATCATATGCTCCTGAGCGTGTGCCATTCCCGGGAAACCCCTGGGTGTCTCGTTTGAGCCAACGAGATAATTCACTTCGGTCGTTACTACGGGCGCCAGCGCGTTATGGACGATCACGACTCTGAGACCGTTTTTCAGTGTTGCACGAAGGACATGAGTGTCCTTTGCACTTGCTGGGGGAGACGCGGCCAACACGAACAAAGAGACCAGCAGGATGAATATCCGGACGGGCTTAAAAGACATCACCGAAATACCTCCTCATCTGAAGTTTTACCCTATCAGTATAAGACGACGGAGAGGCGGAGTCAAAAAACGGACCACGGCTGTCTTATTGCAGGTTTACCGTCGGACCATCGGTAGATATGGCGGCCGGGCAGGAAAAGTTGGATAATATTAAGAAGAGAAGGAAGGATGTCATACAGATGAATCGAGGTTCGGATTGTTCGGGAGGTGATGATGAAGAAGGTTCAGTTGAGAGTGCAGAAGGAATTTTGCAGCGAATGCTCGCTTGCAATCATGCGTTTCATGAAAAACATGGAGGGAGTCGAATCCGTTGTTGCCGAGAACGGGGAGGTGGTAATCACTTACGACGATTCGCGGGTGGATGGTGAGACTGTCGAAAAAATAGCCAGAGACACTGTAAGGACCCTGGGCTATAAAATGGAGGAGGAGACAGAAGCGGACAGTTAGTAGATACCCGCGGGGTATCTGTTTTAAGAAGAAGGGTCTTGAAAGGAGAGGTAACATGAAAAAATCTTTGGGTGCCAGGACGCTGCTCTATCCCACGCCGGTTCTGGTTGTGGGAAGTTACGATAAGGAGGGGAGGGCCAATGTGATGACCGCATCATGGGGCGGGATATGCTGCTCGAGTCCTCCCTGTATTGCCGTGTCTCTGCGGAAAGTCACCTTTTCCTATGGAAACGTTATGGAGCGGCAGGCATTTACCATAAATATTCCTTCTGAAGAATATCTCAGGCAGGCCGACTATTTCGGAACCGTGTCAGGGAAGAATGAGGACAAGTTCGCCGCTACCGGCCTTACCCCCGTTAAGGGAGACTTCGTGGACGCCCCCTATGTGAAAGAATTCCCCCTCGTCATTGAGTGCAAGGTGCTAAAAACGGTGGAGATCGGCATCCACACGCAGTTTGTTGGAGAAATCATGGACGTGAAGGCGGATGAGGCAGTTATCGACGCCGCCGGCATGCCGGATATTGAAAAACTGAGGCCGGCAATATTCACCCCTGAAAGCCGCAGTTACTACGGGGTGGGAAAACATCTGGGAAAGGCTTTCTCCATAGGCAAGCGCTGATAGTAACCGAAGAGTCACTGAAGCGGGGCCCTGTAGGCCCCGGGAATCAGTTTCTTCCGGAAAGACTGCCGGGGATGGCGAAGCGTTCGTGCAGGATCCGCTGAAACTTCGGCGTGTATATGAGGTCGTAGACAAACTCCTTGCCCGGGAAAAGGCTGAGGGCTGCCTTCCTGGTATCTTCCATGAGCTGCAGGGCCTCCGGCACGGAGAGGTCTGATTGCATCAGCACCGCCTCGGCGAGGTTGACGACCGATCTTAGGCGCCTCATCCTCTTCTCTTCTTCTCTTATCCGGCATGAGGATGATGGTTGTAAAGCAAGGCGGGGCAAAGTCTCCCGTCATTACCGGTCAGATATTCTGTCACACACGATAAAGGCATGATTACCGAGAGGCAGTGGTTTCAAGAGGGCGACTTCCTGCAGAACCTTTTCGATGCGATACCGTCACTCCTTTTCGTCGTTGATCGGGATGTCCGCATATTTCATCTGAATTCGACGGCTGCCAGCGTTTTAGGCGGACGGGGGTCCGTTATAATGAAGCGGGGTGGCGAAGTCCTGCACTGCATAAATTCCTATGAGGTGACCGAAGGGTGCGGACGTGCGCCGTCCTGCCGGGAGTGCGTCATCAGAAACTCAGTCGGCAGGGCTTTCAAGGGTGAAGAAATATACCGCGAGACGGCCAAAATCACGATGAGGGAGAACGGGACCGTTACGGAGGCCCATTTCATGATAACCGTCAATTCTCTTGATTACAAAGGGGAGAGATTTGTTCTTCTCGTCCTGGAAGACATAACCCGCCTGAAGGAATACGAAGAGGAGCTGAGACAGCGGTCCGTCCAGTTGGAGGCTGCAAACGAGGAACTCGAGGCCTTCGGCTATTCCGTTTCTCACGACCTAAAGGCCCCTCTGAGAAGGATCAAAGGTTTCATTGACATCCTGAGAGACGACTATGGCGGCAGACTGGATGATCAGGGAAGGGATTACCTGGATCGAGTGGGTTCTGCAAGCGGCGAAATGACGAGGCTTATAGATGCCCTGCTCGACCTGTCCAAGCTGACCGGCGGCGAGATGCTGAAACAGACTGTGGACCTCAGCGCACTTGCCGAGGACATCGGAAGCGAGCTCCGGAGAGCCCATCCGCATTATGCCGCCGATCTTTCGGTCGTACCGGCAATGTTTGTAAATGGCGACAGGCAACTACTTCGCATAGCGCTGGAGAATCTGATCGGCAATGCACTCAAGTTCACTTCGGGGCGGAGCGGTGCGAGGGTTGAATTGGGTGTGATGGAAGAAAACGGGTTGGCGACGTACTACGTCCGGGACAACGGTGCCGGGTTTGATATGGCATACGCGCACAGGCTCTTTGCGCCGTTTCAGCGTCTGCACAGTTCGGAGGATTTTCCAGGAACCGGCATAGGACTGGCAACGGTACAGCGAATAATACACAGACACGGTGGAAGGATCCGGGCTGAAGGCGCAATTGGCAAAGGGGCCACTTTCTATTTTACCCTGTGGCAGGCGTGAGCAGCCGGGAATATTCTATTCGACCTGTTCCGATTCAGCCTGGCTCAGGAGACGCCTGGCCTCTGTAAGCCTCTTGAGGTATTTCCTCGCGTTGCCCGGGTCTCCGGCGACGGTCGCCTTGAAAAGATCGGCCTCGAGTTCCGCGATGGCCAGCCGCTTGTAATAATCCATGGTCTCCTTCAGGTGGGCGAGCACGATTTTTCCCGTGAGCAGAGGATGGTTGTTCGTGACATTGGCGTCTTTATACATCAGGCCGTGTTCAAGTTCCACCTCCAGACCCCTCCGGAACTCATTGAGGGGAATGTTCATACCCTGCGTATTTACGGTGGAAAGGATGATGAGGGCCTCCTCGGGGCTGACGCCGGTCTCACCCCTCGATGTCCAGTCGCTGATTTTCAGCTCCCTGCAAATTCGCCTCACTTCCTCCATTGTAATATATTCGGGAAGTACCATCTCTCCTCCTTCGGATGAAAGTCTTCTCCAGTAACTGATTAGGAGTTTATCTTGAAGGGACGGTCAAATACAAGATGTCTCTCCCGTGACGCAAGCGAGAGAGGCCGCTTTTTATGCAAGGAAAATGCGGGAATGACGGCGAAGTTATTATTATTTTGTGATATAAAAGAAATATGACGAGGCGGGTACCTTGCCGTCACCATCCGCCGAATAAAGAAATGGAAAGGATTAAGTAAGGATGTCCCGGGAAAGTTTTGAGGCTTTACAGGAGAAAATCAGAGCGGTTGGTGCCGAGCTGCAGGGCTGCATGAAAGAAGAGGTCCCCTCGCTCTTCGAAAAAAAGAGGTGGGTCGGCAGGATCATGGAACGCGTTATGCAGGACGAAGAATTCAAGGTCAGGCTTTTCAGGTTCGTTGATGTATTGCCGTCGCTGAAATCTGACGACCTTGTGGTCAGGGTGCTGAACGAGTATTTCAGCGCGCGTGACCTCGACGCCCCGCCTATAATCAAGAGGGGACTGGAACGCCTTTCGAAGGGAGGAGTCTCCTCATTCGTTGCGGCAAGGATAGCCAGATCCGGGGTAGCGGCCCTCGGCCGCCAGTTCATCGCGGGAAGCGACCCCGCAAGTTGCGGAAAGACCATGGAAGCGCTGAGGACGGAAGGCGTGGACCTGAGCATCGACCTTTTGGGGGAGACGGTGGTGAGCGACAGGGAGGCGAAGGATTACAGGGACCGCTATATTGAACTTCTGGACTACCTTCGCGCCCGGAGAACCGGCATGTCCCGGATTCGGCCCGAGCGCAAGACCGGCTCTTTCGGAATTTCCCTGAAAATATCATCATTCTACTCGCAGCTCGATCCGATGGACTGGGAGAGATCGCTCGAAAACACATTGAATGGTCTGAGGCCCGTCGTTGACAGTGCCATAGAGGCTGGTATCCCGCTTACTTTCGATATGGAGCACTATCATCTCAAGGACCTAACCATCGCCCTGTTCAAGAGAATCCTCGAGGAATATCCGGATTTCCCTCTGGCGGGGATAGCCCTTCAGGCCTATCTGAGGGACACAGCGCATGATCTTATGGGAATTGTCGAGTGGGCCGAGAAGAGCCGGATACGCATATTGGTCCGGCTGGTGAAGGGGGCGTACTGGGACTATGAAGTCGCGGTGAGCAGGCAGAAGGGCTGGCCAATACCGACGTTCCTGGACAAAGGGGATACGGACCGGAATTACGAGACGCTGACTAAACTTGTCCTCGAGAATGCGCGTTATGTATATCCTGCCTTTGCGACTCATAACATGCGGTCGATAAGCCATGCTATTGCGGCGGCGGATGCTCTTAACGTGCCCGGAGATGCGTTCGAATTCCAGATGCTTTTCGGTATGGCCGAACCCCTGAGGCGTGCGCTATTGAAGAGGGGCAACAGGGTGACTGTTTACACACCGGTAGGTGAGTTCATCCCCGGCATGGCGTACCTGATCAGGAGACTTCTTGAAAACAGCTCGGATGAGTCGTTCCTCCGAAAGTCCTTTTTTGAGAACCGTCCTCTTGACGAACTGATACAGCCGCCGAAGCCGGCGGGCGTAAAAGAGAAAGAGGGTCCCCCCGGATTGTTTAGGAACGAACCTCCCGCCGATTTTTCGGTTGCTTCAAACAGGCAGGAGATGATGTTTGCGCTCCGGACCGTGAAGGCGCAGCTCGGGTCAAGGTTCCCTCTTTCAGTGGCGGGCATGGAGGTGTTCACTCAAGGAGAGATTGTCTCCCGCAATCCTGCCCGTCCGGATGAGATAATCGGCATAATGTCGTCCGGTGGAGGGGAAGAGGCCGACACTGCAGTCGATGACGCCAGGAAGACTTTCGAGAGCTGGGAAAAGACGGACCCCGATGAGAGGGCAGGGTACCTCTTCAGGGCGGCTGCAGAAATGAGAAAGCAGCGCTTCGAACTTGCAGCACTCGAAATATACGAGACAGGCAAGACCTGGAAGGACGCCGACGGTGACATCACGGAGGCCATAGATTACCTCGAGTACTACGGGAGGGAAATGATGAGACTTGGCCGCAAGAGGCGACTGGGGGACTACCCGGGCGAAGGAAATGAGTATTCATATGTTCCCCGGGGAGTCGGGGTCGTCATTTCGCCATGGAACTTCCCGCTTGCCATACCGACGGGCATGGTCTCAGCCTCTATCGTGGCCGGCAACTGTGTCATTTTCAAGCCTTCGGGATTCTCTCCCGTGACAGGCTGGAAACTCTTTGAGATCTTCAACAGATCAGGGCTCCCTAAAGGCGTCCTGCAGTTTCTCACCGGTCCGGGCGGCGGGGTGGGAGAACATCTTGTGACCCACCGGGATATCGATTTCATCGCCTTTACGGGGTCAAGGGAAACAGGTCTGAGGATTGTCCGGCTCGCCGGTGAGACCCGTCCGGGTCAGAGGAATGTCAAGAAGGTCATCGCCGAGATGGGCGGAAAGAATGCCGTAATAATCGATGAGACTGCCGACCTCGACGAGGCGGTAAGGGGTGTTCTGGAGTCCGCCCTGGTCTATCAGGGACAGAAGTGCTCGGCCTGTTCACGCGTTATAGTGGTCGGCCATGTTTACGATCAATTTACCCCGAGGCTCAGAGATGCGATTGAAAGCATCAGGATAGGGCCGCCGGAAGATCCGGGAAGTTTTATGGGGCCGGTCGTGGACATTACTGCCAAAGAGAAGGTGGAAGAATACATCGAGCTGGGAAGACGCGAAGGGGTTCCCATTTTGATAAGGGAGGAAAAAGGGCTTTATGTCGGTCCTGCGCTTTTTGAAGGGATCAGCCCTGATTCGCGACTGGCCCGGCAGGAGATCTTCGGCCCCGTCATTGTACTGCTGAGGGCGCAGGACCTGGATGAGGCTCTGGAGATAGCGAACGGCACCTCTTATGCCCTGACAGGCGGGCTGTTTTCAAGAAGTCCCGGCAACATTATGAAGACGCGCAGGGACTTCAGGGTCGGAAACCTGTACATCAACAGAAAAATAACCGGCGCGCTTGTTGGGAGACAGCCCTTCGGGGGGTTCGGCATGTCCGGTGTCGGATCGAAGGCCGGAGGGCCTGATTACCTGCTCCAATTCATGAACCCGAAAAGCATCTCAGAAAACACAATGCGGAGGGGATTTACCCCGGAAGTCAGACAGTAAAGATAGTATTCTAATTACAGCTGGTTACGGCTTGTAAGGTAAAGTGTTAGATGAATATATTGGCCCCGTTCCTCCATTTATTGGAGCGGTTTTCTCGTGAGGGCCTCGTAAAGATAAGCGTCTCTGCCGTAAATGTCCTTCCGGAACTCCGCAGAACCGTCTTTATCGACCCAGGCAGTTACATAGTCTATGTAGACATACAGCGGATGGGGCAGTCGGACCACCTGTGTCTCACCCGCTTCAATGGCAGCAACAATATTTTCCCTTGTCCAGTTAGGGTCTGCTTTCAACAGGTATTCGGCAAGCTCTAGCGGTTTTTCTATGCGGATGCATCCGTGACTGAAGGTGCGGACGTTCTCTGAAAAAAGGTTCCTGGCAGGCGTGTCGTGAAGGTACACATTGAATTTGTTGGGAAACATGAACTTGATGCGCCCCAGCGGATTGAGGCGCCCCGGTTCCTGGCGGAACCTGAAGTTCAGGTTTCCGGCGGTAACTGAACGCCAGTTTATGCTGTCGGGGTCGATCTCTTCCTCGTCAGTGCCCCATCCCCGGAGGACAGTGATATTCTCCTCCCTGAGGTAAGAGGGGTCTTTCTTCACTTTCGGCAGTATCTCCTTCTTCGCTATACTGTGAGGAATATTCCAGACAGGGTTCAGCACGAGATAGGTCATCCTGCCCCCGAAGACCGGCGTATCCAGATAGGGTTTTCCCACTACAACCTTCATGGAGAGTATGACATTTCCCCCTTCGACGACATCGAGGTCAAAGCGGGCAATGTTGACTATCAGATACCGGCCGGGACGTTCCCTGTCGCTCCATCGCATGCGTTCCAGGTTTACAATCAGCTGTTTTTCCCTCTCAACTATCGGGACATTCAGCGACCAGATCGTGGAAGGCCCCACGATACCATCGGCCTTCAGGCCGTGCCTCTCCTGAAACCTTAACACTGCCTGTTCCAGGTTCCGGCCGAACAGATCCCCCGCCGCCGGGTGAAGATTATCGAGATCGCCGAGAAAGATCAATCTTTCTCTTACCCCCGGGACTCTTGGCGATATCGTCCCCTCCTTCAGCAGCCGGCCCCCCGGGACGGGCGTCTGACCGCCTTTCCACGCCATTTCTCTGTACCTGGCAAGTGTCTTTCTGAGCGCTGCATATTCCGGTGTCCCGGGGGTCATTTCCCGCAACGTCTTCGCTATACAGTGTTCGGAGAGTGCATTGGTGAGGACCGCGGCGAGATCCGCATCCGGGGGAAGCGACCATTCCGGTTGGAGGGTCACGGGATTAACGCATCCTGCGGAGAGATGGCGTGCCAGTGTGAAAAATGAGTCGCTGAGAAGCAGATCGAGGTCCGTCAGCGCTTCCGGGTTGACAGAAGACGCCTTCTCGCCGGGGTTGTAAGCCCTCCCGAGAAGGCCTTCTATAATCCCGAGGTGGTAATACTCCGGGGTGAGGCCGTCATTACGGGATTCCCTGATAGCCCTTGTCAATGCTTCCGCGTCGGCAAAGCCGTTCCTCCCGGTCCACGCCGGCTCATAGTTTCTCTCCTTATAAAAGACTTCCAGGGTTTCCAGGGAAAAGATCTTTTCGCTATCATGCGCCCCGGGAGGATGACTCCGGCAACCGACAAGGCGCCCCCTTATCAGACTTGCCACAAGTGCATGCCGATGGTCTGCGGGCGGCCTGTCCAGAGCAGGAATGGCAGTACCGGAAAGGGAAAAAACAAGACAGAATATAACGGCCTGCCCGTATCTGGAGATGTTCCTTAAAGCCGGCATTCCTTACTCTCATTGTAGCAGGGAATCGGCAAAAAGTAAGGTTACGATGAATTTTTCCGGGGCAGCGGATGAAGAGCAAATAAGTCCTGGGAGCGAAGAAGTCGTAGTCTTTCAGATTATCACTCCGCTATGAAAAAAAGGCCCGGAAGCACTAAAATATGTCATTGAAATCTGACGGTATAGCTTTGTGGATTTGTTTCCCGTAGACGACATACTCCCTCAACTGAAGCAGGCTGTGGCAAGGAATTCATCGGCAGTTCTCCATGCCCCTCCCGGCGCAGGAAAGACAACCCGCGTACCCCTGGCCCTTCTTGACGTAATACCGCCTGAGCAAGGCCGCATCGTCATGCTCGAACCGCGAAGGATAGCGGCAGTGTCGGCGGCCCGCTGGATGGCCGGTACGCTGGGGGAAAAGGTGGGCGAGACGGTCGGATACAGGATCCGTTTCGACAGCCGCGTTGCGAAGTCGACAAGGATAGAGGTTGTAACCGAGGGCATTCTTACCCGGCGCATCCGGTCCGATCAGGGTCTTGACGGGGTAGCGATGGTCATATTCGATGAATTCCACGAGAGGAGCCTGCACGCAGATCTTGCGCTGGCCCTCTGCCTCGATATCCGGGAGGCCCTCAGGGAGGATCTCAGGATCCTTGTAATGTCTGCGACGCTTGATTGCGGCCCGGTTGCTTCCCTGCTCGGAGATGCCCCTGTCATAACTGCCGGGGGCAAATCGTTTCCGGTCGAGGAACGCTATCTTGTCGGCGGCCGTGACAAACGCCTTCCGGAAAGAGTAGTTGATGCGGTAAGAACCGCAGTGAAGAATACGGAGGGGGACATCCTCGTCTTTCTGCCGGGATCAGAGGAGATCAGGTCCTGCGCCGAAAGGCTCCGACCATTGCAGGACGGGGCGGACGGCGGAATTTCCATTCATCTTCTTTACGGGGACCTGCCATTCAGGGAGCAGGAACGGGCGATTCTTCCGTCGAACAAACGAAAGATCGTTCTGGCGACCAACATCGCGGAGACGAGCCTCACCATCGAAGGGGTGAAAATCGTCATCGACAGCGGACTGACCCGCCGTCTCCTGTACGACGCTTCAACGGGAATGAACCGCCTTGTGACCGTCTCCGTTTCGCAGGCGTCGGCAGCGCAGCGCAAGGGAAGGGCGGGGAGGCTGGGAGCCGGCATCTGCTACCGCCTTTACAGCCGACAGGCTTATCAGGGGATGATCCCTTTCGCGCCGCCTGAGATTCTCATATCGGATCTCTCTTCAACGGCACTCGAACTTTCGCTGTGGGGCGTTAAGGACCCTTCGGTCCTTTCCTGGCTTGATCCCCCGCCTGCTGCGGCGTGGGAATCGGCACGGCGGTTGCTGACGGACCTTGGAGCTCTAGATGACGAGTCGTCGGTCACGCCTGCGGGGAGGAGCATGGCCCGGCTGCCTCTTCACCCCAGGCTTGCGAGACTGATGCTGAAGGCTGCCGGTCTCCGGTGCCTCCATCCTGGTGCGGACCTTGCCGCTCTGCTTTCGGAGAGGGATGTAATGAAAAGGGATGGACTGGTCAGATTACAAGGAGGCGAACCGGACATCACGGAGAGGATCGAAATGCTGCAGAGGGTGAGGAACGGAAAAGAGATAAAAGGCGCGGACCCGTGGGCTCTTCGTGCTGTGGAGAAGACCTCTTCGCAGCTTCTGCGCCTCATGCCCGATAGACCGGGAGATGCTTGTCAGCAGAATGCGGATGATGACACAGTAGCCCGGCTTCTCATTTCCGGCTTTCCCGACAGGCTTGCAAAAAGGCGCGATGAAGGCGGAGGCCGTTTCCTGCTCGCCAATGGAAGGGGGGTGAGGCTCTCGCCCTCAAGCAGCTTGACAGGGAGCGCATTTATTGTGGCGCCTGCCCTCGATGCCGGTGACAAAGCGGAAGGGACCGTCCATATCGCGGCTCCGGTTAGCGAGGAAGTCGTACGAGGGGAGTGCGCGGGACAGATAAGGACCGTCCGGAGGGTCGAATGGGACAAGAGCAGGAAGAGGATTGTATCGGCCGCCGAGGAGAGGATCGGAGCGATTCTCCTGTCCGCACGGCCGTTCAACGCCTCCGATGATGAGTGTCTCCCTCTTCTCTGCGAGGCCGTCAGGTCGGATTACCGAATGCTCTGCTTCAGCAGGGCGGCCCGTGAATTTCAGGCGCGCGTTGCCTTCATGCACAGGGTCTTTGGCGAAGAAGAATGGCCGGACATTTCCGATGAGTGCCTGGCTTCGTCACCCGAAGAATGGCTCCTGCCGTGGCTGACCGGCATTCGCAGTGAACAGGAACTTTCCTCTCTTGATCTCCTGCCGGCGCTGCGGGCGCAGCTCTCATGGGATATGCTGCGGCTTCTCGACGAACGGTCGCCTGTCTCGATCACCGTACCCAGCGGTCACCGTGTGCGTCTCGATTATACCGGCGATACGCCGGTGCTCGCCGTGAAGCTCCAGGAGATGTTCGGCCTGGCCGAAACTCCCGAAATTGGCGGCGGAAGGGTGAAGGTCCTCCTCCATCTCCTCTCACCGGCACGAAGGCCGGTCCAGATTACCCGGGACCTGAAGGGCTTCTGGAACGGCGGTTATCAGGAGGTGAAGAAGGAACTGAAGGGCCGCTACCCCAAACATCCATGGCCCGATGATCCGTGGAACGCCGTCCCCACAGGAAAAACAAAAGGGAAAGGCGGGTAATGCCGGCCAACTCCGGGTAGAGGCTGCTCCTTAAAAGTAAGTGCTCATCATGTTACGAACGCCCATAGCGCCGGATCGCCGGCCGGCTGCATCTCGCACTTGTCTCCAGGTTCCGGGGCTCCCACACTTTCATATCTGCGCCAGGGAAAAGGAAGAAATGTGATCCGGGAAGGCGTTAAATTTGAACGGATTTTCCTGAGGTTTAAGAAAACCGATCATGAAGGTGTTATTATAAAAAAATGGAAACTATATTCTTGAATCTTCCTGAAGAGAAATCCGCATTTTACAGATGGGCAACAGTCCTCGCCATGGTTACTGTTTTCTACAATATCTTTGAGGGTTTGATCTCGGTTTATTTGGGTGTCGAGGGCGGCACTGTCTCTCTTTTCGGTTTCGGCGTGGATTCCTTTGTCGAAGTTGTTTCGGGCATCGGCATATGGCACATGGTCTGGCGTATGAGACGGAATGGCAATGAAAATCCGGACAGCTTTGAAAAGACCGCTCTGAAGGTTACCGGAACCTCTTTCTATATTCTGACCGCCGGCCTGGCAATAACCTCTGTGCTAAATCTCTACAACGGATACAAACCAAGAACCACTTTCTGGGGAATTATCGTAGCGGCCGTCTCAATTCTATCGATGTGGGCGCTTATCCATTACAAGGAAAAGGCAGGCAAAATGTTCAACTCCCGGGCATTACTCGCCGATGCGGCTTGCAGCAAGACATGCCTGTATCTTTCCGTAATCCTTCTTGTCGCGAGCGTAGGCTATGAAGTAACGGGCATCGGCCTGGTGGACTCTCTCGGCGCGCTCGGCATTGCCGTCTTCTCCTTCAGGGAAGGGCGTGAGGCGTTTGAAAAAGCTAAGGGTAAGTCATGCAGCTGCGGTACCGGATGCAACAAGAGCAGCGGATAATCGCCTCTGTTACAGATAGCACAATGAAAAGATAATGCGTCGATGAGAACCCTGGATGAGTTGTGCGGCCCCGCTGCTCAAGAAATGTTTTTGGTAGAACCGGGACTCGTTATCTCGTCAGCTTATCTTAAGATCACGGGGCGACGGTCATTCTCTTTTCACCGGGTGGTGTGTCGTCATGCGGCCCCGCTTTGGGAGACCTGTGCGTCTTTGTAACAATTTCTCTTGCACAAGCATATGTGGCCATGATATGCTAAAAGCAGAATTTTAGAAGTTTTTGCCAGCTGAGGCCACAAAGACTTTTGACTTTGTGGCTTTTGTTATTGCCGAGGCCTTCTGAGATTTGAGTCTATAGATAAGGAGGTAACAGGTAATGGAAGGAACTGTAAAATGGTTTAACGACAGCAAGGGTTTTGGATTCATCACGAGTGATGACGGAACTGAAGCTTTCGTCCATCATTCTGCGATCCAGGGCAATGGTTTTAAGAGCCTTGCCGAGGGTGACAGGGTCAGCTTTGATGTCGAAAAAGGCCCGAAAGGCCCCAAGGCGATCAACGTCGTTAAGCTTTAATAAACAACAAGCAATAAACAAGCGAGGGCCTCTCCAGTGTGGAGGGGCCTTCTCATAAGAGGGGAAGATGAACAACAGCATATACACCAGAAAGAATGCGGCAAGGAATGAAAGGCAGCAACGGAAACTAGATGCAGGTTTCGTAGCTGCACAATTCCCCGAGGTCACTAGCATCGTCGTCAACATGACATATAATCAAAGGGGGATACAGAAATCATTGCCCCGGGTTGTCAATTTCTTTCCGGACAGTTACGCATTGTTCATGATAGACTGCCTGAACAAGGACTGTGTCGATGGGGGCTTTGATCTTACTCAGGTTATCACCTGGATGATCAGAAACCGCAGAGGATCCACAAAAGGGGATCTCTGCTGCGAAGGGGAGGGAACTTCTGCGAACCACTCGAACATTACCTACGAAGTTGCCATTCAATACGCATAGCCGTTTCCAGGACTCTTAGGTTCTATGGTATAACGGAAATAAGCCTGATATGCGTGTGGTGATGACTCTCTTCAGATTGACATCGTCTTTGTTCAATTAGAAACACAAGTAACCATTACTTTTCAGGAGAAATTATGAAGATAAAAAAACAGGACAGAGAAAATACGACAGAAGAAAGCGGAGCACGAAAGGGAATAATGACTCGGGGAAATAAGACTGTCGGGAAAAAACCTTCAAAGACCGCGAAACCGCTGACAAAGAAAACCATTACGGAGAAAGCCGTAACGTCGAAGGCGACCGTAGTCACCAGGACACCCAAAGCCGCCGCTGCAATCCCTGCGAGTCGGGATGAGGTGAAGACAGAGCACCGCGGGATCAGGAAAGAGTATATGAAGACTCGAAATGTCTGCAAGGCGACCTTCGTGCTGCCGGGTGAAGCTGCCCTCACGGCGGGGACAGTAACCATAGTCGGAGACTTCAACGGCTGGAACAAGAGTTCTACTCCCCTAAAGAAACTGGAGAACGGGAGCTTTTCGGTGACGGTCGAACTCCATGCCGGGCAGGAATACCGCTTCCGCTATCTCATTGACGGCCAGCGGTGGGAAAATGACTGGTGTGCGGACAAATATGTCAAGAGTCCTTACGGCGAGGAAGATTCTGTAATATGTGCGTGAGAGGCCGGCGAGGATAAAGAAACTTTCATGGTGCTCCGTTGACGGGGCACCAAATGAGTTTTCGGAATACTTCATCCGTGTTTTATGATTATTGAAAAGACTTTACTGTTCTTTAAGCAACACGCAGAGGCTAAGGATTGTAACTGATTGAGAAGTGCGCTTTCGGTAATCGGGTTGCGCATGGCTGTAGGCGCCACCACGCGGGCCGTACAGATTCAGTTCCCGGGCGAGGCCGTCATGTTGAGCATGCTGGGCGCCTTTTTGGAGTCTTTATCGGTGTGGCCGGCTCTTTAATTAAGGGATGCGCACTGGGATGGACCGTGTCAATTCCTGTGGAGGCCGTTATCGTCGCTCCGGTATTCGCCTTCGGAGTGGGTATATTCTTCGGCTTCTATCCGGCCTGGAAGGCAACACGGCCGGACCCGATTGCCGCCCTGCGCCATGAGTGAGAAGGCTGGGCCGTTTCTTCTTATATGCGCCGTAATCGAACCGGCGGGAACAGATTCCTTGAAGCAGCCTGACATCACTTCTGCCTGCTTCATCTGGTCTGAAAAACCAATCCCTCCCGGTCATTCCCCTGCCGGAGAAGTTCCCTTGCTGATTTCGCAACTGAAAAAGGGATTCAGGTTATAATTTAGCCGTCAGATGTATGAGAAACCGGGGGGGCGTGTGGTTTATGCGTAAGAGACATTATTATCTGCTGGTGACCGTCGCTATAATGGCCGTGATGTTTTTCATCAACCTTGCGACACCCCTGGGATTTGTTGACTGGGTAGGCTACCTGTTTTGCCTGCTCTTGGCATATCAATGGCTCTCAAGAAGAGGTATCGGGATAATGACGATTTTGTGCGCACTGCTCGTCCTCCTGGACTTTGTTTTCTCGCCTGCCAGTTTGCTGCACACGGATATAGACACGGCCAACCGGCTTATCGGTATCAGCGTCCTGTGCTTATCAGCCTATCTGCTTATCAGACGAAAAAGTGCGGAGGAGGACAGGGAAAGACTGATCGTCGAATTGAGACAGGCGTTGGAAAACGTAAAGAAGCTCAGCGGCATGCTGCCTATCTGCGCTTCATGTAAGAAGATAAGGGATGACAAGGGGTACTGGGAAGACGTGGCGGATTATATTACCGGGCATTCAGAGGTATTGTTCAGTCATGGTCTCTGTCCCGATTGCGCGGAGAAGACATATGAGGAAATTGATAGACTCAAAAGGGATGGTTGATTAAGTCAAGACTTGCGTAATCGAGTTGGTGGACATGCATAAATAGCCTGTACGTGGCGGTGTGATATATTCCTTGCCTCTTGACCGGGAGGCGCAGGGAGGCAATAATATCTGTTAAATGCGTGAAAAAAGGGAGGTTCTTCATGACCAGTATCGCAAGAGTACTCAAGCAGGCCATCGAGCGTGCGGCCAGAAAGCAGGTGCGCTCGGAAACAGAGTCGCTGAGGAAGGCATCGGCCCGATATCGGAAGACTGTCGCAGATCTCGGCATCCGCATGCAAGAGATCGAAAGGGAACTCACGGCGATCAGGAGACAGTTGTCATCGGCGTCTGCGGGCGGCGGCCAACACGTGCCGGGCAATCACAGGTTTTCCGCCAAGGGTCTGCAGTCACTGCGAAAGAAGTTGGCGCTTTCCAAAACGGAATGCGGTAAGCTCCTCGGCGTCTCCGGCCGTGCAGTAGGGCAATGGGAGAGCGGTTTGGCGCGTCCGACGGAGGAACAGATCAGAGATATCGCCGCCATCAGGAAGATCGGGAAGCGTGAGGTAAGGATGCGCCTGGAAGATAAGGGACGCAAGAAGAAGTGACTTATGTTTTGATTGAGAGGAGGGAGATGTGAAGTTTTAGATCCGGTCCGTAATATGACTATTTCCAGGTTGCCTGGTGATATAAGAAAGAAGCCCCGCAATGGGGCAGGGCTTCTTGGGGTCCGGGGAGTTCCCTACTGGATCTCGTATTTATTCAGCGATCCATCGTTCAAATTGAAAATATAGAGGTAGCTCTTTGCGGCAGACGTACTGAAATCGTAGTTAAACATGCTGAATGTCCCGCTTCCCATCATGGCGTTTCCGAAGTCCGTTGTGGTGACATAAACCATGTTGTTCTGTATGACCGGTACTGATGCGAATTCACCGTCCAGGGCCACTGCTGCGGGAGCTGAAGTGTCCGCCAGAGGAAGCTGAACGGCGTATAGCACAGACTGGTTGTTGTTACCGGCTACGTCAAACTGCGAGAAATCTGGGAGAGACGCAGTAGCTACCAGAAAACCGCCTTCCACGACCGGCCTGGACACTATCCCCTTGAGGGCCAGGGTGACAGGCGTGCCGCCACTGGGGCTGAATGCCATAAGGTTTGACTGAAAGGAGGCGCTGGTGGGTGCCGTCCCCGCAGTAGGTGTTGTTGTAGGCGAATAACTTACCAGATAGGCCGTGCCGTCGCTTCCCACCACCGGTGCGCCAGCCATGCCGTTCATCATCCCGAAGCCGCCGTTGTTCGTCATTGCGAAGCCGCCGCCCATCATGCCGCCGACGGCAGAAACGGCACTGCCTGTCGTTCCATTATAATTCCCCATCATCGCTCCCGAAGGTGCGGCAAATGCCATTACCGATACTGCCACGAAAGCTAAGACCTTGATAACTATGGACTTCTTCATTCTATACCTCTCCTTGTGATGGTAAACCTGTTACGTGATGAGATCGAAGATCTCAGTTGCATAATTAATATACCCTGTTATATATGAAGAAATGGTGAACGCAATCATTAAAAAATATTAATCATGAAGGGTGGGAACAGACCTTCTCCTGCTTCAGGAGATACTGCCTGGCAGTTATTATTCTTTCTTTTCTCCCGTCCTTATCTTTATCATGTAGTCCATGGGATAGACCCCGATAAGTCCGTCTCCGGCAAATCCCGTCTTCCCGTGCTGGAGGATGATGCCGATGACCTCGTCCACCTTTTCGTCCGGGACTATAATCTCGATTCTGTTGTGTATCGTGTAAGGCTTGTACAAACGGACCTCCCGCCCTGTGCCCTTGATTTCAGTGATTGTCATGCCGCGGACACCATTTTCTTCCAGGGATTTGACTATCTCTTCGAGGCTGTCGGTCCTGACGATTGCTGTGACTGTCTTCATGCAGGCTGCTTGCCTTCAGGAGCTTTTCTTGCCGACGAAAGCCTCGGGGTCTTTGTCGAAGGCTTCCTTGCATCCCTTCGAGCAGAAATAATAAGTCTCGCCCTTGTATGGTGATTTGCCGGCTGCCTCGCTGTCCTCAATGGTCATGTTACACACCGGGTCTTTGACTTTCATACTTGCCTCCCTGTTTGTTTCTACACGGCTGCGGCACTCCCGGCCGCTTTCCGTATTTTCTTTCTATCCGTTTCTTTTATGTTCGCACACTTCTCCCCTTCTGACAAGGGCGGCAGTCACTGCGAAGAGTGGCCGGCTTTGCGGCTCAGAGTTGAACTCTTCTCAGTCTTAAGGCATTTCCGACAACTGAAACAGAACTGAAGCTCATCGCTGCGGCGGCTATCATGGGGCTCAGCAGTATCCCGAAGAAGGGGTAGAGGACCCCGGCTGCCAGCGGCAGTCCCACCGAGTTGTAGCCAAAGGCCCAGAAGAGGTTCTGTTTTATGTTCCGCATTGTGGCCCTGCTCAATTTCCTTGCCCGGACTATGCCCCGCAGATCACCTTTCACGAGCGTCACCCCTGCGCTCTCCATGGCCACATCAGTGCCAGTTCCCATTGCTATGCCCACCTGAGCCTGGGCGAGGGCGGGGGCGTCATTGATCCCGTCTCCGGCCATTGCTACGATCCTGCCCTCAGACTGGAGGCGTTTGACTATGTCGGCCTTCTGGTCGGGCAATACTTCGGCAATGACCTCATCGATACCGAGTTTTTTTGAGACCGCCTCGGCTGTTGTCCTGCTATCACCCGTAAGCATTACTATCCGCATCCCTTCTTCATGAAGTGCCTTAATAGCCTCCTGTGTCGTCGCTTTTACAGGATCGGCAACACCCAGGAGACCCGCTGCCTTTCCGTCGACCGCGACAAACATGACTGTTTGACCGTCGCGCCTCATCGACTCCGCCTTTGCAGAGAGGTCACCCGGATCGATTCCCAGCTCATCGAGAAGTGCAAGGTTGCCCAGTCCCACCTTCTTCCCGTTGATCATGCCTGTTACTCCGCGCCCCGTGAGGGACTGAAACGACTCAACTTTCGAAGGTGTTATGTCCTTTCCCTTTGCTCCTGCAACTATAGCAGCGGCCAGAGGATGCTCACTCCCTACTTCAATGCTGGATGCGAAGTGAAGAACCGTCTTCTCGTCGAATCCGCCGGCGGGAACAACTTCGACAAGTTTAGGTTTTCCCTCGGTGAGAGTGCCAGTCTTATCCGTAACAAGAGTATCGACCGTCTTCATCACCTCTATTGCTTCGGCGTTCTTGAAAAGCACTCCGGCTGATGCTCCCTTTCCGGCTGCGACCATAATCGACATGGGTGTTGCAAGACCCATGGCACAGGGGCAGGCGATCATGAGCACTGCAACCGCGTTTATAAGGGCGACGGTGAACCTGGGCTCGGGTCCTAACCACAGCCAGATCAAAAAGGTGATGATTGCAATCGCAACCACTATCTGTACGAAGTAACCGGCAACAACGTCTGCTAGCTTCTGGATAGGCGCCCGGCTCCTCTGGGCCTCCGCCACCATATGTACGATTTGGGCAAGAATAGTTTCTGAGCCGACTTTTTCAGCCTGCATGACGAGTGAGCCGGTTCCGTTCACGGTTGCACCGATTACCCGGTCTCCTTCTTTCTTCCCGACCGGAATAGGTTCGCCCGTTATCATGGCCTCATCCACTGAACTGGACCCCTCGACAACGGTCCCGTCCACGGGTATCTTTTCCCCCGGCCTCACCCGGAGGAGATCTCCGGGCTGGACCTGTTCGAGCGGAAGATCCTCTTCATTACCGTCGGTTATGCGGCGGGCGGTTTTGGGGGCGAGTCCGAGAAGCGCTCTAATGGCCGCCCCCGTTTTGCTCCTGGCCCTGAGCTCAAGCACCTGGCCCAGAAGAACGAGCGTGGTGATTACAGCCGCTGCCTCGAAATAGACGCTCACCTGACCTCCTTCGGTCCGAAAAGTCGGCGGGAACAACCCCGGGAAGAGAGCGGCTATAAGGCTGTAAACATAAGCGACAGCCGTGCCGAGTGCTATGAGAGTAAACATATTCGGGTTCCAGGTTACTACAGACTGCCACCCTCTGACAAAGAAGGGCCATGCGCACCAGAGAACTACGGGTGTCGTGAGAACGAGTTCCGCCCATGTAAGAAATGAGGCGGGGACTCCTGAGAGAATGAAGGAAAGCCCCGGAATAAAGTCCCGCATCGCAATCAGAAAGACAGGAATCGTGAGTACGACGCTGATCTTGAACCGTTTCGTCATGTCGATAAGTTCGGGGTTTTCCTCTTCTTCGGCTGTCACCGTTTTGGGTTCCAGGGCCATGCCGCACTTCGGGCAGCTCCCGGGCTTGTCTCTCACGATCTCCGGATGCATCGGGCAAGTCCATTCCGTTTTGGTCATCGGGGCAGCGGGCTCTACCGGCTCCAGTGCCATCCCGCATTTCGGGCAGGGGCCGGGTTTTGGCTGCCTGATCTCGGGGTGCATGGGACTGGGCCTTCGTATAGCGACTTGCCTGCTGCCTCACTGTCCTCGATGGTCATATGACAGACCGGATCGGTAACCTTCATCTCTCCTCCGTTACAATCATCACATATACCCCAGGCTCTTTTCTCATTCGGTCATTCCCATCCCGGAGAACCTTTTCTGCATCGTAGACATCCTGTCCTTTAACTTCTTCATTTCTTTATAGGACGCTTTACCCCTTTTCATCATCTTGGACATTTCCATCATTTGATGTGACATATCTCTCATCAATTCAGACGCCCTCTTCATCCTCTCTTGGGGCATGTCCTTCATCATTCGCGACATCTTGCCCATCATGTCCGACATCCGGCTTGTTATCCCCATCATGTCGTTCATCATCTGCCCGTGTTCCATCATGTCGCCCTGCTGTCCCTCCATCATGCCGTTTCCCATCTGGGCAAACCCATAAGTCACCGATAGAGCCAGAATCAGAACACTTATGAGAAACATCTTCCTCACAATTTCACCTCCCGCTGTTTTTTGGTCATAAAGCTCCGCATTTGCCTCGCTTTTATCTAACGCCCGGAACCCTTTCCCCTAATATACCGCCTCCGGAACGGCCCCATCTTGTTTGTGAGCTCCTTTGCCGGAACGATTGAAACAATCATCCCCCTTTTTCGTAATTGTGTCAAATTGCAACTGTAGAAGGATTAAAAGAGCGGTCAGAAGAAATGACCCCGGCCTATGCCTCATCGCAGGTAGTGCTTTCCGTTATGCTCAGCGGTCACATGTATTTCCTGAATTGCGCAAAAAGTTCTGCATTGTGACCTTTGAGCCATATCAAAAAAGTCGGGGTGACATGTAAATCTGGCAGCCCTGTCTCAAGTAAAGTGGGAAGGAGGGCAGTGGAAGAGGAAGCGGACCGATGTGATAAGATTAATTATCCCCAAATGAAACACCAGAGTGTTCTTGATGGAAGAAGATAATCCGGACATTGAGAGATGTTATCCGTGGACGGGCCAGATGACCTGCCATGACACGGCCGGCAGCGAAATTCCCTGCGGGGGAAGCGGGCAGGATGCGGAATTCAGAAGAGGCACGGCTTGGCCCGTGCGGAGATTTGCGCAACAGCAAGACGTTATTTCTGACCGCCTCACCGGACTCGTGTGGACGCGAAACGCCAACATTGCCAAGTTTCCCCTGAGATGGCAGGAGGCGCTGGACTATGTGACGGACATGAACAGAGAAGGAGCATTCGGTTCTTCTGACTGGCGGCTCCCTAACCGCCGGGAGCTGCGAAGTCTGGTGAGTTATCAGACGAGAAAACCGGCACTTCCCGAAGGACGTCCCTTTACCGATATTTTCCTCGGCTGGTACTGGACTTCCACAACTGCTATGATCAATCCTGCGTACGCATGGTATGTCCATATGGCAGGTGCACGCATGTTTTACGGAAACAAGGAGCAGTTCGCTCTTGTCTGGCCTGTCAGGGGCAGAGGACGCGGAATCCTAGCTGCCACGGGCCAGACTCGATGTTACGATTCGAAAGGACTGCGAATTCCGTGCGATGGTTCGGGTCAGGACGGTGAGTTCCGTTTCGGTCGCCCATGGCCTGAACCCCGCTTCGAGGTCCGGGATGAAGTGGTCGTTGACCTGCTGACAGGACTCTTCTGGTCCAGGTGCGCAGACCTTGCAGACGGCCCCGTTACATGGAGCAATGCCATCACGGCGGTTGGGCGGTTTAATCACGAGCCGAAAGGGCAGGTCCGGTGGCGCCTCCCCAATATCAATGAGCTCGAATCGCTTGTCGATTGCAGCATTCACAGTCCGGCATTGCCTGCCGGACACCCATTTTACAGTGTGCAGGAATCCTACTGGTCATCGACTACCAGCATGTTCGAGCCTGACTGGGCATGGGCTCTATATCTGACAAAAGGTGCCACAGGAGTCGGCCAGAAAAAGGGACCTCACTTTTTTGTATGGGCCGTAAGCGATCCGGCTACCGTATCCTGCGCTGTGTGAGCGTGAATCGGTATCCTGTTTGATTTTTCACTTTAGCGGGCTTAAGTCAAGTAATGCCTTACAGTTGCAAAAAACAGGTTCAAAGTTTCTTCATAATACTTTCAAAATTCCTTCATAGTACTAATGTAGAGTAGAATGTGGGCTTCGGGGATTACCCAGGTGGCTGGGCGGTCAGGAAAAAAGATATAATATGCAAGGTGCTTATGAGGAGGGGCGGTATGAGGAAGTTTGCGGCATGTGCAGTGTTCTTGCTTCTTGTTGCGGGCGTGGCCTACGCGAAGGATTACAGTGTAAGTAAGAAGGTCGGGCCATATGAGGTCACTGTGAAAATGGACCATGCCCCCGCGGTCGTCGGTATTAACAAAGTCACTTTCGAAATAAGGAAGGGCGCAAGCCCCGTCAGCGATCTTGACCCTGAACTCTATTATTTCATGGCGTCCATGCCGGCGATGAATTATGGCGTCCGTGCCGTGAGGGAGGGCGAAACGTATACCGCCGTGATCAAGCCGACAATGCCGGGCGAGTGGACGATGCAGGTAAAGATAAAAGGGCCGGACGGCGGGACCCACGTTGGGACATTCGAATTCAAGGCGAAATAGCAGCTCGTCTTTTCCGTCGCGCTTTGTAGCGTGCCTTTTTTTGTGATAAGATCAGGAAACTACTACTGTCATTAACCCTATGGAGAAGACAATGCGAAACTTGAAGGAGGGGGGGCCTGTCCCTTTGAAGGTGTTCTGTGTTGCGGTCATTGCCGTTTCTATCCTGTTGCTCCTGCCCCTCAGTTCCCGGGCCGTGGGCACGGACAAGGGCGAATCAGTGCTTGAAGGCCTTGTGAACGAGGCCATTGCCAACAACCCTGACCTCCGGGCGCTGAAGGACAGGGAAGAGGCTTTCAGCGAACGTCCATCCCAGGCGGAATCACTTGACAACCCGAAAGTCGGCTTTTCCCTTCTTGCGGTCCCGACGAACAGCTTCAGCTTCAACCAGGAGCCGATGACCCAGAAACAGTTCTCTGTATCCCAGAAGATTCCCTTCCCCGGCAAACTACCTCTTAAAGGGGATATAGCCAGGAAGGAGACGGAAATCGCTGCCGAAGATTACGTGGAAAAAAGGAATGACCTGACCAGGCGGGTGGAGGAGGCATTCCGGAACCTGCTCCTTATCAATAAGACTATTGATGTAACGAAGGAAAACAGGGACCTCCTCAGGGAATTTGTGAAGACCACCGAGACGAAGTATGCAGTGGGGGCGGGCATCCAGCAGGATGTTCTTAAGGCTCAGGTTGAGCTCTCCAAGATGGCGGACGCCTTGATTACACTGGGGCAGAAGAAGGAGAGCATGATCGCCCATCTTAATACGCTTCTTTACAGGCCTGTCGATACCCCCTTCAGGGAGGCTGATGGAATCGTGATAGACGGGGTGACACATCCGAAATTTAGTTTTGGCGCGGATGAGCTTCAGAAGATAGCAGAGGCGAACCGGCCTATTCTTATTGCTGCGAAGCGTCGCATCGAGAGGTCCCGGCTGGCTCTGCGGTTGGCCGAGAAGAATTACTATCCTGACTTCGACGTGGGCGTGAGTTACGGTCAGCGACAGGAAAGGCCCGACTTCGTCTCGGGATTTGTCATGGTAACGGTACCTCTCTGGCATAAGACCAAGGAGGACAAGAAGGTCGCCGAAGAGAAGTGGAACATCCGTCGGGCAACTCAACGGTATAACACAACGAGGAGTGAGATGTTTTTCAGGATAAAGGATTCACTGGCGAGGATCAATAAATACCGTAAGCAGATCGATCTTTTCCAGACAGGTCTTCTACCCCAGAGCAGAACGGCGCTGGAATCGGCGATCTCCGGATACCAGGTGAACAAGGTTGACTTTATTACCCTGGTAAACAACGAGGTGACTTTGTACAACTATGAAATACAATACTACCGGGCGGTGACGGATTATGAAAACACGATATCGGAGATCGAAGCGACTGTCGGGAAGAGGCTTTACTGAAGAGGATGGCACAGTCATTTATTAACGAGAGGGATTTAACATGAAGAAAACTGTTAAGTATGTCTCTATAATCCTGGTCCTTCTGATCGCGGGGATATGGATCATGTACCCCGGCGGGAAGAAGAAAAGGACGCCCGTAACTACGGCGAAAGAGGATATCCGGGGTGGCCAGGTCAAGCAAGAAAGAAAGATCAAATACTGGGTTGCCCCGATGGACCCCACATATATAAGGGACAAACCGGGCAAGTCCCCCATGGGGATGGACCTTGTGCCGGTGTATGAGGGAGAGAGCAGTGAGGGTGTGATAAAGATCGACCCGGTCACTGTCCAGAATATAGGGGTCAAGACTACGGACGTCACGCGCGGTCCGCTCATCGCTACGGTACGCACCGTGGGGCAGGTGACCTATAATGAGGCGCTTGTCCAGCACATTCACACCAAGGTATCCGGGTGGGTGGAAGACCTCTTTGTAAACACGACAGGACAGGAGGTGTCGAAGGGAGAGGAACTCCTCTCCATATATTCCCCGGAACTGGTCGCGACCCAGCAGGAATCTGGAAAAGCGCGGTACGATCCAGAAGGCTATGACCCTGAGGTCTCCCACGCATGGCATCGTAATCGACAAGAAGGTGCTGGCCGGGATGAAGGTTACCCCGGGGATGGAGCTTTACACCATCGCCGATATTTCGAACATCTGGGTGCTGGGCTCCATCTACGAATATGAACTGCCGTTTATCCGTACCGGCCAGGAGGCCGAGATTACGCTCCCCTATGAGCCGGGGGTGGTTTACAAGGGCCGCATTTCATTCATATACCCCTATCTGTCGGCCGCTACAAGGACAGTACAGATAAGGATCGATTTAAAGAATCCGAAGTTCAAACTTAAGCCCGAAATGTATGTAAACGTGATGATAACGACGAAGGTGGGTGAAGACGTGCTTCAGGTGCCTGACAACGCGGTCATAAGAACCGGTACCAAGAACATCGTCATTATGGCTCTGGGAGGCGGGAGGTTCAAGCCGAGGGACGTGGTCCTCGGGGCGGAGGGCGAAGGGGTGGTGGAGATAAAATCGGGCCTTGCCGACGGGGAGAAGGTCGTTACGTCCGCACAGTTTCTCATCGACTCCGAGAGCAACCTGAAGGAAGCCTTAAACAGGATGATAGAGGCGAGGAAATCTTCAGGGGAGAAGGAAGCGCCGAAGGCCACACCGGGTGAAATGAAAGAGACCGGTAAAGAGGCGCCCCAGGCGGGGACCCCGGAAAATCAGAAACAGGTAATGTCCGACGTAACCGATGCGTACATGAAAATCCACAGTGCTCTGGTTGATGAATCCCCGGCAGGCGTAAAGACTTATGCAGAGTCCCTGGCCGAGGCCGGGCAAAAACTCAAGACTGAGAAGAGGGTGGGCGCCGTGAAGGATGTGGTCGAAACTATAGACCGAACCCTTCCGGGTCTGTTGTCGGGCGATATTGGGGAGGCCAAAGCGTCCTTTGCCATACTGAGCCGTGCCATGGTCAAGTATGTTGAAGGCCCGGGTAGGCGGGAGGCCCGCGCACAGGGCATCAAGATATTTTATTGTCCCATGAAGAAAGAGTCGTGGCTGCAAACAGGCTCTTCAGTCCAGAACCCCTTCCTCGGAAAGGACATGCTGGTCTGCGGGAATGAGATCAAGTACTGATGCTCGAAAAGTTAATCGAATACTCCGTTAAGAACAGGTTCATCGTAATCCTTGCGACCTTTTTCGTCGTAGCGGCGGGGATCTACGCTCTTTCGAAGACCCCGCTGGACGCCATTCCCGATCTCTCCGATGTCCAGGTGATCGTGTTTACAAGATACCCCGGCCAGGCCCCGGAAGTGGTCGAGCAGCAGGTCACCTATCCGCTTACGACGGCAATGCTCGCTGTTCCGGGAGCGAAGGTGGTGAGGGGCTATTCCTTCTTCGGACTCTCCTTCGTATATATAATTTTTAAGGACGGGACCGACCTCTACTGGGCGAGGAGCCGCGTCCTTGAATACCTCAACTACGTGTCCGGCCGGCTGCCAAAAGGGGTTACGCCCTCGCTGGGTCCTGACGCCACCGGCGTGGGATGGATCTACGAATATGCATTGGTGGACAAGACAGGTCAGCACAACCTCGAACAGCTCCGGTCCATTCAGGACTGGTATCTCCGGTATGAACTTACTTCGGTGGAGGGTGTTTCCGAGGTGGCGTCCATAGGGGGATTTGTAAAGCAGTATCAGGTCGAACTGGACCCCAACAAACTTTTTGCCTACCATATTCCTCTGTCAAGGGTAAAGGCTGCAATCCAGCATTCCAACAATGACGTCGGCGGCAGGACGGTAGAGATGGCGGAAACGGAATATATGGTAAGGGGTCTGGGGTACATCAAGTCCATTAAGGACATCAAAGACATTCCACTGGGCGTAGATAAGACCGGTACGCCGATCCTGATACGGGACGTGGGGACCGTGCATCTCGGCCCTGAGATGCGCCGTGGGCTGGCAGAGCTCAACGGACAGGGGGAAGTGGCCGGCGGTGTTGTTATCATGCGGTACGGCGAAAACGCGCTGGCTACGATCCAGAGGGTAAAGGAAAAACTGGAGAGCCTTAAGGCCGGTCTTCCGCCGGGCGTCCAGATAGTGCCGGTCTACGACCGCTCGGGTTTGATCGAAAGGGCCGTGCATACCCTGAACCACAAACTTCTGGACGCTCCCTCTGGGCATCCTCATGGCATTTATCGTCATGCATCTTCAGGGATTAAACGCCAATATCATGTCTCTCGGAGGTATAGCCATCGCCATAGGGGCGATGATCGATGCCGCCATAGTCATGATAGAAAACGCCCATAAACACCTAGAGAAAAACCCCGGCATGAAGGACCACTGGGCCATTATTACCCTTTCGGCAAAGCAGGTGGGTCCTGCTCTCTTTTTCTCCCTGCTCATAATTACATGCTCCTTCCTGCCCATATTCTCGCTGCAGGCCCAGGAAGGGAGATTATTCAAGCCCCTCGCCTTTACGAAGACATATTCCATGGCCTCGGCCGCACTTCTTTCGGTTACCATCGTCCCTGTCCTGATGGGGTATTTCATCAGGACGACGCTCCTTCCGGCAGCCTGGTCCCTCAGAAAGCAGAGGATTGTGTCGGCCGTGATAGGCGCCGGAGTGTTCCTGTTGGTATGGCTGGTGTCCCTGCTCTTTCCCGCGACGCTTCTGGGAGGCTTCGGCCTTCTCATAGCTATAGTGCTCGGTGCGGTGGTCTTCCTCATCCTCTGGCCCCAGGCGGTCAGCCCTGAAGAGAAGAACCCGCTCAACAGGTTCCTTATCCGTATATACAGGCCGACGATTAAGTGGGTGCTCAGGCACAAGACGGTAACGATCGGCGGCGCCGTTGTCGTAGTACTGACCATGCTGCCCTTCCACTCGTTGGTTGTCAACAGGCTGCCGGAAGGTCCGCTGAAATCCGTGGCTGAAAAGATAGATGCAGTTTTTCCCCTTGAGAAGCTGGGAGGGGAGTTCATGCCCCCTCTTAATGAAGGGGACCTCCTCTATATGCCGACTACGCTGCCGGGCATCTCGATTACGACCGCCAGGGCCCTGCTTCAGCAGACTGACAAGATCATAAAGTCCTTCCCAGAGGTAAAATCCGTCTTCGGTAAGATCGGCCGCGCCGACACTGCGACCGACCCGGCGCCGCTGTCGATGATCGAAACGACTATAAGGCTCAAACCCCGGGACGAGTGGAGAAAGGTGCCGGTGAAAAGGTTCTTCTCCGGCTGGCCGGAATTTCTGCGAAATCCCCTGTCGAAGGTATGGCCCCTTGAACGGCCAATCACGCAGAAGGAGCTGGTGAAGAAGCTGAACGACGCCATCAAATTTCCCGGCGTGACCAATGCCTGGACGATGCCCATCAAGACCAGAATCGACATGCTGGCCACGGGCATCAAGACACCGGTGGGCATCAAGGTGATGGGCAACGACCTTAAGACCCTCTCAACACTTGGAGAGGAGATCCAGGCGGCAGTCAGTAAAGTCCCGGGTACTCTCTCCGCCTACGCCGAAAGAGTGGTAGGCGGATATTATTTCGACTATGACATAGACCGGGAGGCTGCCGCGAGATATGGCCTGACTGTCGGGGCTATCGAGGATGTAATTCAGTCGGCCATAGGCGGCATGAACGTGGGTGAGACCGTCGAGGGCCTTGAGAGGTATCCGATAAATATCAGGTACCAGCGCGGCCTGAGAGAATCCATACCCAGTCTGGAACGTGTTCTCATAGCGACCCCCACGGGTACCCAGATACCTATAACGCAGGTGGCGCACATAAGGATCCACCAGGGACCTGCCGTAATAAAAACAGAGAATTCCAGACCAAGTGTCTGGATCAATGTGGATCTGCGGGGTGTGGATGTTGCTACCTATGTGAACAATGCGAAGAAGGTTGTTGCCAGAGATGTCCATATTCCGCCAGGGTATAACATCCAGTGGTCGGGACAATACGAATACATGCAGAGGGCGAACAAGAGGCTGGAGATAGTGGTGCCGATCACACTTCTCATTATTTTCCTCCTGCTCTACCTGAACTTCAAGAACGTGGGCGAGGCGGTGATAGTGATGCTTGCTTTGCCTTTCGCCATAGTGGGAGGTGTCTGGTTCATATATCTCCTGGGATATAACATGAGTATAGCGGTCGGTGTGGGCTTCATAGCCCTTTCCGGTGTTGCGGCGGAGACCGGCGTTGTGCTGCTCATCTACGTCGACGAAGAACTTGCGAAGAAGATGCAGGAGAAGAACGATGCGATCAGTTACGGCGACCTTTACGACGCGATTATCGCTGGCGCGGGCGAGCGGGTCAGGCCGTTGATGATGACCGTAACGGCCATCATGGCGGGCCTTCTGCCGATCTTCTGGGGACAGGGAGCGGGAGCGGACACCATGCGGAGGATAGCAGCCCCGATGATCGGCGGCATGGTATCCGCGACAATCCTTACACTCATCGTAATACCGGCCATCTACGCCGTCTGGAAGAGCTGGGGCATCTGGAGGAGAGAGCGGAAGACGGAGAGGGCTTAGGCATTCACACTTTCTTCACCTTTCTCCTCTATGCTATGGATGGTAAGTAAGCAAGCCACCTGACCACTTCGTTCATGAATGAGGGACTGCCGGGTGCAGGACAGGTTACAGGATCACTTGTCCAGAACCTCTCTTACCTTTTTCATCAGCTCCGCCGGTGAAACAGGTTTCGAAATGATTTCCAGATCGTCCCCGAGGTTTACCTTTTCGCTAAGGGTGTCGCGGGGGTAACCGCTCGCAAAAATGACTTTTACGTCGGGCCTGATCTTCTTTATCGATTCATAAGCCTCCTTGCCGTCTTTCCTGGGCATTACTACGTCAAAAAGAAGTAAGCTGACCATGTCTTTGTTTGCCATGAACTTTTCTACGGCGTCCTCTCCATCCAAAGCCTCGATGACCTTGTATCCGTACTTTTCCAGGAGCGACCTGGCGAGTCTTCTTACCGTATCATCATCCTCCGCGAGAAGGATTGTTTCCGTGCCTCGCCTGGGAGACCGGGGATGTGGAACAGTTTCTTCGGTGCGGATTTGATCCATGACCAGAGGCAGATATACATTGAAACTTGAACCCTTTCCGGGCTCGCTGTAGACATCGATATAGCCGTTGTGCTGCCTGATTATTCCGTAGACGATGGATAGTCCGAGACCCGTGCCCTTACCGGTTCCTATTGTGGTCAAAAATGGTTCGAAGAGCCTGTCTCTTGTCCCTTCGTCCATGCCTGGACCGGTATCGGCAA
>JARRRD010000004.1:0-73804 GCA_037381085.1 Candidatus Sulfobium sp.
CGCCACAGGATGTACAAGGAATACAAGGCACACAGGCCCGAAGCACCGTCCGAGCTGGTAAAGCAGCTTCCCTTTATCAGAGAGGTAGTTGCTGCGTTCAACATCCCGGTCTTCGAACTCCCCGGGTACGAGGCGGACGATCTCAGAGGGACCATCGCGAAAAAGGCCGGGACTGAAGGGGACACTGTTCTAATCGTAACCGCCGACAAGGATATGCTCCAGCTCGTCAACGAAAATATAAAGATATACGATCCGATCAAAGACAGGATTCTTGATGAGCGCTATATCAGGGAGAAATTCGGCGTCGGGCCTGAAAGGGTGACGGAATACATAGCCTTGACGGGTGATACCGCTGACAACATACCGGGCATACGGGGGGTAGGGGAAAAGACCGCAAAAGAGCTTCTTTCTTTGTTTGAAAATCTCGACGAGCTTCTCGCCCATCCGGACAGGATTCCGAAGGAAAGATTGAAAAAGATGGTCTCGGAAAACAGGGACGTCGTACGCCTGAGCCTGGATTTGGCGACTATCGACATAGACGTTCCGGTCGAATTTCACAGAAGTGATTTTGTTCTCAGGGAGCCCGACTGGGTTTCGCTTCTGCCTCTGTTCAGGCGGTTTGAATTTGTGAGCCTCCTGAAGCTCGTTCCTTCGGCGGGGACCTCTTCCCGCGATTACGAGACTGTCTCGTCGCTGGTCAGGCTCGAAGAGATTCTTGGACGGCCCAAAGACGAACTCTCCTTTGACACGGAGACAACCGGCAGGAACCCGCTCACGGAACGACTTGTCGGCATCGCGCTCTGCATGGAAGAGGAGAAGGCCTTTTATATTCCGGTGGGCCATTCCGGCGTCACGACTGCGGAGCAGCCTGACAAGAGAGGTGTCCTGGGGCTCCTGAAACCGCCTCTGGAAAATGAAGGGATATCGAAGATCGGCCACAACCTGAAATATGATATGACAGTGCTCGACCGGGAGGGGATCGGCGTAGCCGGTAAACTCTTTGACACCATGATCGCCGCCTACCTCCTCAACCCCAACAAGGCCAGCCACAGTCTCGATGAAGTCTCCTTCGAATACCTTTCGAAGCGGAAGAAGTCCTTCCCGGAGGTCCTGAAGAAAAGGGCCACTTTTGCCGAGGTCGGCATCCGGGAAGCCACGACCTATGCGGGGGAAGACGCCGCGCTCAGCTATGAGTTGAAAAGCGTGCTCTTCGATAAGCTCGGGGCAGCCGGTCTCGAAGGGGTCTACTTTGGAATCGAGATGCCGCTGATTGATGTTCTTATCGACATGGAGAAGTCCGGCGTCAGAATCGACGATTCCCTGTTGAAGAAAATGTCGGGAGAAATAGAGGCAGAGATGGAAAGTGTGCAAAAAAGGATTAGTCCTTCAAAAAGGACGAAAACCGGATATTCCACCAGCATGGACGTACTGGAAGAGCTTTCCGGGCTCCATGAAATGCCCAGGGAAGTCCTCCATTTCAGAAGCCTGACCAAGCTCAAAACCACCTATCTGGACGTGCTGCCCGCCCTCATAAACCCGCAGACCGGGCGGCTGCATACCTCCTTCAACCAGACCGTGACGGCAACGGGACGGCTGAGCAGCAGCGACCCGAATCTCCAGAATATACCGGTCAGGGGGGAATGGGGACAAAGGATCAGGGAGGCCTTTATCGCCGGAGAGGGGGAAATACTCCTGTCTTCGGATTACTCTCAGGTAGAACTCAGAATACTGGCTCACATCAGCGGCGACAGAGGACTCATCGACGCATTCGCGGAAGATGTCGATATCCATTCCCGGACAGCCGCTGAATTATATGGCGTATCAATCGGCAAGGTGACAGCCGAAATGAGAAGGACTGCCAAGACGGTCAATTTCGGAGTGTTATACGGCATATCGCCCTTCGGGCTTTCAGAAGCGCTGGGTATCGGGAGAGAGGAGGCGAAACGGTACATTGCACAGTACTTTGACCGCCATCCCGGCGTCAGGGAATACATAGACAAAACGGTCGCGGAAGCAAGAGAAAATGGCTACGTCACGACGCTTCTGGGAAGAAAAAGACCGATACCCGAATTGAACAGCGCCAACAGAAATACGCGGCAGCAGGGCGAGAGACTGGCCGTGAATTCCCCCATCCAGGGAACTGCGGCGGACATCATCAAGATCGCGATGATCAATATACGGAACAGGTTCAGGCGGGAGACCCTCAGGGCAAAGATGGTACTTCAGGTGCACGATGAGCTTCTGATTGAACTCCCTCGCGAAGAGCTGGGGGTAGCGACTGAAATCGTCAGAGACGAAATGGAAGGAGCCTTTGATCTTGCCGTCCCTCTGAAAGTAGAGGTCGGACACGGGAAAAACTGGTCCGAGGCTCACTGAGAGGGCGCGGGGCAAAATCGCTCGATTCATCGACATTTATCGTGTATAATTTGATAGAATATCGCACGTCCAATCATCATGAAACCTACAATAACAGCAAAAACCGGGAAGCAGCAATCCCGTAAGAGTGCAGCGGCCGTCAAAACCGGAGAAAAGGTCACTCCTGCCAGATCCGTCAAGGGTTCCGTGACGGGGGCAGTGACAGACAAGAAGGAGAAGCCCGCCGGGGATAAAACTTCCGGTAAAAGCAGGAGTAGCAAAACAAAAAAGGTCCGCGCAAGAACTGAAGCTGCTGCTCCGCCGGCAGCGACTTCAGCACCCGGGAGGACCCCGGCAAGAAAACTCGTCTCTCCGAAGAAAACAGCCGAAAAGGTCACGGTGGAAGCGAAAAAGCCAAAAGCCGGGGCCAAAGCAGGACATGCCGGAAAGTTGAAAAAGGTTACTTTGGGGCCCGCGAAGGCCGTGACAAAGAAAGTAAAGACGGCCGGGAAATTGCCCGTGGGGAAGAAAGCCGTGAAGAGCGGACCCGCTGTTTCTGAAAAAGAGAAGAAACCTTCAGTTCGGGCGTCCTCTAAACGGGCGGAAGCACGCCGTAACTCACTTCACCAGCCGGAGACGGAAAGTCATCCCGGTGCAGGGCATCGGCCGCCGATTAAAGAAATACTGTCTCCGGAATTGCCTGAAGAATATGGCGAAAACGAATTCTTTCTAATACCCGTTGAGCCGCGTGTTGTTTACGCGAGCTGGGAAATCACCAAAGATTCCCTGCCTGAGAAGAAGGGCGGGTTGGAAGTACGTTTCTTTGAGGTGACCCGGGGAGAATCGGGCAGGTCAAATACTCATGTCTTCCTGGACATCGCAGTCCCGAAAAGGGTCGGCGACGCCTTTTTCAATGTCGGTATACACGGCAGGGAAATAGTCGCCGAAATCGGCCATCGCGGGGCTGACGGTCATTTCAGACCTCTTCTGAGGTCCCGCAGAGTCCTCATCCCGAGCCTGCTTGGACACGATGAGTTAAGCATGGCAGCACAGTCTCTCGAAACAGGCATTTACGGGTCCAGGCCTCCCGACAAGTAGAGAGGCATGCCTTGCGACTTCCGGGGAGTCTTCCATGCCGGTTCCCCTTTCCATGATCCGACAATTGTGTTTTTAAATCCTGATATTGTAAAATTAACGGACATTTCCTGAAAAATCCATACTGTCATGGAGCCAGGAACGCCCCGGGAGGGGCATTGTGTTTTCAGGAGCCCGGGTTTTTTTCAATGAAGGAAGAACTGAGGGAAGAGATGATTAGAAAAGCTGTGGATGGAAAGCTTTCCTGCGCGGCCGCCATGGAGATCGCCCGGTCTCTTGGTCTGAAGTTCAGAGAAGTCGGAGATGCGGCCAACGAACTCGGCATCAAGATCAAGAACTGTCAGCTCGGTTGTTTTTGATGGAAGTGATGCTTTTCGAGATCGCTCTCACCTTCTACTTCGCCTCGGCAATTGTCTGCGTACTGGAGCTTTTCAAGGGGACGAAGACCACGTCTGTCATCATGCTCGTTCTCGCCGTAATAGGTTTTCTCTTCCACACATCCGATATTGTCGCAAGATATGTTATTTCCGGACATATTCCGATAGCAAACCTGCACGAGGCGACTTCCTTTTTTGCCTGGTGTATAGTGTTCATTTTCTTCGTCCTCGAGTACCGCTACAGGCTGGGGCTGCTGGGTTCTTTTATCATGCCGGTTGTGTTCGTCCTTATGTTTTCGTCGTCCGTCCTTCCCCGCAAGATGGAGCCGTTAAGCCCGGTGCTTCAGAGCTACTGGCTCGGGATACACACCGTGCTGGCCTTTCTGGGAGACGCGGCCTTCGCAATGGCTTTCGGCGTAGGAATCATGTACCTCCTGCAGGAGCACTATGTGAAATCAAAGCGTCTGGGGGGACTCTTTGAAAGACTGCCCAGCCTCCAGATACTGGACGAAATAAACTACAGGCTTATTACCATGGGTTTTCCCCTCCTCACGCTGGCGATCATCACCGGAGCGATATGGGCGGAAAACGCCTGGGGCAAATACTGGCAATGGGACCCCAAGGAGGTCTGGTCGCTGATCACCTGGCTGATCTATGCAGCCGTTCTCCACCTCAGGCTCACGGCCGGATGGAGAGGCAGACGGGCCGCGATACTGGCCATAATAGGGTTTGTGGTCGTTTTGTTCACCTTCTTCGGAGTCAATTTCATGCTTAAGAGCATGCATACGTTCTGATGAAAGTTCTCGTCATAGGATTAAACCACAAGACAGCCAATGTAGATGTAAGGGAGAAGCTGGCCTTTAACGGACCCAAGCTTGAGCAGGGAATCTTCGGTCTGCATAAGCTGCCCGGAATAAGAGAAGTAGCGGTGCTTTCCACATGCAACAGGGTGGAAATCTATGCATGTGTGAATAACAAAGGGGCGTCAACCGATATAATGGATTTTCTTGCGGACCTCCACGGATTGAAGAGGGCGGACTTCGAAAAATCCCTTTACGCGCTGAATGATTTCGATGCCGTGAGGCACATTTTCAGGGTATCCTCGAGCCTCGATTCGATGGTGCTTGGTGAACCGCAGATTCTCGGACAGATCAAGGACGCCTTCGAGTTTGCCTTGGAAAAGAAAACAACCGGTGTTCTCTTGAACAAACTGATGAAAAAAGCCATTTCCACGGCGAAAAGGGTGAGGACGGAGACGCGGATCGCCGAGAACGCCGTCTCGATAAGCTTTGCCGCGGTCGAGCTTGCCAAGAAGATATTTACTGAACTTGCCGACAAGTCTTTTATGCTTCTCGGGGCCGGAGAGATGGCCGAACTCGCTTCCCGTCATCTGGTAAATAACGGCGTGCGGACGGTAATGGTCGTTAACAGGACCTATGAACGGGGCTGCGAGCTTGCACAGGAATTCAACGGCAAACCCGTAAGGTTCGAAAATTTTCTTCAGGAACTGGTCTATGCCGATATCATAATCTGTTCAACAGGAGCCCCTTCGTACGTCCTTCATAAAGACCAGATGCAGAAGGTGATGAAAGAACGGAAACACAGGCCTGTTTTTGTCATCGACATCTCGGTACCCAGGAACATAGATCCCGAGATAAACAAGATAGACGACGTTTACCTTTACGACGTCGATGACCTGCAGGAGGTCGTGGACCAAAATATCCACGGGAGGAAAAAAGAGGCGGAGAGGGCGGAATCGATCATAGACGAAGAGGTTCAAAAATTCGGCAAATGGATTTCCTCCCTCGATTCGGTGCCCGTCATCGTCGCCCTGCGGCAGAAGGCCGAAGAGATAAAGAGGGAAGAGATAGAGAAGTTCAGGAACAGGTGCCCGGGTCTGGGAGAGGAACAGGCCAGGGCCGTGGAATATCTGGCAAGTGCGGTGGTCAACAAGCTAATCCATCCGCCCACGGTTGCCCTCAAGGAAGATACGGAAGACAGGGACGAGCTGATCGCCACCATAAAGAAATTGTACGGCATAAACGGCGAAGATGATTGAAATCAGGGAGGCTTCGATATATTCATGAAGAATAAAGTCGTAATAGGCACTCGTGGCAGTAAACTCGCACTGTGGCAGGCCGAGTGGATAAAGTCAGAGCTTCAGAGGATGAACCCCGGGCTCGCGGTGGAGTTGAACAAGATAAAGACCACCGGGGACAAGATCCTCGACGTACCGCTCGCGAAGGTAGGCGGCAAGGGGCTTTTCGTCAAGGAGATAGAGGAGGCGCTGCTGAGCGGTGAAGCCGACCTCGCGGTCCATAGCATGAAAGATGTGCCCACCGAATTTCCCTCGGGGCTCCACCTCGCGGTTATCTGCAAGAGGGAAGACCCCAGTGATGCGTTCATTTCCGGAATTCAGGATTCACAATTCACGATCAGTGATTTCAAAGCCCTCCCGCAGGGAGCAGCAGTGGGAACCAGCAGTTTGAGGAGGTCATGCCAGCTCCTTCATATAAGACCTGACCTCAAGATAGTACAACTCCGTGGGAATCTGGACACGAGGCTCAGAAAGCTCGATGAGGGGCAGTTCGATGCAATCATCCTTGCGGCTGCGGGTGTAAAAAGACTCGGGTGGGCCGCAAGGATAACGGAAATTCTCCCGCCCGAAATAAGCCTTCCCGCCATAGGACAGGGGGCCATCGGCATCGAATGCAGAACGGAGGACGATTTCATCAACGGACTTATTGCGCCGCTGGACCATCCGGAGACATCGGTCTGTGTAAGAGCGGAGCGAGCCTGCCTGAAAAAACTCGAAGGCGGATGCCAGGTACCGATTGCGGCGCACGCAGGGTTAAGAGGCGGCCAGGAGAAGATGGAATTGTTGATAATCGACGGCCTCGTAGGCAGCGTGTCGGGGGACCGGATCATCAAAAGCCATATAGAGGGAAGACGGGAGGATGCCGGGATTCTCGGAACAAGGCTTGGCGAAGACTTGCTGGCAAAAGGAGCGGACAAGATCCTCGCCGAGGTTTACGGAAGAGATTTCAACAAGGTCGACCTGCCTTAGTCAGAATTATTTCGACTACAGACCCGACTGCACTTTACCGATCGCTTCGAGCTTTTCTTTTCTGTCCTGGCAGTTCCTGCAAAGGGTCGCGGTCGGAAGGACGTTCAACCTCTTTTCGCCGATCTCTTCTCCGCATTCCTCGCATATGCCGTAACTGCCGTCGTCTATCTTGCGCAGCGCTTCATCGATATCGAGCAGATTCTGCCTGTGGGACGCAAGCCTCATAAGGTTGACATCCTCAGAAATGTCTACTACGGCGAGGTCCCCCTCGTCCAGGGCGGTATCGACAAGCTGACGGTTTTCGCCGCTTATATATTTTGCAATTTCGTCCTTTGCTTCCTTTATTATCGCCTCTCTCTTATCCAGCAAAGACCTTCTCAGCTCGTGGAGCCTGTCCGGCTTTGCCGTTTGCTTCTTTCCCGCCTTCTTGCGGCCGGCGGTCTTCTTCGCGACAGAATCAGCGGCAGCACGAACTTTCTTCTTTTCCGGTTTGGTCACGTTTGAACCTTTCGCGGCAGCTTTATTGCGACGCGAGACCGCCCCCGGGCTCTTCCCGGCGGTCTTGCCTGCCGAAACGGAAGAGCCTGTCTTCTTCACGGCGGTTTTTTTCTTCTTTACGGCGGCCATTATTATTTCGGTTCTTCCTGCCCGGTCTCTTCCTTGAAGACTTCAATGATACTTCTTACCTTGATGCCCGCCTGTTGCAACGCCTTCTGGACATCAGGGAGTTTTGCGTCCTCCACCTTTACCACAAAATTGCTGTTCACTTACACCTCCATGATTTCTTTTTCCTTGTGTTCCAGGATCTCATCCGCCTTCTTCACAAAGGAATCCGTGATTTTCTGTATCTCTTCCTGCTCCTTCTTGGCGTCGTCTTCACTCAGGTGCTTGTCCTTCTCAAGTTTCTTCAGTTCGTCGTTCGCATCCCTTCTTATGTTCCGTATCGCGACCTTGGCCTCTTCGGTCCTCTTCCTCACCACCTTGACCAGCTGTTTCCTCCTGTCTTCCGTGAGAATGGGGATATTTATCCGTATAAGCTTGCCGTCGTTCATCGGTGTAAGTCCGAGGTCCGACTTCATGATGGCCTTTTCGATATCGGGGATGATGCGCTGCTCCCATGGCTGTATGGCAATCTGCCTGCTCTCGGGGACGCTGAGACTCGCAAGCTGCTGAAGGGGCGTTATGGTCCCGTAATAATTCACCGAAATCCCTTCAAGGAGCGAAAGACTGGCCCTACCGGTCCTGACAGAACCGAACTCCTTCTTCAGTGCCTCTATCGCACCGTTCATCCTCTCACTTGTCTTTTTTCTTAGCTCCGGCTCCATTGTTCCCCCTTACGATCGTCCCTATGTTCTTCCCCTCGATTACCTTCCGTATATTTCCCTTGCCCTTTAAATTAAATACCACAATAGGAAGGTTGTTGTCCATACATAAAGACACGGCGGTCGAGTCCATCACCCGGAGCCCCTTCTTCAGCACTTCCAGATAGGTGAGCTGTTTGTACTTCTTTGCCTTGGGGTCTTTGACAGGGTCGGAAGAATATACGCCATCCACCTTGGTCCCCTTGAGGATGACATCCGCGCCTATCTCCATCGCTCTCAGGGCGGCAGCGGTATCCGTCGTAAAATACGGGTTGCCCGTCCCCGCCGCGAAAATGACGATCCTTCCCTTTTCCAGATGCCTCACCGCCCTGCGCCGTATGTACGGCTCGGCAAGCTCCCTCATTTCGATTGCGGACTGCACCCTGGTCGGAAGGTCATATTTTTCGAGCGCGTTCTGGAGCGCAAGAGCGTTTATGACGGTAGCCAGCATTCCCATGTAGTCGGCGGAAGCCCTCTCCATCCCCTCGAGGCTCGCCTGGACCCCCCGGAAAATATTGCCCCCGCCTATGACGATGGACAGATGGACCCCCATGGAGGCAATTTCCTTAATCTCCCTCGCGAGGAAATCCACGGTCCCGGCGTCGATTCCGTACCCCTTGTCTCCCATCAGGGCCTCCCCGCTGAGTTTCAGGAGGATTCTTTTATAGCGCAAAGGCATTCCTAATCCTAGCAACTCTTTGGGTGAGAAGGCTGGGTCTCGCCAAGCTGATACCGGACAAACCTTCTGACCACGATATTTTCTCCAAGTTTGGCCACTTTTTCCGTGATAAGGTCTTTGATCTTCTTCTTCTGATCGGGGTCCTTCACGAAGAGCTGGTCGAGCAGACAGGTCTCACCGTAGAACTTTTCGAGCTTTCCCTCGACGATCTTTTCGACGACCTGGGGAGGCTTGTTGGCTACCTGTCCCCGGTAAATCTCCTTCTCCCTTTCTATTACGTCCCCGGGGACGTCCTCCCTCACGACATAGGCAGGCGAAGCCGCCGCGATATGCATCGCGATGTCCTTGAGAAGTCCCTTGAAATCGTCAGTCCGCGCCACAAAATCGGTCTCGCAGTTGATCTCCACCATCACCCCGATCTTGTCCATATGGATATAACATCCGACCGCCCCTTCCGATGCCGAACGTCCCGCCTTCTTGGCCGCACTGGCGAGCCCTTTCTGCCTCAGCACGTCGATGGCCTTTTCGAAGTCGCCGTTGCTCTCCACGAGGGCCTTCTTGCACTCCATCATGCCGGCGCCCGTCTTTTCCCGCAGATCCCTCACCGTCTCAGCCGATATTGCCGCCATTACTCACCCGCCTCCCCGGCCTGAGCCGCCTCTTCCGATTCGACCTTTTCCTCGATTCGTGCCTTTTCCGCCTCTTTCTCGGCCTCTTTGGCAATAACATCCCTGCCCTCCGTTACCGCACTTGCCATCTTCCCGGTCAGCAGCTTTATGGCACGTATTGCATCATCGTTGCCCGGTATTACATAATCCACTTCATCGGGGTCACAGTTGGTGTCGACGACAGCCACTATCGGTATCGATAATTTTCTTGCCTCCGCAATGGCTATCCTCTCTTTTTTCGGGTCGATCACGAATATCACACCCGGCAACTCCTTCATCTCCTTGATGCCCGAGAGGTTCCTGTCAAGCTTTACTCTCTCCTTTTCAAGGATGGACGCCTCCTTCTTCGGCAGAAGGTTCATCGTCCCGTCCTCCTTCATCGCTTCTATCTTCTTCAGTCTCTCTATGCTCTTCTTGACGGTGAGAAAATTGGTAAGCATCCCGCCGAGCCAGCGTTGATTAACAAAGAAGACCGAAGACTTCTGGGCTTCCTCCATAATCGCGTCCTGGGCCTGCTTCTTTGTGCCGACAAACAGCACCCCTGCGCCCGAGGCCGACATCGTCCTGACAAAATTGTAGGCTTCCTCGAGCCCCTTCAGCGTCTTCTGGAGGTCGATAATATAGATACCGTTCCTCTCCCCGAAGATATACCTTTTCATCTTGGGGTTCCAGCGTTTCACCTGATGGCCGAAATGTACCCCGGCCTCAAGCAGTTCCTTCATTGTAGCTACCATGATGCATTCCTCCGATGGTTTTTCCTCCGCCTGTTCCGCCACCCCCGTTGGGGACCAAAGGCGGAACTGTAGCCGGCGTGTGAATTTGAACCTGTCAAGACAGGTTACTTAAGTTTTAAAGACTATCACAGAGAGTATTCTTTTTTCAAGGCGGGTTGCTATAATACACCCTGAAACAGTGAAGTACCGGCGCCTCGGGAAAAATATGTGTATCGGACTGATGTCGGCTGTGCCTGCGGAGGGACTCTTCTTCGTGAAGAGGCTGGCACGCGTCCACACCAACCCCCGTTCCAACCCTTCACTTTACACGGGAAGGGTAGAAGGTGCGGAAATCGTCTATTCGATATCCGGACTGGGAAAGACAAATGCGGCCCATGCCGCGACTATCCTCATACGCGACTATTCACCGGCACTGCTCATAAATTTCGGGGCCGGCGGCGCCTATCCTTCCGCGGGGCTGACAGTGGGCGATATCATGGTAGCCCACGCTGAGATCTACGGGGACGAAGGGGTCCTGGACGCAGATGGCTTCCACGGGACAGAGTATACCGGCATTCCCGTTCTGAGAAAAGGAAGAAAGAAGTACTACAATGAGTTCGATCTCGACGGGAAACTTGCGAAAAAGGCGGTCAAGTCTGCCGGGAGCGCCTTCCCGCATTTACCGGACACGCCTAAAATCAGGGCGGGCAGATTTGTGACCGTCTCGGCCTGTACCGGCACCAGGGAGAGGGCTGCCGAATTGCAGGAAACATGGGGCGCCATTTGCGAGAATATGGAAGGGGCCGCAGTGGCCCACATATGTGCACTTTACGGGATACCCTTTATCGAGATAAGGGGCGTCAGCAATATTGTCGATGACAGGGACAGGACAAAATGGGACCTTGAACTCGCATCTGAAAACTGCTGTAAGGCGGTGGTCCAGCTGCTGAAAGCACTGAAGGTTTCATGACTTTTTCCCGGAGTAATTGCGGGAGATTTTTCGCCGCCCCTTCCGCCCTTTTCAGGGATTTTTATGGGCATTTATGGTTTATTTATACTCTGGGTGAGAATTATACTAATATAAGGACCCATGTGTGACTCAATTTACATATACGCTTCCGGCAAAGGATTCGGAGAGTTCTTCTGGAATTTATGCCCCGTGTGCGGCAACGCCTCCGTCAGAACCACCTTCTGGGAAGACGGCACGGTTGAGCATGGCGAGTGCCTGGTATGCATCAGAATGTCGGAGATAATGGAACTGGAAGAATTATATTCCGCAAACCGGAAGGAGGAAAAGTGAAGGCCCTGTCGCTGGGATATTCGCCCTGCCCGAACGACACCTTCATCTTTTACGGCCTGGTCCACCGGACGGTTGACACTGAAGATATCGTATTCCATGAGATTCTCGACGATGTGGAAACCCTCAACCGGAAGGCATTGGACGGGGCGCTGGATATGACGAAGGTCTCTTACCACGCCCTGGGCCATCTGCGGGACAGGTATTACCTGCTTCGCTCCGGCGGAGCTCTGGGAAAGGGCTGCGGTCCGCTGGTCATTGCGCGAGAGGAATGCACGATGAAACAATTGAGGGGCAGGAAGATTGCCATACCCGGTTTGCTCACAACAGCATTCCTCCTTCTGCAGATATTTGATCCATCGCTTAAAGACCATGCTGTCCCGATGCCTTTTGACCGGATAATAGGTTCCGTTGCGAGCGGGGCCGTCGACGCGGGGCTTATCATCCACGAGAGCCGCTTCACATATCAGAGGGCGGGGCTCAGGAAGGTCCTGGACCTCGGTGAATGGTGGGAAGAGGAGACCGGCCTGTTGATTCCGCTGGGGGGCATTCTTGCCCGGAAGGACCTCGGCGGGACCCTGGCCAACAGGATAGACTGTATGCTGAAAAAGAGTATCGAATACGCATTTTCCCACAAGGATGAAACCAGGTCTTACATCAGGAAGCACGCACAGGAAATAGAAGATGGTGTCATAGAGCAGCATATCGGTCTCTATGTAAACGATTATTCCCTTGATATCGGCGACAAGGGAGAAGAAGCCGTTGAGGAACTCCTCAGAAGGGCCGTGGCAAGCGGCATAATCAAGAAATCTTCCGCCCCGCTCTTCCCCCCGTTGTAGCGCCCCTGCCTTTGGCCTCACCTTGTTACTCCGGCCGCCGCAGGCCGTCACGGGAGCCGATTGCCGGGGCCTGACGCGGGGTCCCTCAGAGCGCAGCCCAAGGCCCTTCGCCCATGGCCGGGGATAGCGAGCTTTGCTTGACAAGCGTCGATTTCACAGATTATACTTTTGGCTCAGGTAAAAATTATGGGAACTTATACAACATTCCACCCACACAGGAAAAAGAGAAAGAGGACGCACGGCTTTCTTGAAAGAATGAGCACCGTTGGCGGCCGCAATGTGATCAAGAGGAGAAGGAAAAAGGGACGGAAAAGACTGAGCGCCTGAAGGGCAAGAAGATGCTGTACCCTCTGAGCAGAAGGGGGGATTTCAATAAAGTCTTTGAACTCGGTTCCAAATTTTCTTCACGATATCTTGTAACTTATGCCAGGCCTAATGGTCTCTCTTTCAGCAGACTCGGACTTTCCGTCAGTAAAAAAATCGGCAAGGCTGTTGTAAGGAACAGGATAAGGCGGCTCTTGAGAGAGGCCTTGAGAAAACAGTTAACGGAAAAATCTGTTCGTTACGATTTCGTGCTTGTGGCCAGGAGCGCCTCCGTAGGGGCGGGTTTCGCTGACCTGAGCAAAGAGATAGCCAGGGTGTTTGCAGGTCTCGGCGATGAAAACGATATTGATAGCAATAATCAAATTATATAAATACCTCATATCGCCCGTCCTCCCGGGAAGTTGCAGGTTTTTCCCGACATGCTCGGATTATTCCATAGATGCAATAGCTAAATACGGCGTAATCAAGGGGTTATATCTCTCCGTAAGGCGTATATTGAAATGCCACCCCTTTCACCCCGGCGGATTCGACCCCGTTAAATAGCCATGGATAACAAGACCCTTCTCGCCATAGTCCTGTCCATAGCGGTTATCATAGGATACCAGTATCTTGCGTCACAACAGCAACCTCCCATCCCCCTCAAGAAGACCCAGGAAACGGCGCAGCAGGCAGTGAAAAAGGAGGAGCCGCCGAAGCCGGCGCCCCTTCCCGTGGCTGTAGTGCCCGTTCCGCCGGCGGAAGAAAAAGAGGTCCGGGTGGAAAACAGTCTTTATTCGGCCGTCCTTTCCTCAAGCGGGGCCACTATCAAGTTCTGGGAGATGAAAGATTATCGCGACAATGCGGGCAAGAGGGTGGTTTTGCTTCAAAAACCGGGCGTCGTGCCGGCTCTGGCGATCGGGACAAATACTGATTTCGATCTTTCTCACGCCAATTTCAGCGTAATAGGCGGGAACCTCAAACTGGATGAACACAACAGGACCGGAAGCGTTGTATTTGAATATGCAAAGGGCGGCATTTCGGTAAAGAGGACATATACGTTCCATGCCGGTACTTACAGGGTGGATGTCATTGATCAGGTTACAGGATTGCCGCACTACTGGATCACCGTTGGTTCGGACTTCGGCATCTTTGACAAGGAGGCGAGCTATGCCCATGCGGGTCCCGCCCTCCTCCAGGGTACGGACCTCGACGAGTTGAAGGTCAAGAAGCTGAAGGAACCGAAGACGTACAAGGGTGATCTGAGATGGATCGCACAGGAAGACAAGTATTTTTGCGCCGCCCTGGTGCCGGAGACGAAAGTGGAGGAGGCAAGGGCCTGGCTCGTCAAGGACTCTCCCGTCATCGCCTTCGAGGGCGGCAAATCCGTAAACAAGTTCCACCTCTATGCCGGGCCCAAGGTGCAGGAGAGGCTCGAGAAAATAGGGCTCCAGGACATCATCAACTACGGCTTTTTTGCCATTATCGCGAGGCCCCTGTTCTGGATCCTGAAGTTCTTCTACGGCTTCCTCGGCAACTACGGGTGGGCGATCATCCTTCTGACCCTCGTTGTAAGGATACCCTTCCTCCCGCTGGTGAGCAAGGGGCAGAAATCGATGAAGAAACTGCAGGAACTTCAGCCGAAGATGAATGAAGTAAAGGAAAAGTACAAGAAAGACCCGCAAAAGATGCAGAAGGAGATGATGGAGCTTTACAAGAAGCACAAGGTGAACCCCATGGGAGGATGCCTCCCCATGGTTGCCCAGATACCGGTCTTCTTCGCTCTTTACAAGGTCCTCCTGATATCCATCGAACTCAGGGGGGCGCCCTTCATGCTCTGGATCACCGACCTTTCGGCGAAGGACCCCTATTACATACTCCCGATCGTCATGGGGATATCGATGTTCGTCCAGCAGAAGATGACCCCTTCCGGGATGGACCCGAAACAGCAAAAACTGATGTTGCTCATGCCGGTGGTCTTCACATTCATGTTCATGAACTTCGCTTCGGGTCTGGTTCTCTACTGGCTCGTGAACAACCTCCTCAGTATTATCCAGCAGTTTTTTATAAACAGAAAGATAGCAAGCCAGAAGGCCTAGTCCGTCTCTCTTTCCCGCGTCCCTCTGCAACTGCTGAAAGATGCATAAGTAATGTCCTATTCCTGTCATTCCGGCTCGCCTGCCTGCCGGTAGGCAGGTCCCGAATCTTTCTTCAGAAGGACTCCCGACAAGCGGGAGTGACAGATCAGGAGATAATCGTATAGGTCATTACTTATGCAGTAATCAATAACTGCCGAATCCAGGTTTATAGGTTAAAATATCCTATGCAGAGCATATACCATTTCGATGATACAATAGCGGCGGTCTCCACGCCTGTTGGTCAGGGAGGCATCGGGATCGTGCGCATAAGCGGCCCGGCCGCTCTGGAGATCGCCGACAGGATATTCCTTCCCCTCAACGGAAAACGTCCGGGCGCTGCAAGGTCCCATTCTCTTCTTTACGGCCACGCAGTAAACCCGTCTGACGGCGGCACTATTGATGAAGTGCTGGTTTCAGTAATGCGGGCGCCCCGCTCTTATACGAGAGAAGATGTGGCGGAGTTCAACTGCCACGGCGGGATGGCGCCCGTCCGGGCTTTACTTGAGCTGGTGCTTGCGCAGGGGGCACGGCTCGCCGAACCCGGAGAATTCACGAAAAGGGCTTTCCTCAACGGCAGGATAAGCCTGGCCCAGGCAGAGGCTGTAATGGACCTGATCTCTGCTCGGACGGAGGAGAGCCTGAGGATTGCCGTGGAGCAGGTAAAGGGGCGATTGTCGGAAGAACTTTCCTCGCTGAGGGAGTCGCTCGTTGATCTCTGCGCCCTTGCCGAAGCCCATATCGATTTCCCGGAAGAAGAGATCGGGGCAACAACCTCCGAAAGGATGAGAGAAGAACTCCTGAAGATCAGGCGAAAGCTGGAAAACCTCTCGGGAACATTCCGGGAGGCCCGTTTTTTCCGGGAAGGCCTGGCGGTGGCAATAGTCGGAAAGCCGAACGTCGGCAAGTCATCTCTGTTAAACGCTTTGCTGAAGAAGGACAAGGCCATCGTCACCGAATTCCCCGGTACCACCAGGGACCTTATTGAGGACTATCTGGACATCAGAGGGCTTCCTGTGAGGATCCTGGACACTGCGGGGATCAGGGATACGGCGGAATCCATCGAAAAAGAAGGCGTTCGGAGGAGTATAGATGCAATGGGAAAAGCCGACTTCATTATCGCCGTATTTGACGGCAGCGGGCCGGCGGAAGAAGAGGACGTGGTCATAATGGAAAGGATCAGGGGAAAGAATGCCGTCATAGCCATAAACAAATCGGACCTGCCGGGAAAGTTGCCGCTTGATAATATCGCCGCCTGGGGGGGACAATATATACATATCTCGGCTCTGACCGGAGAGGGACTTGGCGAACTGAAGTCTGCCGTATTCGAATCCGCCATGGGGGACAGGTCTCGTGAACGGGACGGCGCAGTGGTAAGCAACATAAGACACAAGCTGGCGCTGGACAGGGCTTGCGCCGCAGTTGGAAAGGCGTCTGACGTGCTGGCTGGCGGCCTTCCCCTCGAGATCTTTTCGATCGAGCTGAGAGACGCGATGGACAGTATCGGCGAGATCACGGGCGCCGTTACCACAGAGGAAATACTGAAGAGGATTTTTTCCGATTTTTGCATCGGGAAGTAGACCCCGGAGAGTTGCTTAAGGAAGAAGGCGGACATGCTGAAAAAGTCCATAAAGCCGGCATGAATTTATTATGATTCACGTGACCGCAGTTTTTGACACTGGTGGATTTTCGAAGAAGGCTGGCCGGCTACCTCCCCGGACCTGCGGAGCCTCCGGTTATGGACCTTTTTCAGCACAGTCGCCTTTTCTTATGAGATTTTTTATGCAACTATATTAATCTGTGAGTATGAATGCGTAAAGATAACGCCTTTTCGCTGCGCGGGGCGCTGAAAGACAGGAGGAAGACAATGGAATGCATTTCGGAAAGAAACAAGTCAGTGTGCAACTGCACTTATGCCGGCTGCCCGCGGAAATACAAATGTTGCGAGTGCCTGCATTACCACAGGAGAAGCGGAGAACTGCCGGCCTGCTTCTTTAACAGTGAATACGAACGCACCTATGACCGCTCCATAGGCAACTTCATCCGGATGCACGCGCTATAGGGACTGCCGGTGAATGCGAAACCAGCAAGAATAGTTTATGTAATCGGGCACAAGAACCCGGACACGGATTCAGTCTGCTCGGCTATCGGTTACGCCCATTTCAAGAACCTGACGGACAAGCGGTTCCTCTTCTTCCCGTCACGGGCGGGAAAGATCAACGAGGAGACCAGGTTCGTACTCGAGAAATTCGGTGTCCCCGTTCCAAACGAGGTAGAAAGCCTTGCGGCGAATGTGAGCGATCTTGAACTGAAGAGGCCCATCTCCATCCGGACCAACGACTCTGTCCAGGCGCTCGTGCGCCTTATGCGTGAAACGGGCGTGCGGACCGTCCCGGTCGTCGACGAAACGGGACGCCTGGCCGGAATAGCCGGTCTCAAAGACGTTGCCAGTCACTATATGGAGAGCGTCGGCTTTTCCGACCTGTCGCGGGCACCCATAGACCTTAATATCCTGGTGCAGACGCTCGAAGGCCGGGTCGTGAGCAATACAAAGAAAGTGGAGTTTCTGACGGGCAAGGTATATATCGCTGCCATGCAGAAAGGAACAATCCTGAATAAAGTAAGCCCCGGTGATGTCGTTATCATCGGAGACCAGCACGACATCCAGGTCGAACTCATTCAGGCCGGTTGCGGTACCCTGATCGTGGTCGACGGGATGCCCGTCGGGGGCGACGTGATCAGGGCCGCCGAAGCTCACGGCACTCTGCTATTATCATCTCCTCACACGGCCTTCGCGACAGTCGAGCTGATGACCATGTCCGAGCCGGTGGAGGCGATTATGGATGCCGAAAGTCCGACTGTAAGCCTCTACACTCCGATATCCGACCTGAGAAAGAGGATCGTCGAATCAGAGTACCGCTCGGCCGTTGTTACGGACAGTGAAAACAGGGTTATCGGGTTCGTTACCAGAACGGACCTTCTCAGCCCCGTAAGAAAAAGGGCCATACTCGTGGACCACAACGAGGTGTCCCAGGCAGTCGACAACATCGAGGATGCCGAGATCATCGAGATCATCGACCACCACCGCGTCGGAGACATCTCCACGGTTGCACCCATCTACGTGTACAACGATCCGGTGGGCAGCACCTGCACGGTAGTGGCCGGAATGATGTTCCTCCACCAGGTAAACATCCCGTCGGAGATAGCCGGACTTCTTCTTTCAGGCATCCTCTCGGACACGCTTCTGCTTACGCTTTCCACTACCACGCAGCGAGACCGCGATGCAGCGGAGCGCCTGGCGCAGCAGGCAGGAATAGCTATCCAGGAGTATGGGAAGGAACTGCTGCAGGCCAGTATAAACATCCAGGGCAAAACCGCCTCCGAACTTATCGGCGCGGACTTCAAGGAATTTCTGATAGGTGGCAAGAAACTGGGCGTGAGCCAGATGATGGTCCTCAATTGTGAAGACATAGATCTCAGGGAGGAAGAACTCCTTGAAGAACTCGGCCGTATAAGGGAAACGGGCGGTTACGACCTTGCGGCGCTGCTCGTGACAAATCCGCTGACTTCAAGGGAGGAAAGAATCCTCCTCAAAGGTGAAACATGGATCGTCGAAAAGGCGTTCAATGTGAAAGTGGAGAAGGACACCTGCATCCTCCCCGATGTCCTTTCCCGGAAGAGGGACTTCATCCCGGCCATCGGAATGGCCCTCAGCATGGGCAGGTAATCAGGCCTGACCGACGCGCCGGACTCAAAACCCCTCCGGGCTTAATTTAACGACGTGGCCTCCGGTTAGGAACGGCCCGCTCTTGACACTTCTTTTTCCCGAAACGCCCCCATTTTTATTCCCAGTTAAATGCCCGGGAGACCTCCGGAAGGGTTTTACTTACATCCCTTCCGGAAGCCCCCGTTTCCGTCCCTGCCAGTTACAATCCCTGTGCCTTCTACCGATGAAGTCCGATTATAAGGTCATGGTGCAGGCTGAGGCACGGCAAAGTCGGTAACCCACAGGTAGTAAAGGCTCAGATCACTAACACCCGGGGGGGTCACCAGCAGCCCCAGATAATAAGTACCATCCGGGAGACCTAGCCCGGAGACTGAGAGATCTCCGAAGAGAGACTCATCGACCGGTCCGGTGACAGACTGCTTCCAGGGGACAAGGCCCGACGACGAATAGGGCTCAAATGACGAGCCCGTCCAGGAATATATATCCGGGCTGATCTCAGGAAAATAAAAGAGCACATACATGTCAACCGGAGATGAAAACTCGTGCGTTCCTATCCGGATACCGAGAGTATCTCCTCCGTTGGCGGCCGATCCGACGCCGATCGGCATATCGCCGGCGAGGGTCTCGCTCAGCCCCGGTGACGCCGCAGGCGGATATGTAAAAGTCTGCCGGCCCGCGGGCAGCGGCGTCGAGGAAGCCACTTTCAGGACAACGATGTCGTAACCTCCGGTATAGGCGTTAAGCGGAGAGCCCCACGTTGCATTACCTCTACCTGTGACATATACATTGCCGCCGCCGTCAACTGCCATCCAACTGCCTTCCTCATAAGCGCTTGAGCCGTAGAAGGTGTTCCACTGAAGTGCGCCGCTGCTGCTGAGCTTAAGGACAGAGATGTCCGCATGACCGGTATAGGCGTTAAGCGGAGAGCCCCACGTTGCACTACTTTCACCTGTGACATATACATTGCCGCTGCCGTCAACTGCTATCCCAGCGCCGTAATCATCATCGCTTGAGCCGTAGAAGGTGTTCCACTGAAGTACGCCGCTGCTGTTGAGCTTCAGGATAACGATGTCATCACCTCCGGTATAGGCGTTAAGCGGAGAGCCCCACGCTGCATAACTTTCACCTGTGACATATACATTGCCACTGCCGTCAACTGCTATTCCGTTACCGTAATCATCCGAGCTTGAGCCGTAGAAGGTGTTCCACTGATATATGGGGTCGATGATCAGGGGGAAACGTGCATCGTATTTCGCCACGCTGAACCCTACCTCGTTCTTCGACACTTTGAAAGATGCCTCCACAGGCACGCGCCTGCCGTCTATCTCCTGCCACGCCACAGGAGCGGACTCGGTGACGAAACCACTTGCAAAGCTGAATCTGAGCGAGCCGTCCTTTTGTCTCTCCACAGGGACGTTGTAGCGCAGCCTGATCTTCGAAATATCTGCTCCTGGCGCAAGATGATATGTGCTTTCCGTTATGCCGTCCCTTGCACTCTCGTAAACAACGCTTATGCCGGGCCACAGACCGGCATAGCTCACTTCCTGAAGCGCAGGAGCAGCCTTTATCTCGTTGCTTTCATCTGCTGCAGCCCGGGGCATAACCCCTTTCGTGCCGAGGAACTCCACGCTGAGTGCATGGTCCATCCCTGCAAGGTATACCTTGTTGGGCTGAAATCCCAGCACATGGCCGCCTGCCCTGAACTGAAGCATGTCATTCCCACGCCCAGGGCCGCTCAGCGGAATAATTTCATTGTGAAGACCAATTTGGGCCGACTGAGCACCTGCTACGTAAGCGACATGCTCATTAGACCGGATAGGACTCGATATTCCGGTATTAAGCGGATACACGAAGATCAGGAAGAAAGAAGCTACCACTACGACCGATAAGAATCCTCTTTGCCTCATGTCAAAACCTCCCCTTTAGAATTCCTTAACTATTAAGGCCCCAGACAGCTTCCCGCCCCGACCCTCTTGAGCTTTTCTCACTCCGCAGCTATTTAAGAGCCAGACACATTAGCGTTCGATAAATTTGCTCGCGCTCTAAGGGTGAGCCTTTTGAATGCAGCCCCAGCCCAGCATGAGATCGAGCCGTCGAACGGAGGCGGCGGTTTTCCCTCTTATCCTTCGGCAGCGCGGCCATCTTTTCTTTTCAAGATCCGCCGCTTTCCGTCCTCTCCTCGCGAAGGGTTGGCCTTGTCGGGACTTAGTCAACTTGTATCACATAATTATGAATAAATTGTGAAGATAAATTCACTGCAACTTCCATGTACTTTAGATTTTAAAAATTAGGGGAAAATAGGGAAAATGGGAAAATAGGGACACATCCCACTTTTTGAGATAATGTTGTCCAACATCTTCCTGGGCCACAGCGAAAATTAGGGCAAAGCGGCCCACCTCCGAAGGGCTGTCTTGCATGCAATGGCGAAAGGGCTCTTCCAAAGAAAGTCTAAGGCAACTTGCAGGGAAGTGGCACGTGTGGTGGTTGTGGCGAAGAGATTATAATACTTCATATGCTTGTGATATGAACAAAAAGAAAATTAAGCAACTGCGAGGCTGGGTTCGAATTTACCCGAGTCCCAAAATAGAAGTACGCGGAAACAGCCGGCATCCCGACTTTTGGTTTGCCGATGAGTATGTTTCTGCTGCTCATATCCGACTATCATATTCCGCGACGGGCCACAGCAAAGACATCGGTTTAGATCACATTGTGGAATATAGAACTGACTCATTTGTGAACATGGGGCAGACGAGCAAAGGCATAATAATCTTAAAAACACAGATAGTGGTGCGTGGGCAAAGTGTGCTCTTGGAGCCACTAAGGAGGCCGCCACTCATAGAATAGCCCACGCCTTAATCAATAATTGGGATGTGTCCCAATGTGTCCCTATTTTGTTCTGGTACTGGTCAATGGGAATTCTACGATGAGACTGTTGATTCCTGTATTCTCCCCCCAAACTTCCTGTATACTATAGGGCATCTGACCGACAATGTGCCGGTGTGGTGGAACTGGCAGACGCGCCGGACTCAAAATCCGGTTCCCGCAAGGGAGTGGGAGTTCGATTCTCCCCACCGGCACCATTAAGATCTCATGCGAACATCCCGACTGTTTTACCCCGTATTGAAAAAGAGTGATTCGCTGCCCCTCCCCGGCAGCGAATCACAAATTTCTGTCAACTATTGGGAACTGTCAGGGACTATGAAATAAGTAACCCACCGGTAGAAGCGGTCGAAATTATTATCTGCGGGGCTTGTTCGCGTAACATTCAATACGAATACGTACAGGCCGGGCGGGAGGTACGCGACGTCTCCGGAGGCGATTGTTTCATGTACCCCTAGGACATCGCTCTTCCACGGTACGAGCCTCTTGAAGTTCTTCTTTCCGTTTGACTGGCCAGGCGGGTTGTTCCGGCCGTTTCCGCCCTGCGCTTCGGAAACATCTGCCAGTTCGTCCTGAAGCGATGTGATCTGATTATAGACGTTTATGAAGAATATATTGGAAGCATCGAAAGACGCGTTAAAAAGGCCGAAAGAAACGTCGACCGGTTCATCGAAGTCTACGTCCACTCTTATATCGAAACTGTCTCCACCCTGAGCAATGGCGCCCACGCCTACAGGTTTCGACGTAGCCGGATCACAAGTGGAAAAAGTGTCGGCGACAGGAGTATAGGTAAATGCCTGCTTAAAAGCAGGAAGCGGGATAGAGCAGGTCGTCGTCTCGACGACGGCTGTCATGTAATTCGAGGTGCCCCGGATGCTGTAATACCCGTACACCAGGTCTTTACCAGCCTGTGCGGGACCGGCATATGCCGTGCCAAAAGCAAGAACGGCTGCAACTGAAGCCAAGACTGTTAACATAGTACTCCTGAACATTTCTCTCCTCCTTTGATATGAGACCTGTTCCCGGCTCGGCCGGCGAATTAAATTAAGACACCTCCTCTCCGCTTATTTATTACAAGGATACCCGGCGACACATACAAAGAGAAATTAAGTTTTCTTAATCAGGAAGCGGCCTTTGACGTATTTCCATTGCATAAAGATACCAGAGACAGGGAATACTGTAAGTGATCCGGATTACAACTTCGAAAGATAATCGCGACAATCTTACGGCGTATGCTTAAGTATCAGACAGTCCGTGCACCGCGGTCATTTTCCGCCCCTCTCGCCACGTCCAGCCTTTTACCGTCAAGAAAAAAATGGATATCCATGGTGTTGACAGACAGCGAAATGTCTTCTCCGACCTTTCCCCCGAAGTCAGCGCCGGCCTTCGCAGTGATCCTCATATTTCCGGACTTTACGTAGAGTATCGTCTCCGAACCCAGGTGCTCGATATGTTCAAGCCGGCCGGCGAGCGGCCCCTCCCCAGGCCCGAGTGACTCGGGCCTGATCCCGGAGGTGACATCCCCCCCGACATATCTCTCGAAGTCCCTGCGTGCCACCGGTATTTCCAGGTCATCCGACCTGAACAATATCTCCTCTCCTTTTTTGACTAAACGTCCCTCGATCAGGTTTATGGACGGCATGCCGATAAAAGACGCCGTAAAAAGATTGGCCGGTTTGTCGTATACCTCCCGCGGGGTTCCGATCTGTTGAATCACACCTCTGTCGATCACCACGATCTTCTGCCCGAGGGTCATCGCCTCTATCTGGTCATGGGTGACATAAATCGTGGTGATCCCCAGTTTCTTGTGGAGTCCCGCCAGCTCGACTCTCATCGAGCTGCGAAGTTTTGCGTCCAGGTTCGAGAGGGGTTCGTCGAAGAGAAAAAGCCTTGGCTCTCTCACGATCGCCCGCCCTATGGCGACCCTCTGCCTCTGCCCCCCGGACAGTTCCTTCGGTTTTCTCCGGAGCATCGTGTCGATGCCGAGAAGCCCCGCCGCGGCCTGCACCTTTTTTTCGATCTCCCGGCGGGACATCTTTCTGATCTTCAGGGGGAAGGCGATGTTCTCGTATACATTGAGGTGGGGATAGAGGGCGTAGCTCTGAAAGACCATGGCGATATCCCTCTCCTTCGGGGTCAGCCCGCTCACCTCCCTGTCACCGATATATACCCCGCCGCCGTCCTGGCGTTCAAGCCCGGCGATGAGCCTCAGCACAGTGCTCTTCCCGCACCCGGAAGGTCCGAGGAGTATACAGAACTCACCCTCGTACACTTCAAAGGAGACATGGTCGATAACTTTCCTGCCGCCGAATGTCTTTGTCAGGTTCTCTATCTTCAGGCCGGCCATATCTATCCCTTTATCGCCCCCGCGGACAGTCCCCGCACGATCCTCCTCTGGAACAGGAAGACCAGGAGTACCAGCGGCACCGTGGCAACAGTCGAGGCGGCGGCAATCTCGCCCCACGGCATAGTATACTGTCCCTGGAACAACGCGATACCGACAGGCAGCGTCTGATAGCTCTTCTCCGTCATGATCAGGAGGGCGAAGAAGAACTCGTTCCATGCGTAAATGAATACAAGGAGGGCCGCGGTGAACACACCCGGCGCCGCCAGTGGAATGATCACCTTGAAGAGTGTCTGGACGTGGCCGCATCCGTCTATCTTCGCTGCGTCTTCCAATTCCCCGGGCAGTTCCCTGAAAAAGCTGGCAGTGATCCAGATCCCCAGCGGAAGTGTGAGGGTGACATAAGGGAGGACCAGCCCCTGGTATGTATTCAGCCAGCCGAACGACTGGAGTATCTTCCAGACAGGTCCGGCTATGGATATCTGGGGGAACATGGAGACGAGCAGGAAACTTCCCATGATGATGCCCTTGTATTTCATCCGCAATCTGGCCAGCGCATAACCGGCAAAAACGGACAGAAGGATTGTAATGAGAGTCGAGGCGCCGGCCACGATCATGCTGTTCTTCACAAAGTGAAGAAGGTTGTAGTTTTCAATCGCCGATTCATAAAAGTGAAACGACCCCGAGGGAACAATAGCAGGGGGTATGGCCGTGATGTCGATCCGGGTTTTGAGGGAGGTATCGAGAAACCACAGGAAAGGCAGCAGACTGAGGCAGACGACGAACAGGGTCAGGACCGCAAAACCTGCCTTTTCCAGCCGTTCCTTCATGTCTTCTCCTGCAGGATCCTGCTGCCTATCATTCTGATATACAGGAGGGACACGGAGAAGGTCACGAGAAAGACGAGGACCGAAATGGTGGAGCCGTAGCCCATGAGCCCCTCGGCGAATATCTTCTTGTAACCGTAAAACTGAAGGACGTTCGTCGAGTCCGCGGGCCCGCCCTGGGTCATGACGAAGACGAGATCAAAGACCCTGAAGGCGTCCATCGTCCTGAAGAGAAGCGCAATGAGCAGCGCCGGCTTGATGAGCGGGAGGGTGATACTCCGGAACCTGTTCCAGGCGCCCGCACCGTCTATCCGAGCGGCCTCGTAAAGTTCGTCCGGTATGGTCTGGAGTCCGGCCAGTATGATGAGAGCGGCGAAGGACGAAGTCTTCCAGACATCGGCGACGACTATGGCCGAAAAAGCGAAGAAAGGGTCCGCAAGCCATGCCTTATACGAGGTGACACCGGAGCCGAAGAGGAGGTAGTTCAGGAGACCGTAATTGTCGTTGAATATGAACCTCCACATCTGGGAGGCCACTACGGTGGGTATCGCCCAGGGAACGAGCACGGCCGCCCTCACGATGCCTCTCCCACTGAAATGCCTGTTGATAATAAGGGCGATGATGAGGCCGAAAACCAGTTCAAAGAAGGTGGATGCAAAGACGAAGGCGAAGGTATTTACAAGTGAATGCAGGGCAACCGCGTCATGCAACAGTTCCCGGTAATTTGCCAGACCGATGAAGGGCTGCTTCAGTCCCGGGAGGCTGAGGATTATCCTGTGCAGGCTCAGGTAAAAAGAATAAAGGATCGGGTAGAAGGCGAAGATTGCGACAAAGAGCAAACAGGGCAGGACCAGAAACGCGGCGAAGATCCTCTCTCTCGCGGAAAGGGACAGTTTCATTGTAACAGTGTAGTCAAAGAAAAGACCAAAGATCAAGAAACAGGGGACTTCTTATTCCCGCGTGAGCGCAATGATCTTCTCCATCTCCTGCGAGGCCTTACGCGCCTCTCCCTCTATATCCGAATTCCGGTCGGATACGGCAGAGCTGAAGTAGCGCTGAAGGATGTTCGATATCGCGGGATACAGCGGGCTTCTCGGCCTGGGATAGGCGGTGAGAAAGACGTCCTTCATCGACCTGAACTGGGGATCGGCCTTGAGGATATCGCCGTCATCATAAAGCGCCTTTCTGGTAGGAGCCAGGCCGGCCTTTACTGCAAGCAGCTTCTGTATCCTGCTGCTCGTGAGGAACTTGATGAAGGTCCACGCCGCATCCTTGTGCTTAGAGTAGCTGCTGATAGCGAGCTGCCAGCCTCCCAGAGTGGAGTAACTCCTTCCACCCGGGAAATGAGGAAGTTTGGCTATGCCGACCTTGCCGGCAACCCTGGAACGTGAGGGGTCGTTGGACACCTCCCATGCATAGGGCCAGTTCCTGAGAAATACGGCCTTCCCCTGGGTAAAGAGCGCCAGCGACTCCGGCTCCTCGTAAGTCAGCTCGCCTTCCGGTGCTATATTGCCGATGATCTGGTCCCTGACGAACCTCACTGCATCGACAGCCGGTTTCGCTGCGATCCCGGGCTGTCCCGTATCGGGGTCCACTATGTTGCCGCCGTTGCTCAGGATGTATTCCATCATATCGCATACAAGCCCCTCGTATTGTTTGAACTGCCCTGAAAACCCTTCCATCGCAACATTATCCGCCGCCTCGCCGGAGGTAATCTTCTTTGCCTGGCTCACCATCTCCCCCCATGTCCGGGGCGGCTTGAAACCGTATTTTTCGAGGAGGTCCTTCCGGTAATAAAGCATGCCGCCGTCGACGAAAACAGGTACCCCGTAGATATGCCCTTTATAAGTATTCGCCAGCACCGTGCCGTCCAGGAACTTATTCCGTTCTCCCTGGGGGAAATAGGAATCCAGGGGCATCGCCCAGCCGGCTGCGGCGAATTCCGAAGGCCATATGACATCCATGAAGAAGACGTCCACATCGGGACTCTTGTTCTTGAGCTTCTGGGTCAGGAGGTCATGAAAGCCCGTGGATGAATGCGGTCCTGTCTCCCGCACCACCCTGATCCCCGGATGCCCGGCCTCGAAGGTCCTGATTATCTCATCCCAGACGGCGGGCTGGTTCGGTTTCCAGGTAACGAAGCGGACCGTGGTGGTCCCGGCGGTCTCTTTCTTCTTGCAGGCGGGCATGATCAGGGCCAGCGCGAGTACCAGGCATACAGTCAGTCCCTTCAGCACCGGCCATATTCCCGCTCGATGACGTGATGATGACAGACACGTTCTCTTCACTTCACCCTCCTGAGGACGCGGTCAAGGGGGTCACCGACTGCGCGTTCTTCTTTGTTATTTCCCTGTAAAGCAGGGGGCGCCGGTTCGGATAGATGACTTCCTCGTCACGCCAGGTCCATACGTCATCCAGATCTATCTCGGCCTGGATCACGGCCTCCTCGTCATCTGCGTGTACGACGATGTCCCCCTGGGGATTAAGGACGGCGCTGTAACCCGAAAAGTGCTCGCCGGGCCTGTTGGCGTATATGACAAAAACCTGGTTGTTGAGGGCGGCCCCCTGCATTCTGCGCCACATGTACTTGACCGGGAACGATCTCGGAACTGCGGAAATATTGACGATGATGTCCGCTCCGTTAAGAGCCAGTACGCGCCAGACCTCGGGGAATGCGGCGTCGAAACAGATGGTGATGCCGACCTTTCCCAGTGGGGTATCGAAAGTTTTCAGCCGTCCGCCGGCGACAAAATTCTCCGACCAGTGCACATGCGTCTTCGTATAGCTCTGCACGGTTCCGCTGTCTATGTAGGTGGCCACATTGAAGTATTTCTCCCTCTGTCTCCGCAACTCCCCGATGATCACCCGGGCGCCTGCGCGCCTGACGAATTCGTACATATCCTCCGATACGAAGGCGTGATGGACCCTCATCTTCCGGTACAGGAGGCCTTCCGGTATCTCGGCGGAAGGATGTCCGTGCAGGATGAGTTCAGGGAAAACTATGAGGTCGGCAGAGGCATGTTCGGAAATGATGCCCTTCATTCTTTCGATATGTCCATCGGGATCGTCTTTCATATAATTTATCTGGACGACACATATCCTGGCCTTCACCTGGCTTCTTCCCCCTGGTAGCTGAGAAAAGCCGGTATGTACTTCTTCTTGATGTCCTCTTCTATCTGCTGCAGATAGCAGCGTGTGATTTCGTCTCCGTAGACTCCGTCTCCGTAACGGTACAGGCTTCCCTTGTCCCTCCTTATATTCTCCTGCACGAGGTCGCTGTCAAGGGCGCCGCTGTTTCTCCTGGCAATCCTTTCGATGATCCCGTGTATGCCGGAGCCGGACTGGGCGGGGTCTTTCACCCTGAAGGCAAGGAAGGGCGGCACTCCGAGCTCCACCGCCGCCTGACGGTGGACCCTTTTCCTGAGATTATCGTCGACGCCTTTGAGCTTCAACCTGGGAGATATCCTCATGGCTCCCTGGATCACGTCCCTGTCCAGGTAGGGCGCCCTCACTTCTATGGAATGGGCCATCGTGAGCTTGTCCTCTCTTTCCAAAGTGTCCCTGTAAAGATAGTTTAGGTCTTCCCACAGTTTCTCATGGAGCCTCAGGTATCCGAATTCCGCCAGCACATCGTTGTACCAGGGGTAACCGGCGAACAGCTCGTCGGCAGCCTGCCCCGTATACATCACCCGTATGTTGTCTTCCGAGGCCATCCTGGCAGCCATGTACATGGGGATGGCGACCTCGACCTGGAGAAGTCCGCTCTCCTCGACATTCCGGATTATTTCGGGGATTATGCCTTCTACGAAGGAATCAGTGATTATTGTCGTCTTCAACTCCAGACCGAGTTCCTTCGCCACCGCCCGGGCGGCGATGATGTCCCCGGAATCCTCCGTGCCGGTGCAGTAGCAGACAATGTTCTTGCCTTCCCGCTGAAGCAGTTTCGACACCAGAACGGAATCGATCCCGCCTGAAAAGATCACCCCGAGGTGGGACTCGTTCAGTCCTGTGAGTCGTTTCTTTACTGCCCTGATCAGGGCGGTCTTGTAAAGTTCAACGGCCTCCCTGAAATCCACTATGTCTATCTGCGGGAACTGCAGCATGAACCCTTCGTGCACCGCAGGTCCCGAATCATCTATCGACAGGATCTCCCCGGGGTTCAGCCGTCCGGGACTGTCCGTCCCGTTCCAGAGTGCCTTCTTTTCAGAGGCAAAATAGGTGACATCGCCGTTCTTGATATAGTAGAGAGGCTTCTTTCCTATCGGGTCGCGCGCCACGACGATGGACTTCCCGTCCGTGACTGCAAGGGCATACATGCCGTCGAGGAGCCCCGTGACTTTTTTCACGGCGTCGAGAAGGTCTCCCTGGTACGTCTCTTCCAGAACGTGCACGATAATCTCGCTGTCACTCGTAGTCTTTATCTCATGGTGGCGGAGAAGAAGGGTCTTCAACTTGTCGTAGTTGTAAATCTCTCCGTTATGGACCAATGCGAGCCGGCCGTCACAGGAGGTATAAGGCTGGGTGGTGCTCTCCTGGCCGACTATCTTGAGCCTGGAATGCCCAAGGGCGATATGACTTCCCCGTTTCAGCGCATCCTTGAATTCATCGATCTCTTCACCCCTGAAAGTCGGGCCGTCGAGGTAGATGCCGTGCGTGTCGGGTCCCCTGTGCTCCATTTTCTTCAGCATGTCGTATATGTCGGTCGAAACCCTCTTCCCGCCTTCCATAAAATGTCCGCAAATAGTGCACATAGACTTAATTCCTCCCTTGCTTCTATTCGTTGTGATGAACTGAAACCTTTGTCCGCGAGACACCTGTGACGCACGAAGCGAAAGAAGCCCCCGTCACTTGAAGTGATCTTAATCTATCCGTTAATGAATTCATGGATAAACAGTTTTTTCCGGGGCAGATTGAGGGATTCAGGGAAGCTGACAGCGCTTGCGGTTCAAAAAACTCAGAACCTTTCCTGAGCGTTCAGGTCATTTACTTTTATACCCCAACAGCGAGACGTAAGTCAAACGGCCACATCCTCTTCAGGCCAAAAGTATTTCCTGCTCGTCGGCATCCGGATCTTCAAAAAGTGCGACCCACCGGTCTTTTGTCAGTATGAAGGGCATCTCCTTCTCACATCTTTTGCACTTTCTGATTTCGGCCGATTTTATGCCGAGAGACCTGGCCCCGGGCGAAGGTACGGGATGGGAAACGGCTTCATATTCATGTACGTGTACCTGTTTCATGCCTCTTTCTCCTTTTGAGATCCTTCATTCAAAGATTACCCGAATTCATCAGAGATGTCGAGTCTCGGGAGTGTCTCTTCCCCCGTCCCCCCCGGGTCGTTGTCCGACCCTTGATACCTTCCCGGATCCATGGGACAATAAGACAGAGGTATCTGATTTGGCGGTATATGTAGTGATCTCCGGCGATGAGGAGCAGGGATGAAGATCCTGGTTGTGGATGACGAACCAAACCTGGGGAGACTCTGCAGAGAGGAACTTGAAGAGGACGGTTATGAGGTTTCCATTATTGCTACGGGTGCCGGCGCGATGGAGTCCTTCCGCAGGGAAAGCCCCGACCTTGTCGTACTGGATATCAAACTACCCGATATTGATGGCCTTGAACTCCTGGCGCTAATGAAGGAGATCAGGGGGGACGTGCCGGTAATAATGCACACGGCATTCGACTATATGTACGATCTGGCATGCGATACTTCCGACGCCTATGTCGTAAAATCCGGCGATTTTCGCGAACTCAGGGCGACGGTCCGGCGCATTATCAATGAACGCCGGGAAAAGGAAGAGCACGGGGGACCGGAGGGCACCAGGACCAAAGGTGGGTTTGTTACTCTGAGGTCATTCTATCTCGTACTCATTAAGTAAAGATTAACAGCCGATTAAGAATTGTTAATTGATGCCGGCCGGAAACGGTGGAGGGGATAGAAGGGCACGCGGCCTCGCAAGAAACCTGCCTATTCCTCTATCACCGACTCTATGACGGATCTATGCTCTGTCTTCTTTTCCATTCTGCCGGACAGAACCTTGACGAATACAAGCGAAATGAGCAGAAGGGAAAATCCTCCCCCGGCGCTCAGCAGGTTTGGATCGACAGTGCGGAAATATACCGGGAGATAATCCCAGCCGAGTATGGCGCCGATAAAAAGCGCAAATACCGGCAACACATAAAAGATGATCGCTCCCTTCAGATATGTCACGGTCTTCATGTCGACATTCACCTTCTGCCCCACCTTTGCACGGGCCAGATTGAATGCCTCCGTTTCCACGCCTCTGGTGCTTATGTCGCAAGCCCCCTTCTGACACTGGTCGCAGCAGCCCGTTCCAGCCTCCACAAGGACTTTCGCCGTCGATCCTTCGACACTTTTCACTATTCCTACCATAACAACCACCTCCTTGAGGCATATTTTTATTATAAAACCCTCAAGTGAAGAAGATGTGAACCCGCCCCGGAACACTTCGGTATGCGGTCCATGGAATCGGGTCTCCGGGCCGGACTCCATGCCTGTCGCCAGACCTCCCTGAACCGCCGGGCTCTTCGGGGTTGCAAAACCCTTCCTTGAAATTCTCCGGCCCGATGGGTGAAGATTGAAGTAAGTAGATCGGTGTAATAACCCCTGCACGGAAGGAAGATGAACCAAAAAGATTATTACAGGATTCTGGGAGTGAGCGAGACCGCGGCATCCGAAGATATCAAGAAGGCGTACCGTAATCTCGCCTTCCGTTATCACCCCGACAGAAGTCACGGCAACGAGGAGATGATGAAGGAGATCAACGAGGCCTATGCCGTTCTCTCAAACTCCGCGAAGAGGAAAGAATACGACAATCTGAGGCAGACATACGGCTCCTTCGCGAGGGACCGTTTCAGACAGACCTATACCGATCAGGACATCTTCCGTAATTCCGATATCGGCCAGGTCTTTGAAGAGTTGAGCAAGATATTCGGCTTCAACAGACCTGAGGACATCTTCAGCAGGGCGAATTTTTATGGCCATCATTACAGGACATTTGAATTCAAGGGGCCCGGTTATTCGGGCCGCGGCTTCTTCACTCACGGTCCGATGAGGCATGCTTACCGGGAAAAACTTAAAGGGGGCGGCGGGCATCCCCTGTTTTCAAGGGTGATGCTTAAAGGCCTGGACGTTTTCCAGAAAATGGCTGCCAGGAAGCTGGGCATTGATCTGCCCGAGAACGGAAAAGACCGGTACGATATCATCCGGATCAGTCCCGAAGAAGCGGCAACCGGAGGCAAGGTGCGTTATCTTTACAGGAAGCCTGGCAACAGCCGCGAGTTGCTTGTGAGTATCCCGTCCCGGATAAGGGAAGGGCAGAAGATAAAGCTCAGGGGCCTTGGCGAGGAGGGGAGGCACGGCGGCGAACCGGGCAACCTCTTTCTCAAGGTCAACATCCGCACCTCCTTTCTTGGAAAGATACGGAAGTTCCTGAAGAAATAGCACCACCGGCATTCCCGGCCTTTCTATCCGGGGCTTATAATGATATCATGGTCGTGTATGGTGATGAATTATGCAGGACTATGAAGTAATCATCGTGGGGGGAGGACCAGCCGGGCTCTCGGCGGGCCTTTACTGCAGGAGGGCCGCCCTTAAGACAATCCTCTTCGAGAAGGGAATGCCGGGCGGCCAGATCGCCATATCAAAGGACGTGGAAAACTACCCCGGCATGGAGGCCATAACAGGCTTCGATCTGGCCGAAAAAATGCTCCATCACGCCCGCTCTTTCGGACTGGAGATTTCACGGCAGGAGGTTGCGCAGGTGAGCGCGGGGCATGACTATCATTCCGTCCGGCTTTCAAACGGCGATATCGTCCGGTGCGCCGCCCTGATACTCGCAGCCGGCGGCTCCGTTCGCAAGCTCGGCATCCCCGGCGAGGCGGAATACCTGGGAAGCGGTGTTTCGTACTGTGCCACCTGCGACGGCTTCTTTTTCAGGGACAAGACAGTCGTGGTCGTGGGGGGTGGCGACACCGCCGTTGAAGAGGCGCTGTATCTGGCAAAAATAACGAAGAAGGTATATCTTGTTCACAGGAGGAGCTCGTTGCGGGCCAGCAGGATACTCCAAAGCCGTCTTATGAGTGAGCCCCGGATTGCGGTAGTCTGGAACACGGTCGTCACGGAAATCAGGGGGGACGGGAAAACAGTCCAGGCCGTATTATACGAAGATACCGACTCCGGGGAGGAAGGAGAATTCCCGACGGACGGCGTCTTCATCTTTGTCGGATATTCTCCCAATAATCAATTGATCCCGCCCGAGGTCCGGATGAACGAACAGGGCTTCGTCATTACCGATGACAAGTGCGCGACGAATGTCCCCGGCATATTTGCGGCGGGTGATCTGCGGCAGAAGTTTGCCAACCAGATAGTTGTGGCTGCGGCCGACGGATGCATCGCGGCACTGGCTGCCGCTCACTACGTGGAGATCCGGAAAGACGGGGCAGGTTCGTCCTGATGGCGTTTCCCGGATAAGGGCGGTATTGTCTGCGGTGTATCGGCCCTCCCGGTAGCTGTAGACAAGTTTCGCAATTAATTGACAAAAGAACCGCTTTGTTATATCATTAGAAGGTAGGATTCTCAGACTCTGCGCTCACACAAGGACAAACCCGGGCCGTGTGCGCAATTCCATAAAAAGGGGAAAAACAGCAGAAAGGAGAGACAGAAAATGATACGTGCAAAGTATATAATGTGTCAGAGGACGGCGGTCAAGAAAGACATGCCGGGGCGGGAGGTCGTCTTCAAACTGATGGCAACAGGCTGCCCGGGGCTTCCGGTAATCAACGACCAGCAGGAAGTCGTGGGGGTCGTGACGATGTGTGATATTCTGAAGGCAGCCAAGGAAGAAGGCGCCGAAATGAACAATGTGACGGCCGAGAAGGTGATGTCCAAGGTGCCGGTAACGGCAGACCCCGAGACTTCGCTTGAAGAGCTTTCGAAGATGATGGTGGAAAACAACTACTCCGTCATTCCCATAGTCAGAGGGAAAAAACTCCTCGGCGTGGTGAGCGGCCGGGAAATAGTTGATACATACGTGGAACCGCATCTCTACACTTTTTTTGAGGAATAGCTGCGTGCCTCCCTTATCGCCCGGTAAGGGGGGCAAACCGCAGGGTTCGGTCTGCAACAAATAGTTCTCCTCCCCGGCGCCTGTCCTGCCATGTTCCGGAGCCCCACGTCTGAAGCCTTTGACTGAAGGCGGGTCAGGAGTTTGTGTGCAATCAATGCCGGCCGTATCCGGCGGACTCATGTCAAGAAATATCTTGCCCTCCTTCGCCGCATAATGTTATCCTTAGCCGGGTGATCATAATCCGGCTTTCCACCGTGACTGAAACAGGAAAGGAAATCCGGCTGCCGGTTTAGTATAGCTACTCTTTAGACATGCTTTCGAACATATTGAGCGCAAGCGTTATAGGCATTGAGGCCCACAAGGTGGAGGTTGAGGTTGACATCTCTTCGCGGGGGCTGCCTCACTTCTCGATGGTGGGACTCCCCGATGCGGCGGTGAAGGAAAGCCGCGACAGGGTAAGGGCCGCCCTGAAGAATATCGGCTTCAACTTTCCTCTCAAGCAGATAACCGTCAATCTCGCCCCGGCGGACCTTAAGAAGGAAGGCTCCGCCTTCGACCTGCCGATAGCCGTGGGTATCATTGCATCCGAAGGCCTCATAGAACCCGAGGCGCTTCAGGGCTACCTCTTCACGGGCGAACTGTCCCTCGACGGGAGGATAAAACCGGTCAGGGGGGCCCTCTCCATGGCGCTCATGGTCAGGGATGCAAAACTGCGGGGCTTCATATTGCCTTTCGAAAACGCCCCCGAAGCCGCCGTAGTGGAGGGTGCCCGTGTTTACGGACTGAAGAGCCTCCCCGACGTAGTGGATTTTCTGAAAGGGGTGGCGGCTCCCCCGCACTTTCAGGCCGACATATCCGCAACAATGAAAAACTTTTCCGTCTACGAAGACGATTTTTCCGAGGTAAAGGGGCAGGAGCACGCAAAACGGGCCCTGGAAGTGGCTGCGGCCGGCGGACATAACGTCCTTCTCCTCGGTCCTCCCGGGTCCGGCAAGACCATGCTTTCGAAACGTCTGCCGACTATCCTGCCTAACATGACCTTCGATGAGGCCCTTGAGACGACACGGATTCACAGCATCGCAGGGGTACTGCGGGAAAACCGGCCCCTTCTTGCGACAAGGCCTTTCAGGGCTCCCCACCACACTATTTCCGACGTGGCACTGATCGGAGGCGGTCAGGTCCCCAAACCGGGCGAGGTCAGTCTTGCACACCATGGCGTCCTTTTCCTCGACGAGATCCCCGAGTTCAAGAGAAACGTCCTGGAGGTCCTCAGGCAGCCGCTCGAAAACGGCGAGGTGACGGTTTCCAGGGCAGTGGCCTCACTTACCTATCCCGCCTCTTTTATGCTGGTGAGCGCAATGAACCCATGCCCTTGCGGCTATTTTTCAGACCCTACACACCAGTGCACCTGTACACCAGGGCAGATCTACCGGTACAGGAGGAAGATCTCGGGACCGCTGCTGGACAGGATAGATATCCACATAGAAGTCCCGGCCGTGCCATACAAGGAACTCTCGACGGATTACGCCGGGGAGAATTCCGGGGACATCCGCAGCAGGGTAATCAGGGCGAGAGAGGTCCAGCTACAGAGATTCAAGGGTGAGAAGATCTACGCAAACGGGCAGATGAAGACCCGTCACATAAAGAAATACTGCAAACTGAAAGACGACGCCCAGAGTCTCCTTGAGACAGCCATGCAGAAGCTCGGGTTGTCGGCAAGGGCTTATGCCAGGATACTTAAGCTCTCCCGGACAATAGCAGACCTGGATTCGGCGGAGGACATACATTCGCACCATATATCAGAGGCAATCCAGTACAGGACGCTGGACAGGGGGCAGTTCTGAAAGACAGGGCCTTCTGAATGCTCTGCCGCCCAACTGCCGGCCTGGAGAGAAGGATTCCGGACAGGCCGGAATGACAGATTATATGAATTCCCTGCAAAGGGACAAGCATATTAATTCTTGACCAGCAACGTCGTCACTTCCGAAGAAGGAACCGGCCTGCCCACAATATATCCCTGGATCTCGTCGCACCCGTGTGCCCGCAGGAAAGTCAACTGCTCCTCGTTTTCAACCCCCTCCGCAACAACACCTAAACCCAGGCTGTGCGCTATCCCCATGATGGCTTTGATGATAGCCTCATCGCTCCTCTCCCTGCCGATATTCAATACGAAGGAGCGGTCTATCTTGAGGTAGTCAAGCGGGATCGTGCGCAAGTAATTAAGCGAAGAGTAACCCGTCCCAAAGTCATCAATCGTTATAGTCACTCCCATTTCCTTGAGCATTCCCAAAACCTTCCAGGCGCCGTCAGGATCACGCATCACGGCACTCTCGGTGATCTCAAGCTCGAAATAACGGGCTTCAAGCCCCGAATCCGCCAGCGCAGCCGACACGACCTCTACCAGGTCCTTCTGATCAAACTGCCGGCTGGACAGATTCACCGACATCACAAGCGGGTCATACCCGGCTTCCTGCCATTCCTTCGCCTGTATACAGGCATGCCTTAACGCCCACTTTCCAATGTCTATTATAAGACCCGACTCCTCGGCAATAGGGATAAACTGAGAGGGTTTGACCAAGTCTCCGTCGGCAGGTCTCCACCTCAAGAGAGCCTCCATCCCCACAATGCTGTTCTTCACCAGCGATTTCTTTGGCTGGTAAAACAAAAGCAGTTCATCGTTTTCAACGGCCTTGTGTAACTTGTGCTCCATCGTAAGGGCCTCCAGCGCCGCAAAATTCAACGCCGACGAGTAGTACTGATAATTGTTCCTGCCCCTGGACTTTGCCTGATACATCGCCACGTCGGCATTCTTCAGGAGATCCTGGACGTTCTTGCCGTCATAAGGATAAAGCGCTATCCCGATACTTGCCGTTATGAAAATCTCCCTCCCCCGGATCACAAACGCACCGGCCAGATCATTCTGAATGCGCGCCGCCACTTTCCCCGCATCCTCATTATGGGAAAGGTCGTGAAGCAGTACGGTAAATTCGTCCCCTCCCAACCGGGACAGCACACCGGGAGCTCCGCTGGTTTCGCTGCGGGAAATATAATCGGAACTTCTTGTAGAAACAAGCAGCCTCTCCGTTACAGCCCGCAGAAGTTCATCGCCTACTTCGTGACCGAGAGTATCGTTGACGCGCTTGAAATAGTCCAGGTCGATGAACAGGAGAGCCACCTCCGCATTCTTCTCCCGTTCGGCAGTCCTTATGGCCTGTCCAAGAACCTCCTTGAACATTGCCCTGTTAGGCAGACCTGTAAGGGTATCGTAATAAGCAAGGACCCGGAATTGCTCCTCCGTCTCCTCGCGACTCTTCAGGCTCTGCTTGAGCGTACTGATATGCGACACCAGGATTATAATGAGTGCTACCACCAGAACGTCGACAACGAGAGCATCACCAAACCCCACGATCAGTACTTCATGAGAGATATGTCCCCACAGCATATAACTCTGGATCGTCGAGAACACAAGGGTGAACAGCTCCGACAGCAAAACGGATATCCACAGCAGATGCCACGGACTGGTGTCCATCAATTTGTCGATAATCCTGTTCACCATGTACATGAATAAATTGTAGACTGTGAGGCCTCGTTTGTATACTATCTTGCTTGCAAAATTTGGATAAATCCAGTCGTCTGAAGTCCCCCGAAGAACAAGCTGCTTTCCCGGGCCAAAAAATAATAACATAAATACATAGGAAGATTGATAAAATAAACCATACAGGCGGGAGGCACGGGAGGCACTTGCATGGAAAAGAGAAACACAAGGAGAATACCTGTAAGCAGAGAAGTAACCCTGAGCAGGGAGGGAAATGTTTACAAGGGCTTTCTCTTCAGCATTTCTGAACAGGGTCTCCAACTCATAGTCCTGCAGGCCCGTGAACTCCGGAAGGACCGCCAGGTCCGGCCGTTCACCGTCACGCTGCCGATCTCTCCTTCAAAAACCATCGCCATGTCATGCGTGGAAGTCTGGTCCGATGGCGACATCATGGGAGTCCACATACTGGACCCTTCAGCGGAGTACAAGGCATTCTATAAGCGGTCCTTCTTTAAAATCAAAAAAGAGATAACACATGACGCCATCGCTGTAATAGGCATGGGTTGCTACTATCCGGGCGCACCCACCCTCAAGGCCTTCTGGGAAAACATCCTCGCACGCAGACGGGAGTTCCGCAAACTCCCCGACCATCGTTTGCCGCTGTCGGAATACTATGACGCCGATCCGGCCGTGCCTGACAAGACATACGCCGACCGCGCCTCCGTCATAGACGGTTTTACTTTCGACTGGATAAAAAGGGGGATACCGAAAACGGTGGTCGATTCTTCGGATATCGTACACTGGCTTGCCCTGGAAGTCGCCCTTCGGGCGCTCGAAGACGCCGGATATACGCGTCAGAGCACCCCGTGCGACCGCACGGGGGTCATACTCGGCAACACCCTTACGGGAGAGTACAGCCGCTCGCAGAACATGCGTCTGCGGTGGCCTTACGTCGGCAAGATCCTTAAGGTCGCGGCCATCGAAAAAGGGCTGCCCCGGAAGCTCACGGAGGACCTTCTTCAGACCATGGAGAAGTATTACAAGTCCGCTTTCGCCCCTGTGACCGAAGACACCCTGGCGGGCAACCTGTCGAACACGATCGCTGGAAGAATCTGCAACTTCCTTGACCTTCATGGTGGAGGATATACGGTAGACGGCGCCTGCTCGTCATCTCTCATAGCGGTGGCCACTGCCGCAACAGCACTCTCAAACGGCACACTGGACCTGGCTATAGCGGGCGGCATAGATATAAGCCTCGACACATTTGAACTCGTGGGATTCGCCAAGACGAACGCTCTCACGCGGGGAGACATGAGGGTCTATGACAGGGGGGCGAGCGGCTTCATACCGGGTGAAGGCGCGGGATTCGTGGTCCTCAAAAGACTCCAGGACGCCCATACGCACGGGAATGATGTGTACGCCATACTTCGCGGATGGGGCATATCGTCGGACGGTAAAGGCGGCATGACCGCTCCCAAGGCCGAATCGCAGGCCCTGGCGATAAGGCGCGCTTACGGCAAAGCAGGCTACGACATCTCCAGCGTGGACTTCATCGAGGGCCACGGCACCGGAACCGCCGCAGGCGACAGGGCGGAGGTGGAAGGGATTGCAATGGCCATGGATTCCATCGGTCCGCAGGACCGCCTCCGGAGGTGCGGGATAACATCCCTCAAGTCGCTGATCGGCCACACAAAGGCCGCTTCGGGCATAGGAGGTTTCATTAAGGCTGTCATCGCCGTGAACAGGCGTATTATCCCCCCCACTGCGGGATGCTCTGAACCGAACGCCGTGTTCCAGGACAAGGCAAGAGGCCTGTTCCCGGTGCTGCGCGGCGAAATCAGGGACAGCGACCAGATCATGCGGGCAGGTGTCTCCGGCATGGGTTTCGGAGGGATAAACTGCCATGTAACCATCGAATCCGAAGGGCAGCCAACGAGGAGACTCGACACATCAATCGGTGAACGCGAGCTCCTGGCATCATACCAGGAGACCGAGGTCTTCGCCCTTTCCACACGGAACCGGCAGGACATGCTGGAGAAAATAGACAAACTCAAGAAACTCGCCTACGGCATAAGCGCTTCCGAGCTTACCGATCTTTCGAGCCACCTCACACAAGGCGTAGACCCAGCCCATCATTTCCGCGTCGCCGTTGTAGCTCACTCTCCCGACAACCTCATCGACTGTCTGGGGCGCACACACCGCATCCTTGCTGACCACGAGTTCAAGGAAGAAACCGTAAAGACCGGCCCGCAGCAGGACATCTGGGTCGGCCACGGTCAAAAAACGCCGCGAATCGGCTTTCTCTTCCCGGGCCAGGGGTCACAGCAGCTTAACATGGGCAGGACCTTGACCGACAGGCACGCGTGGGCCAGAGACCTGGTCGCCCTGACAGACTTTTACCTTGTGGAACAGGGATACAGAAAAATCGTAGACTGCATATATACGGATACGGACAGGGCCCTGGATGTCAACCAGATCGAGGCTTGGAAGAAAACCCTCTCGAACTCCGAAATAGCGCAGCCGGCAATATGTTTGTGCTCGCTCTTGTGGATGCGTCACCTTGAGCATTTGGGCATCACCCCGCAGGCAGTCGGCGGACACAGCCTCGGTGAACTGAGCGCCTTCTATGCCGCCGGCGCGTTCTACGACATGGCTCTCCTGCGCTTCGCCGCATTTCGCGGCGGAATTACTGCGGCAAAGGTCCATGAAGCCGGCGCCATGGCCAGCCTCGCCTGCGACCGCCAAAAGGCCCGGCAGATACTCGATAAAACAGACGGTTACGCCATTATAGCGAACATGAACTCTCCGGGACAGACGGTCATATCAGGCGAGACGAGGGCGATAGATGACGCAATGCATCTCGCCGCAGCCGGCGACATAAGGACTAAGCGGCTGCCGGTAGCAAACGCGTTCCACTCACGCTTCATGACTGAAGCGGCTTCCACCCTTGCCGAAAGCGCACCTATCCCCGATACCTTCACGGCATCCAAGGTCCGTCTTTTCAGTTCCCTGGATGGAAGACAGGTGATTCCCGGAACAGACATCAGGCGGCACTTCGCCCGGCAACTTACGCATACAGTCGATTTCATTTCACTTGTAGAGAATATGGCGAAAGAGTGCGACATGTTAATCGAAGTCGGACCCGGACGGGTACTCTCCGACCTGGCACGTTCCATAACTTCCGGTAAAGATATCTTCTGCCTACCCGTCGAGGCCGTGGCAGGTGACGACCGGTCGCTGAACAGGGTGCTCGCCTGCCATTTCGTTCACGGCGGGGCGATCAAATGGCCTGCCCTGTTTCAGAGCCGTCTCGTACGGCCCTTCATACCGGCTTCCGAACGCGTCTTCATAGAAAATCCGTGCGAAAGACCGCTGCTGCCCGTTGACGCCGAACCGCTCGCGGCCGTCCGCTCCCGGACACAGGAGTTGCTGGAGCGGGCAGGTGACGGGCAACAGAGGGCAGGGCAACCGGACAAGGAAAGGCAACCGGGGGACGATTACGCCGAAACACCCCAAAAGCTTCTTGACATGGTTTCAAACGTGACGGGCTTCCCCGTTGATACCATATCGCTGGACAACCGGCTGCTGGACGACCTGAACCTCGATTCGATAAAGGCCGCTGAAATCGTGGCAAAGGCCGTGAAACTGTACCATGCTTCGGGCACTGTCGATCCCACGGGTTTTGCCAACAGCTCACTGAAAGAGATTTACGAACGCATAGTGCTGGGAAAGAAGAAAGATGGCCCGGTCCCTCAGAGCCAACCAGGTGACGCCTGGGTGCGCGACTTCACGATAAAGTATGTGCCCCGGCCGCTCATCCCTGAAGTCCCCGGCGACCTGCGGCAGAAGAAAGTTCTCATAGTATCTGAACATACGCCGGAGGAATACCGTGACGCTCTCAGCGACCTGCTCAGCCGGAACCGTCTGCTTGCCACATCTATAAATTACGACCGGCTGTCCGTAGATCCGCCGCACTCACTGGAAAATTACGACTACTTCCTTTTCATCCTTCCGGAGGGACAAGACGCCGGCGGGCCCTTTACGGTCCGGCAGACCCGTGCAATGGCAGGCAGGATGCACAAGATCGCTTCAACCGTTGCCGCAATGGAGGCCCGCACCCCAAAACCGGCATACGCAGTGCTGCAGTTCGGAGACACGGATTTTTTTGCCTGCGACAGTGCGGCGGGCATCGGGGCAAAAGGCGCTACAGCGTTCCTCGCAAGCCTGCACCATGAAAGACCGGTCGAAAAGATACGCATCCTGCAGTTCAGCCGCAACTCTCTTTTTGCGATAGAAAAAGCGTTCGACGAACTCCGGTCCGGCGATGCCTTCGTCGCTGCAATGTACGACGACAATTTCGTCCGGCACATACCCGTCCTTTCTCCTGTCAGGCCGCAGGAGTTCGTCCCGAGGCCTATTACATGGACAAGCCGCGACGTAGTCCTTGTAACGGGCGGCGCTAAAGGAATCACCGCGGCATGCGCGCTGGCCTTCGCCCTCAAGACAGGAGTCAGGCTCGCACTTGTCGGAAGCACCTCAAACGCGGAGAGCGACCCAGAGATCCGGGAGAGTCTGAGACGTTACGGCGAGAACAACATTCCACACCGTTATTACCCGTGCGACATCACCGACGAAAATGCTGTCGCATCACTGGTAGGGCGTATCGCCGGGGAACTCGGCCCCATAACCGGATTCGTCCACGGCGCCGCCATCAACAAGCCGCGCCGGTTCGACCAGGTCTCCCTGGAGGACGCCCACAGGGAAATCGGCCCCAAGGTCCTGGGTGCGATCAACATTCTTGACTCGCTCAAAGACAATCCGCCGAAACTGATCGTCGCCTTCGGCTCTATAATAGGAGTCACCGGGATGGGCGGGAATGCTTGGTACGGGTTTTCGAACGAGGTCCTCAACCTCCTGCTGCAGCAGTTCAGGAAACAAAAACCGGGCATAGAGATCATGACCTGCGCATTCAGCATATGGGCCGAGATCGGCATGGGCGCCAAAATGGGAAGCCTGGCGTTTCTGTCGAAGATGGGCATACAGGCTATACCGAGAGAAAAGGGCATAGACCACTTCATGCGGCTGGCCACCTCCACCGCGGGGACACCCCAGGTGGTCGTCGCCGGCAGACTGGGCTCGCTCGATATTATGCGCTCCCGGCCGCCTGCCCGGAGAACACGGTTCATCAGGGAAATCATTTTCTTTGAGTATGGCGTGGAATTGGAGGCAAAGGCCGTCCTAACAACGGCGCACGACAAGTACCTGGACCATCACGTCTTCAGGGGCGTACGCCTGTTCCCGACGGTATTCGGTATTGAAGCAATGCACCAGGCGGCGACTGCGGTTGCAGGAGCAGAAAATGCGGGAACCGTCCTGATAAGAGACATAAGGCTCAGCTATCCCATTACGGTGGAGCCCGATGGGCTGACGGAAATACGCATAAAGGCCCTTGTGCAGGACGCCGGTAGTGACGGCGCTTCGACAATAGTAAAGGCTGCCGTCGCAGCCGAACAGGCGGGGTTCACCAAAGATTGCTTTGAAGCGACTTTTGTCTTGAACAGCGGGCAGGCTCCCGGCCTTTTTCCCGGCGAGATAACCGGGGACGATCTCGACATCGAGCCCCGCGAGGACCTTTACGGCCACATGCTCTTCCAGGGGCCGAGCTTCCAGCGCATCAGCAGGATCATATCGATGACGGACGACCGATGCATTTTTGAGGCCTCCACGCAGCCCCCCGATGCCGACTTTGACCGGGACGTCCATCCCTTCACGGCCGGTGACCCCTATTTCAGGGACACGCTGCTGCAGTCGGTACAGATCATTCTTCCGGACGTGGTAGCTCTTCCTGTTGAAATCGACAGATGGGAGATATACCCCAAACCGCAGGGCTTCGGCAAATACAGCGTGATCGTCCATATCCTCCAAAGGAACGATGATACCATCGTATCGGACGTGACGGCCGTAGACCCGAACGGGGTGATTGTCGAAAAGATACATGGATACGCGGTAAAAATAATAGAACGCAAGAAGGATGCTCCTGCTCTGAGTGATCTCTTGTCACCCGATCAGTGGGACGAAAAAATGGTAAACGGGCAAATCGCACGGCTTTGCATGGAGGCAGGCACTGTCGCTCCGGCGATAGGCATAAAGCATATTCCCCTTCTGTCCAAACTGTCGAAACCGGAGCGTCATGCGATAGAGCAGGCGCTCTTTGAAGGCGCCTGCCGGGAGGTCTTGCCGAAACCTTCCGGTGCCTCCGGTCCGGTCGCCGTAGCCTGGACCGGGCAGGGCAAGCCCTTTTTGCCCGGGAACGGCGAGATAGCCCTCTCCTGCACTCACGATGCTAAGCTCCTGGTCTGCAGCACAGGCCCCGTGCCCCAGGGTTGCGACGTCGAGCCGGTAATGCACAGGGACCCGGACGAGTGGGACCTCATGCTCGGCCGCGAAAAGCAGCTCCTGCTGGACAGCCTGAAGAAGGAGGACGATGCATTTGACAGGGCCGCCACCCGCATCTGGTGCGCAGTTGAAGCACTTCGCAAGGCGACTGACATGCAACAGGACGAACTCACGTTCGGTGCAAAAACCGGGGACTGCGTGATATTCAACTGTCCGGAGCGTATTACCGTTCTCACTTTCCCCGTCAGGCTGCTCAGAGGCCCGGAACGGATCATTGCTGTTGCCACGAAAAAGAAATCACCGCCGTCTCAGGAGGACGAGACAAGGCCGGAGGATCCCTCAATCTCACAGGAACGCCATGGGGAACGGAACGACTGCGGACCGGAAGGGCAAAAAGTCTTTGTCTGCACGTTCGACCTCGGCCTCAAGGACAACTCCACCATAAGCGGCGGCGTAAACTTCGCCAGCTACGCCCACTGGCTCGGGAAAGTGCGGGAGGCCGCACTGAAACCGATCGGGGAATATATAAGCGAGGAGTTCCATAACGGCCATTTCATGGTCACCAATTACACCGATACCCGCATAGTACGACACGTGAGAAACCACGAAGGCATGGAGGCGCGCACGTGGATAGACCGGATATTCGGATACGGGGACTCGTCCCTTGTGCTGAAATTCGAATGGTCAAAACTGACGGCCGACGGCACTGTCGTCCCCGCGGCTTTCAGCGAGCAGCAGGTCTCATGGATCAGGGTCACGGGACATGGTCTTGTCGAGCCCGTAAAATGTCCGTCATTTTTCTCGGAATTTCTCCGCAAGAGCGACCTGGCACCGAAACTGCCCAAAGCAGAACAGTCGGAGGATATGCCCCTGGCCGAAGCCGCTACGCCGCAGGACCTGGGCGAGCTCGTCCGGGAATACGACCTTATCGGCAGGGACAGACGCCCGGACGCCGAAACGACCCTGGACACTTCGATGCAGCATTCAAACCTGGCACTGAACATTTATTTTTCCAACTACTTTGTGTGGCAGGGACACCTCATGGAGAGATTCATGTACGGACTGGATCCGCAACTCTACATGAACATGTCGCATGAGGCCCAGTTTGCGACCACCCGCTGCAGGGTCACGCACCTGCGCGAGGCCATGCCGTTCGACCGCATAACCGTAACATTGCGGCTTCACCGCATATGGCGGCAAGGGGTGGAACTCTATTTTGAATATTTCAAATCGGCTCCCCCCGCGGGAAGGACCAAGCTCGCATACGGCCATCACACGCTCATATGGTCATCAACGGACGAAACCGGCAAGTATGTCCCTCAGGACATGCCCGGCACGTTGATAGATAAAATCATATCATTGCAGGGCCGGCCCTAAAGAGAAGAAACATTGGTCACTGCTATTTATTCCTCCAGACCCATAGTAATTATCTATTTGACGCATGGGTACAGTTGATACATATAATTGAACATGGGCATTGATGCTTCTTGCGGGCATATGCGTGCGGACGGGAGAGACGGGGTAAATGATTCTGTTCTCGGGGCGTGCGCGCCGTGACCGATGAAGTACTGAGAAAGATCTTCGTCGGGCTGGCCCGGAATTCATGATAGTGGTAAACTAGGGGGCCAGTGGATATACACCATCTCAGGGTCTTTGCATCGGTCTACAGGCACAGAAGCTTTTCAAAGGCCTCCGAGGAACTTCACCTCGCTCAGCCGACGGTCAGCGACCATATCAAGGGGCTTGAAGAGGAGCTGAACTGCAGGCTCTTCGACAGGCTCAGCAGAAAGATCATTCCCACGAGAGAGGCCGGTGTTCTTATCGGACGCGTCAGTGAGGTCATCGACAAGTTCGAAGGGATCCAGGACTTTCTGGGAGATTTCAGGAAGGAGCTTGCGGGCCATCTCGTCGTCGGTGCAAGCACGATACCCGCAACATACATACTTCCGGGTCTCGCCGCATCTTACAGGAAAAAACATCCCGGTGTTTTTTTCGAAGTAGTCGTTTCGGACTCCCGGGGAATAACAGAAAAGGTCGCGGAGCACGATCTTCTTATGGGAGTGGTAGGCGCTGAACCGGATAACGCCCAGGTGCACTACACCACCCTTCTTGACGATGAGCTGGTGGCAATAGCAGCACCGTCTTTCAACATCAAAAGGAGCATCGGCATCAGGGAGTTTGCAGGACTTCCAATGGTAATGCGCGAGCAGGGATCAGGCACAAGGAGGGAATTTGAAAAGATACTCGTAAAGGAGGGTATCGATCCGCAGCAACTCAGCGTCGTCGGCCTCTTTGGTTCCACCGCTGCAGTCAAGCAGGCGGTGAAGGAAGGAATGGGTCTGTCGATCATTTCCCGCCGGGCCGTCCGGGATGAACTCAAGTGCCGCATGTTAAAGGAGATCAGGATAAAGGATGCCGGCATGAAGCGGAAATTTCTTGTCGTCACCCACAAGAAGAGAACGCTCCCGCATATCTATAAAGACTTTCTTGAGTACCTTCTTCCCGGCCGGCCATAGAGGCGGGGTCCGACAGGACGCCATCCACTTCCCCTCTTTCACCGGCCTATGGGTACAGGCTGATGGATAGCTATTATCTATTTGTCATATAGGCAGATGTTGATATATGCTTTATATTGACCCTGACGTTGCAAAGCAGCCCGGAGATTCTTTTGCAACTATAAGGTTAATTCGTATCGCCGGGATATCCGGATAATAATGATCGATACTCGAAAAGAATTCGGGAAGGTAATTCACTACACAATTAAGTATAAGGGCTATACCTGAATCGGGGGGCAAGGGGCTGGCGCCCCTCCTGGTCTGCAAAACCAGAGGTATGGTCCGAAAAAGGCCGTAGTGGGTCCGATTCCCACTGCCCCTCTCCAAATTTTTGTCTGCCACATGAGGAACGATTGGATTCGTGGGCGTTTGAAGTAAGAAGTTGTCCCGGCATATGGCAAAGTCCCGCCAGGAACGTACCGACGGACTCCGGGACATCAAGGAGATTATAATGGTTATTGACGCAAGAGGGCAGGGTTGTCCCAGGCCCGTCATGATGGCTGAGGAAGCACTATCTAAAATCACGGAAGGCATTGTCGAGGTTGTCGTGGACAATGAGGCGTCGGCCGAGAATCTCGCATCCTTCGCTAACAGCAATGCCTTTCATTCGGATACGGCCAGGGACGGCAAAGACTGGCGGGTGAAGATAGTGAAGGGCTATGTGTGCACGCCTGAAACCGCTTCCGGGAAGACACCTTCGACGGAGAAAGACCTCCTCGTTGTCGTGGGAACCGACACGATGGGCAAGGAGGAGGAACTCGGCAGGATACTCATGAAGGCCTATCTGGAAACGATGAAGACATACAAAGAACTGCCCCATACCATATTTTTTCTGAACGCAGGGGTAAAGCTCACGACAACAAACGATCAGACGGTCCCGCTCCTGAAAGACATTGAAGCCATGGGAGTCGAAATTTATTCATGTGGAACATGCCTAAAGCATTACAACCTGGAATCGCAATTGCAGGTCGGCAGGCGGGGTACGACAAACCATATCGTGGAAGGGATGAAGGACTTCGGCAAAACGGTCTGGATCGGATGAAACTTCCGGTTGCATAAATCTTACCCCTGCTGTTGCATGAGATTCTCTGAAAAGCGCGGAAGGGGCAGCGAAAAATGTCCTTTTTCGATGTCCCTTCCGCGCTGCTTTGCAACGTCAGGGTAAAATTACTGCTTCCCTTGCTCGCCGGGTTGTTCCCTGAATATCTGATCGAGGAACTCCTCGAGCTTCCGCCAGGAATCCTTGTCGGCCTTTGCATCGTAAGCGATTGGCAGATTGAATTTCTTCGCGTACTCGTCGGCCTTCGGGTTGGTAAAGCTGTGGGTGGCTCCGGGATAAAGTACGATGCGGAAATCGGCCCCGGCTTTTTTCATCTCCTGCCTGAAGGCCTCCACCTGTTCCGGACCGACAAATTTATCGTCCTCGCCCTGAAACACAAGGACCCTGGCCTTGACAGTTCCCGGCCTCGCAGGCTGCACCGTCCCCAGACTGCCGTGGAAACTCGCCACTCCTTTCAGGTCAGCACCGTGGGCGGCCATGTTCAGCACTACGCCTCCTCCAAAGCAGTAACCGATTGCGGCAATCCTCGCACTGTTTGTAACAGGCTGTTTACCGAGAAAACCCAGGGCGGCCATGAACCTGGTTCTTTCGAGATCGAAGTCCCTCGTGACCTCCGACGAAAGCCTTGAGGCCTCATCCGGGTCTTTCGCCCGCCTGTCCCCTCCGTACATGTCCACCGCAAGGGCGACATAGCCCAGATCTGCCAGCATGCGGGCACGCATCCGTTCGTAGCCGCTGAGTCCCCACCATTCCGGGACAACAAGCACCCCCGGTCTTTTACCCTTCATGTTCTTGTCATAGGCGAGGTAGCCTTTCATCACGTCGCCGCCGGCCTTGTATTCGACTTCATGCCCGACGACGTTGGGATTCGCCCGGACCTCTCCCGCAAATACAGGCAATGCCGACAAAACAAGCAACGAGATCAAAATCTTTTCCATACCGTCTCCTCCGCTCAGGATTAATGACTAAAGTTTATCAGCAACCCGGACTGATGGCAATGCGGTTCGTTCATAACCTCGTGTCCCGGTCGGCGGGCCCTTGACGGCTCATTAGATAGATGACACCGGCCTTGTCATCGGAAATGAGGATCGTTCCGTCGGTCCGGATCATGATATCAACGGGCCTCCCGAACGCCCTCCCACCCTTTGTAAGCCAGCCGGAGACGAAATCTTCCGCCCCCAGATACTTCCCCCCGCTGTCAAACCGGTGCCTTACGACTTTGTATCCCGTTGGCACGCTCCGGTTCCAGGAGCCGTGGTATGCAACCAGCAGGTCATTCCTGAAATCCTCCGGCCAGCCCTTCTCAGGGAAGAAAGACAGGCCGAGAGGGGCGGAGTGCGCGGGGATATCGATATGGGAAGGATAGGTCCCGGGTATTCTGCACTGTACCCTGTTGCCCGGATCAAAATCCGAGTCATGGACATTCCTGCCGAAGCAGAAAGGCCACCCGTAGTTCCTGCCTTTCTTGATGATGTTTATTTCATCGGGAGGGAGGTTGTCGCCCAGAAAGTCCCGCCCCATTTCCGTCGCCCATATCTGCTTGGTCCCGGGGTGCACCGCCATGAATACCGAATTCCTGAGGCCCGAGGCGAAGGTCCTCAGCTTCCCGCCGCCGGCGGGCACTACCAGTATCTTTGCCCTTCTCCAGTCTTCCTCCCTGCAGACATTACAGGATGAGCCCACGGAGATCAGGAGACTGCCGTCTTCAGGGCCTGGCATGAAGAGAAGTGTCCGCGTAACATGGCCGCCCCCGTCCGGGAGATCGGCGATCTTCTTTTCTCTGACTGCCTTCATGTTCATGCTGTCGTAGGAATAGACGCCAACCTCGTCTTCTTCGGCTATGTAGAGCCGGCAGCCGGGGTTGCACCTGAAGGCAAGACCGTGGGGGCGGTCAAGCCCCTCCACGACAGTGACAACACGATCTGCGGTTCCGTCCCCGTTTTCATCGGGAAGGGCAACCACGCTGCCGCGGGAGGGAATGCTGACAAGAAGAGTGCCGCCCGGGTCAAGGACCATCACCCTCGGCCCTCCCAATCCCTTGGCATAGATGGATATGGAAAATCCCGCGGGAAGCTTCAAAGGCATGCCCGGGGCGCCGCCGTCCTCGCCGTGCGGACCGATAAGCTTCACGATGTCGCCGGAAGGTCTTTCGATGGCCGGGCCTATCCCTCGCAGATTCTCCCAGGAAAAAAACGCCAGCCAGAGCAGGAGGGCAATCCCGCAAACGAAGATTGTCGGCAGCGGTCTCCTCATAGACAAATCTTATCACGTAAACGTCCGGATCGAAATGTCCGTAATCAGCAGCCCGGCCGGGCCGGGAGCCGGATGTTCCTTTTTGTTAAAAAGAATACTGCATGCCGAGAAGCCACTGCACGTCGGTCTTTTGGACCCGGGCCGGTGGATTACTGTCCCTGTCGACTATATTGTCGAGCCTGAGGGCCCAGCCCGAACCTACCGGCGCCGTCAGGCCCGCTTCATTGCGAAGAATATATTCGCCGATGTAATCAAGCCTCGGATAGAGGATAAGCCTGTCCGAAAAGGCAAGGAATTCCGCTATCCTGTAATCGAAATTAGCGCCGAGCCGGAGCGTCAGAAAGTCCTTGTCCTCACCCTTTTTCCGGCTTTCATTGACATATGACAGGCCCGCTTCGACGGAAAGGGACTTCCTCGCATCATCCAGCAGCTGATACCCGGCCCCCGGGCCGACAGCCACCCTGAGCTTAAGATCGCGGAATGTATCGCTGGACAGCTCCGTACCCATATAGCCATAGAATTTCTTCGAGAAGAAATAATCATATTTCACAAGCCCATAGTGGTTACGCACCGTCATGGCCCCGTTTTCGCTGGAATAGTTGAATTGATAGATCAGCGTGAATTTGTCGGTCTCCGTCTTTTTGGAGGCAGCCAGGGAGAGGGAAGCGCCTGTGGCGTGGACGTTTCCGGTCTGCACGTTCCCGGCTACGGTTATGCTTCCCTTCCATCGGGGCGGGAGAGGATTAATCGATGCCACCTGCTTCCAGTCAAATGAAGTTGCTTCCCTGCCGGGGCCTCTCTCCGCAATAATCCTGTTGTCCTCCGTGGTACTCAACTGCCCTTTCAGCACCTCCCCGTCGGCGAGGTGGACGTCCACAGGAGCGGAAGTAGAGATCTTTCTTATCCTTGCCGCATCGATTTCAACCACTCCCGCATATTCGGTCCGGAGGACCAGCTTCCCTCCCACGACTCTTTCGATCTTTCCGCTGAGAGAATCCCCGTTTGCAAGCACAACCCGGTCGGCTTTAGCCATCCGCACCGGCAGAAGAAAAAATAAAACCGCGACAACAGGCAATAAACGGTATGCAATCCCGGTAAACATGGCCCCTCCTTTGTTCCCTTTTCTCTACTGCTTATCAGAACATATGCCGGGTGTCAAGAGAAACGTTCGGCCTGCAACAGGGAGGAATCCGTAGATCAAACGGGGTAAAATATGAATGCAAAGAAGAGAACTTGCAGAAAGGAGCCTGGACCGTGGCTTATCGCAGCAGGTGGGAGTTTTTTCCGCGGATAACCCCGGCAGTCAAGTATCTCATACTGGTCTGTTCAGGAATCTTCCTGTTCCAGTTTCTTTTCCGCATTCAGTGGTTCACTTTCCTCGGCCTCACACCGATCCTTTTCTGGCGAGGCTTCATATGGCAGCCGGTAACCTACATGTTCCTCCACGGCGGAATATTCCATCTGCTCTTCAACATGTTCGTCCTCTGGATGTTCGGAACGGCACTCGAATCTACATGGGGTCCGGGCAGGTTTCTTAAATTCTACTTCATCTGCGGCATCGGGGCCGGAATTCTGAATGCCGCCGTGACCCCGGCCAGCCCGGTCCCGACGATCGGCTCGTCGGGGGCCATCTATGGCCTTCTCATGGCCTTCGCCATCCTGTTTCCAGAACAGCTCATCTACATCTGGGGCATCGTTCCGGTCAAGGCAAAATACTTTGTCATCGGCATAGGAGCCATAGAATTCCTGACCGCCGTGAGTACCACCCAGAGCGGTATCGCCCATGTCGCGCATCTCGGGGGCATGCTGTTCGGTCTGGTTTACATGAAATGGGGCGATTGGCGGAGGTCTTTTTCTTCCCGGCGGCGCAAAAAAAGTCGCCGGTCCGCTCTCCGCGTCGTGCGGACACGCCAGGAGGAAAAGCAGAAGCTCCAGGAGCAGATTGACAGGCTTCTCGACAAGGCCGCGCGAAACGGCCCGGATTCTCTCACTGCAGAAGAACGCGAGCGTTTCAGGAAATTGAGTGCAAGAATGGCGGAACTGGAAGACGGAAAATAAAGGGTTAAATAAGCGGGCCCCGGGTTCAGGCGAACCCGGAGCCCAATGGTCAAGTTCCGCAACCGAGGGTACATCCCTCTCGTTTGAAACTACTACACTGATCCCGGGAAAGTCAACGGGCGGAGAGATTTTGCGCCGTCTCTGAAGGTCCCCGGACCGGCCTCCTCAAATCCATCAATTGTTCGGTTAATACCGGCGATAGTCGTGCCGCCATCCCCTGTAGTCTCCACGGCGGTGATCAGGGAGACAATCGCGCCTGCCGGGATGAACGTATACCACCCTTGGTCTGGCGGGACGGTAGACTTCGCGGTAATAGGTCACGGAAGGGTAAGACTTCACATACACCGGCCTGTGGTGGTCTGCGTCAAGCGCAGCCGCATACAGGACGGCCCCTCCGATAACGGCTACCGTGCCGGCCAGCAACGCCGCCGATCCGCTGTCCATCGCCTCGGCCCTGGCAGTCCCGCCTGCCGTGAAACCTGCAACCAGGACCCCGACCAGAAAAAGATACATCAACCGTTTCATGACTCCTTCCTCCTTTCTTGCCGATGAAGTTTTTCTTCATGATCAGAGAATACCAGAGGAATATGAACTGGAAACGAAAGCATTGTGAAAGATTGTGAAGAGCCGGCGGGGCGGAAGTGGTTCTTTGCTATCCGGGCCTGCCCACGGCAGCCGACGCCTCTCTGAGTTTCACAAGACCGGCCTTGATATCATCGAGCCGCTTCAGCACATCCGAGGCCTTGGCCTTCCTTTCCTCCGCCTCCTTCTGGCTTCTCGATCTCTGAGATATTCCCTTTTCGATTGCGGCGCCGATGCCTTCGATGGTCGCCTCTATCCTGCCGGTCATCTCCCTCCTGAAATCAAGCCTGCTCCTGTCGAGTCTCTCGGCAAAGTCGAACCTCACCCTGCCGGACTGCATATCGATCACCTGATGGAGAAATTCCCTCATCTTCCTGATGATGATCTTTTCCCCTATAAACCTGGGGAGGGAGAAGGTGAGAGACGATGCGATCAGCTCAAGAGTCACCGGCTCGTCTTTGAACTTGTAGTAGAAACCGGACTTCACCGACCAGAGGGCCTCCGCCTTGACCGCGTCGAAGGGAACGGCAAAGAGTTCCGCCGAAAATCTGAGCAGTGCATCCACTATCCCGTCGATTCTTTCGATGAACCGTTTGCAGACGGCCTCAAAGGCCTTTGCCAGCTTCTCGTCCTCCCTGACCCTCCACGCATCAAAGGACCCTCTGACTTCCGCGATGACCTGCTCCTCAAGAAATCCCTGAAACTCCTTCAGGGACGGGCGCGAAGGCCCGCTGCAGCTGCTTTCGAATTTTTCCGAAGCCCTGAGGGTCAACTCCCGTTTAAAGGCCTTCAGGTCTTCGTCCAGGACGTTACTGACAATTTTATTTGTCTCGCCGTCCAGCAGCAGGTTGAAGTCCTCTTTTTCAGCCAGGACCTCGGTCTTCCTGTTTCCGAATATCCGTATCTTTTCCTTCAGTTCCTCGACGGGAGTAGAGAGAGATTTCATCTCAAGCTCCAGTTCGAAACGCGTCCGGGAAAGCAGCCGGAGGAGATTGTTGGCAACCGAAACGATCAGTATCTCCCCTTTTTCTTCCATGAGAAAATTGTTCAGCACCTGCGAAAACCTCGGGAGCAGGCTTTTCGCGGTGAGTTCTTCATTACCGGCAAGCTTTCCTTCAAGGGCAAGTTTGGCGGACACGGGGAAAATCCTCACTTCACCCTCCATCGCCTCTGCGAGGACCTTTCTTGAGAACTCAATTGATTCCCGGAGGTCGGCCCCGGAGAAGTAGTCGGCCTTGTTCAGAAGGAAGAATATCCTGTCAGAGTATTCGCGCACGTCCCTGAGGAAATCCAGTTCGGCCCTGCCGAGCGGCTGGTCCACTGAAAGCAGAAAGAGCGCCGCATCGCATTTCGGGAGGTATTGGTAGGCGACATCCGTATTATGCTGATAGACCGAGCCGACGCCCGGGGTGTCTATTATCTGCACGCCGCCCTTGAGATAAGGAGACGGGTAGGTTATGACCACCTCTGAAACGTCCTTCCCGTTTTTCGGGTTCCCCCTCTCGGTCACATACTCCGTGAGACTTTCAGGCTCTATCGCGGCTACCCTGCCGTCGTTGAAAGTCACCACGACATTGAGCTCCTCTCCGTACTTCATCACGGTCACGATAGAGGTGAGAGGGACAACGGCAACGGGGAGGATGTCGGCCCCGAGGAGGGCGTTTATGAGACTTGTCTTTCCTCTCTTGAACTGACCTACCACAACAAGGTTGAAGGTGTTCGTCTCGACCTTTTCGCGCAGCTCCTCGCAGGGACAGCCGCGGATGCTTTCCTCGGCGAGCATTTCGTCGATGGTCCTCAAAAGCTCGCCCTTTAACTGCGAGTATGAAGACATAGCGGAAGATGTTTCCGTCGTCATTGTTACCCCTCTTCCATAATAAGAAACTCCCACCCTCGGCAAACTGCGAGAGCAGGAGTCATCAGTCCGTTCCGGACGGTTAAAGGCGAACTCCATCGCCTTTCAAATTATAGCCCAAACCGCGGGATTTCCAAACCAGAAAAGATACGTCCGTGAATTCCGGCAAATGCGGAAATGCCGCCTTGCGGGCCGGCCCCGTTCTTTTTTCAGTCGAAATGGCGGAAAATATCCTCAAATGAAGAGAAGGCATGAGGACGGGCCGACAAGGAAACAGGAGCAGCTCATCCACATACTTGAGCGGCAGCTGGTCCGTAAGGAGCTGCTCGATGACAGGGGATACCGTCATCTCCTGACGAAGTGGTTCGGAAGGAATTCAAGCAGGGAGCTCACCCCTGAAGAGGCGTCGCTGCTCATAGACCGGCTGGTTCAAATGGGGGGCGTGATCTCGCGGGGGCCGGGCCACGACAGCCGCAGACGACGCATCTTGGCCTCAAGGTTCCATGAGGAGAGCAGCATGGAGGGTCTCAGGAATGAGGTCCTGCAGATCGCAAGGGAGCGATACGGGGAGGACTTCGGGAAACCGCTGGCGGCACTCTGCAGGAAGCTGAACATCGAAGATTACCGTTCCATGGACGTGAGGCACGGGAAGGCCCTCAAGAAGACGCTCCTCAGGCTGCAGGCCGGGGGACCCTATATACCGGGGAAGAAATGAGGACGAGTGGCTCTTTGCCTCCGGACTGAAACACCGGAACTTTCCGAAATACCCAATGGGTCATTGATTTGCCGCTCTTTATGTGTTAGCCTCTAGCCATGGGGGTACCTGCCGCAATAAGAAATTTTTGTTCCGGTCCTTTAACCCTCGTGATTTTCTTCCCTGCAGTGCGGAATTCAGATAGTATGTGAGGCCTCAAAAGGGGAGGCCGGGGCAACGTCACAGCGACCTGAAATAGCGGCGGGAAAATCGCTCACGGTAAACAGAAAGTACAACAACCGGGCCTGGTAGAGAAAAGGAGGCAATTATGAAGCGTATCTTTCTTGCAGCAGTCTTTCTTTTGTTGATGGCGGGTCTCGCCTTCGGATGGGGGAAGGACATTCCCATATGGACGGGCGGCACCGTCAATTGCTTTGACGTCGATTATGCCATGAACGGCAGCATGTTTGTGGCCTTTCAGGCCCAGGGAGATGACACGATCAGGATATTCAGTTCATCCGATCACGGTGCAACCTGGAGCCAGATAGCGGATTTTGATACGGGCCTGCCTTCCGGAGTGACCCCGAGGAACGACCTGCAGAGAATCAGGCTGCTTTACGACGAGACACCCCAGGAGCTCGACGTTTTCTTTGTGAACAATGACGGCTACCTGATGGTCAGGACGGTGCCTCTGGCGTCCGGCTCTCCCCATGACTACGTGGTTAGTACCACCCCGATCGTTGAGGAAAGCTTCGATATCACACAGAATCTCAATAATGGCAGGATCGTCGCCAGATGGACCGACGGAACAGGCGCGGGGAGTTCATACTACGTCAGATATTCCGACGACGCGTCGGTTACATGGCATGACAATATCAGTCAGACTGTTTCATGCGACACTAACCCGAGGGGCAGCATCGCCTATGGCCCGCCCGGCAACCTCATCAATATGTTCAGCTTCCCTCCCGGCTGTTCCACTAATATAGGAATCGCCGGATACAGATCCCCGGATAACGGGTCAAACTGGTACCTTAGCATTCTTACGGACGGTTCCGTGAACAACTATGACCCCCGGACAGCCGCGGCCAATGTGAACAACTCGGGCGTGTGGGTAATATATGACCGGGACCTCGGAGGGCATGAGATCGACCTCCACTTCCGTTACAGTTCCGATGCGGGCGCCCTGTGGGGGCCGGAGCAGACGGTGTCGGCCGTCAGCGGCGTCGACGAGTATATCGCCGACGTGAAACCCTACAAGGGGTTCCCTAACTCTTACATCAACATGGTCTACATTTACGACGACCCGGCCGGGTCTCCCCTGAGAAAGGCGATATGGGCATGGACTTCCACCGGCGACCCCACCACATGGAACGGGAACGTCACCGTAAACGACGAAGATATCACGCCATGGCCTGAAGACGTTGCCCCCAGGATAGTCTACTCGCCGGGAGCGCCCGCAACCGGAGGCGGCGTCGTTTTTTCCTATGCCGGCCGGAATGGGCTGTACTTCGACAGCCCGTGGGTGCACACCCTCACAGTAACGGTAAATGGTTCGGGGAATGTCTTGAGCGCACCGGCGGGCGTCGACTGTACTGCCAATACCATAGGCGGCACCGAAACCTGTTCGGCCGGGTTTATTGCAAACACCGCTCTTGCCCTTGATGCGACCCCGATAGATGGAACCGGTTACACTTCGTCCTTCGTGGGGTGGTCCGGTGACTGCACGGGGTCGGCGGCCTGTGTGCTCACGATGGATTCCGACAAGACCGTTACGGCAGCCTTTGCCGCGCTCGGCATCCCCGTCTTCGCCCTTCCCGTCCCATCGGGGCAGAATTCGTATGCTTATGATCCAGTCGCCTCCCCGCTGGAAAATCCCGATCCTTCACTCTGCAAGCCCTTTGCCGTCGGGAATGTAGCGTCGGGGACATTGGATCTTCAGGTCGGTCTTCCTCCCTTTTCCGGAAACGTGGACATATACGTCGCATTGTTCTCGCCGGATCTGGATCCCGGCAACATTTATCTGCTTACCCCCTCGGGCTTACAGACTCTTTCCATGGGGATGACGCCGTGGCGGGCGAACTCGGCCGGTGACGTCAACGAGAGCCTTTTCGGCACCCTGCAGACCTCGGGGCTGCCCAAGGCGACATACTATCTCGGTGTGATGGTCACTCCCCCGGGCGACCCCGGCGACTATTATCTCTGGACCACCTATTTCGTCATTCTCTAAGGCATCGCGGGCGGCAGAAGACCGGTCTGCCGCCCGCCATTTTCCCGTGAAGGCGGCAGATAGGGCATATCCTCGGTAAGGAGGCCCCGGAACAAACGCCGGGCGGCTGCAGGAGTCCGCTCAGGATGTGCGCGTGCCGTATGCCGGCAGCGGCGCCGTCACCTCAGGGCAATGGCGCGTTCGGGGCAGATCTCCTGGCAGCAAAAGCAGGCTATACACCTGGAGCTCTCCACGACGGGGAGATTGTCATTAAAAGACAGGGCCGATACGGGGCAGTGGTCCACGCAGGTGCCGCAGCCCGTGCACAATGCGGGATCGGCCACCGGCCGCACCAGTGTCCTGCTGTGGATCAGCTCCTGCACCGCCTCGTTGTGGGCCGTTGCCTCACCGCCCAGCGGGGGCAGCCTGAAACCGGGCAGCCGTTTCAGCTCGCCGATGACCTCTATGGTTTTGAGATCGTAGTCTCCCAGCCCCTCCTCCTTCGCCTTCTGGAGGAACCGCAGACGGCCCGGATCCAATCCCATCATCGTCGCGATGACGGCATCCATGGCCACCGCGTTGTCGGAGGCGAGCATCAGGCCGATCTGCCTTATGTCCGGAGAAGCGGGGCCGTTTCCCTCCATGCCCACCACGGCGTCCACGATAAACAGGTCGGGCACCCGGAGCCGGAAGACGTCGACCACGACCTCATGGAAGCGCTCGGGACTGCCGGCCGCCTTGTGCAGCATCGCCTTCTGCGCGCCCGGCAGGGAGCCGTAACTGTTCTTGATCGCGCCGGTCATTACGGTCAGGCCGTGCGTCTTGAATTTGGGCAGGCTGATGATGACATCGGCGTCCATCACAGCCTGGGAGACGATCACCTCGCTCATGAACTCGTCATTGAAGGCGACCTTCTGCGAGTCGTTTCCGATGTTCCGGTAATATCCCCCGGCCGCCTCCATCAGCCCTGTCCTCCGGAAGCTTTCCTCGTTCGAGCCGTAATCGTAGAGGCCGGGATTGTCGCCCACTACGATCGAGGCAGGGCCCATCGTTTCCACCTTTTCAACGACCGCGCGAAGCACCGCCGGGTGGGTCACGATGCTGTCTTTCGCCTCGGACGCACGGAGGACGTTGGGTTTTATCAGGATATTCCTGTCCCGGCATGCAACGGGGAAAAGTTCAAAGGTCCTGTCCACGGCCTGCCGGACCGTCTCGTAGGAGGCAGGGTGAATTAACACTTTCGACATATATCTACACCTCGCACCAGGTATTGTTGCACGACGTGAAAGACATGGCGGTTCGTTGCCGGATTGCAAAAAAAGTCTTTCATCGCCGCTGTTCAAGTCTATCACTCATCGTTCCATTTCATCAACGTGAAGGCGGGACACAGGCCTTATTGGATTGCAGTGCGGGAATATGATAGCATCTGAATAGAGGGGAGCGATGATCAACCGGAGAGAGTTTATGATAGGGGCTTCGGCAATGATTGTTTCCATGTCGGGTCTTCCCGAGAGGGAGCATCAGTCGGGCGGTACGCCGCCCGGGCGGAAATCCGGGCGCATAACACTTGTCCGCACCTCCGACCGGGCGCACGGAGTGAAGGCGGCCGTGGACCTCCTGGGGATCAACCCGGTGAAGGGGAAGCAGGTACTGATCAAGCCGAACTTCAATACGGCCGATCCGTACCCCGGTTCCACTCACAACGATACGCTCATCAGCCTCATCGGGCAACTCAGGCGGATGGGCGCAGCCTCGCTGACAATCGGCGAACGCAGCGGGCCACCGGACACCGCAGGGGTGATAAGGGAAAAGGGCGTCGACGGGATCTGCAGGGAGCATGACGTCGGGCTCATCAATTTCGAGGACCTTCCCAGCGGTCAATGGGTCCGGATGCGGCCGGAGCGGAGTCACTGGAACAACGGCTTCGATGTCGCGAAACCCGTGCTCGATGCCGCATGCGTGGTTTCGACCTGCTGCCTCAAGACACACGGCTACGGCGGCGTCTTCACCATGTCCCTGAAGCTTTCCGTGGGCATTACCCACAAGCGCAACATGTCCGAACTCCATTCGTCGTTCCTCTCCATGCGGAAGATGATAGCGGAGATAAACCAGGTCTATTCGCCCTCCCTGATCGTGCTCGACGGCATCGAGGCCTTTGTCGACGGCGGCCCCATGACGGGAAAGCGGAAGCGGGCGGACGTCATGCTGGCGGGCACGGACCGGGTCGCCGTCGATGCCGTCGGACTGGCGGTCCTGAAGGACCTCGGCAGCAACGAGGCGATCATGGGAAGGAGGATCTTCGGGCAGGAGCAGATCAGCAGGGCCGTCGAACTCGGCCTCGGGGTGAGCGGTCCGGAGGAAATAGACATCGTCACCGGCGATGACGCCAGCAGGGATTACGCAGAGAAGCTGAAGGGCATTCTCCTGCAGGGCTAGGCGGCAGGATCATCGTGGAGGACCGGAATAACTTCGGGAGGCAGTACATGGCTGAACTCTTTGAACGCACTTCAATAAACGGCATGGAGCCGGCAAACCGGTTCGTGCGGTCGGCTACGTGGGAGGGGCTTGCCGCAAGGGACGGCTCCGTCACGCGGAGACTTACAGAGATGATGGCCGAACTGGCCGGGGGAGAGGTCGGGCTGATCATCACCGGCTACGCCTTTGTCAGCCCCGCGGGCCGGTCCAATTCAAGCCAGCTCGGCGCCCATGACGACAGTCTGCTGGCCGGACTGGGCGATATGGCCGGGGCGGTGCATGCCGGGGGAGGGAAGATAGCACTCCAGGTGGTCCACGGTGGATGCACGTCGAATTCCTCGCTCACCGGACTTGAACCGGTCGGTCCGTCAGAAGGAGACAATCTCAAGTGCCGGCCGGCGGACAGGGAGGACATCACAAGGATCATATCGGACTTCTCCGGGGCCGCGGTGAGGGCGAAACAGGCGGGGTTCGACGCGGTCCAGCTTCATGCGGCGCACGGCTTTCTGCTCAGCCAGTTCCTCTCCCCTGCGTTCAACAAAAGGACCGACGACTACGGCGGCACTATCGAAAACCGGGCACGCCTCCTGCTGGAGGTGGCGAGGGCTGTCAGGGAGGCGGTGGGGCCGTCATATCCCCTTCTGGTAAAGATAAACTCCGAGGATTTCCTTGAGGGAGGCATGACGCGTGAAGAGTCGGTGGAGGTCTCGGCGATGCTAGAAAAGGCGTCTGTAGACGCCATCGAGTTTTCCGGCGGGACCGTGATATCTCCTGAAGAATTCTCCCCTGTCCGTCCGGGCAGGCTCAGGACTCCTCAGGAGGAGGTCTATTACGGAGAGGCTGCGTTGCTTTACAAGAAAAAGGTGCGGGTCCCTCTTATCCTGGTGGGCGGCATCCGCTCCTACGAAGTGGCCGAAGGGCTCGTGAGTCGGGGGACCGCCGACTACGTCTCGATGAGCAGGCCTCTCATCTGCGAGCCCCGGCTTGTAAGGCGCTGGAGGGAAGGCGACCGCCGTCCCGCCGAATGCGTCTCCGACAATGCCTGCTTCGCGCCGGCGTCGGACGGCAGGGGACTCTACTGCGTGACCATGGAGAAAAAGAGGAAGGCGGGCGGATAAAGGGCCTGCCAGGGACTGCGGTCAGGGCTGGAAGAGGGAACCGGGAATCGCGGGATTAAGCTTGTAGACTCTCATCTTCGTAATTGCTATCCTGTAACCGCCGGCGTAGTTCGTGATCCTGAAGGGAAACACCGTGTCCCCCACCTTCCTGAAGTCGGAAAACAGGGCTGACAGGGCGGTCGAACGGCCCCCTCCCACGTCAAAATAGCCGGTCACTTTCACGATGAAAAAGGTATGGGTGTCGATATAGACATCCATCGGGGGCCCCTCGCTGTCCGTCAGGTGCAGTACCTCCACAGGGTTCCCGTCGAGCTCTTCCCTCCCCTTCACGCTTACCGAGTAAAGTCCTTTCAGAAGGCCGTAGGGCAGGTCGAAGTGTTTATACTGATAAACCATGGCAAGCAGGCTGTCGCCCTTTGCCCTCGCAAAGGGAGGGCCGTCCATTCCCCTGTACCCGGAGTCGCCGTTCAGGATCCTGGTTTCAGAAGACCGCTGGTACCTCGTCTCGACCCTGAGCTTCCGGGGCCTCATGAAGCAGAGTTCATAGGTGCCGTGGTCACGCCGCATAAACGCCTCGATGCTCCCGGCGGCATAGACGCTCTTCATCCCCTCGACGGCGTCTTTTCCTCCGTATGCTGCGACAACCTTCGCGACAAGGGATCTGACTCCTCCAGGGGATCTGTCAGCTCCCGCTCCGGAGAGGCCGGCGAAGCCCGATATGACGAAGAGGACGACCAGGATGTAAGCCGCACGGTTCATGCTTTCATTATATCCCATAATATCCGGCCGGCCTTCCACTTGGTCGCTTTCCCGTATACACTGTTATCATGAGGTTGCTGGTGGAATCCCTCTATGTGATAGTCCTCAGTCTATGGGTCGGCGGCACGTCCCTTTTCACGTTCATCCTTACGCCCGTTATTTTCAGGTCCTATCCGCGCGACACCGCGGGCGAGGTCGTCGGGAAGCTCTTCCCTTCCTATTTCCTCTTCACCCTGGCGGTCAGCGCGGCTGCACTGGTCCTGTTTTTCTTCTCCTTCCCTTACGGGGGCTCCGTCATTTACAGGGTCTCCCTTCTGCTCCTTTCACTTGCGGTCATAGCGGCATTATACGTTAATTTCAGGCTCCACCCCGAGGCAAGAAAGGTGAAGCGGGAAGTCCATTCCTTTGAGGGAGACTCCCCGGACAGTCTCGCAAGGACAAGGTTCCGCAGGCTCCACGCGCAGAGCGCGGTCCTCAACCTCTTCATGATCGCCGACGGTCTGGTCCTGCTGGTCATGAACGTGGGGATAAAGAAATGACCCCGCGTTGAATAAAAGAGAGACAGGGGCTGACGTGGAGCTGGGCCGAATGGCGGCAGCTTGCTAGTTTTCCTCTTCTTCCTCGTCGATGATGACGAGCATCAGGCCGCAGTCAGGGCACTCCCGGTCGCCCGGTGAAACAGGGGAGCCGCAGGCCGGGCATTTGCCCTGGCTGGCCAGCTCGTGGGAGGCGCGGACCTCGGGATGCATTTCCATGAAGTACTGCTCGATGCGGACCTGAGCCCGCTCGGCGTCCTCCCGCGACACGACCAGGCGGCATTTATCGCCGCAGCAGCTCTTCTTGCAGCCCGCATCGGAACGGACGGTGCAGGGAATACCCGATTCGATGAGGACTGCGTGGAGTTCACCCATCCAGTCCAGGTCGCCCTCCCTGACCACGACTTCATTCTCGATGGCCTTCTCCATGAGGCGTTTCTTTTCCTCCTGCGCCTTCTCGTACTCCTCTGGCAGGAGGAGGACGGCGCCGCAATCGGCGCATTTCTCGATGTGCAGGAAGTACTCGGCCCCGCAGCCGGGGCAGACCTTATAGCGGTCCATGGTTCCCGGCAAGGTAAGAGGATGAATTTATTTTGCGTCTCATTGCAAATATATTAGCAGAACGGAGATGACAAAAGGGGAGAGTACGAATCCCGGCCAAATCCCTTTGCGGGCGACCCCGACCGCTTCCCATTATTCAAAGAGCTTTATGAGTAACGTGTCGCTAAATGAGCTTTGCCCCCATGCCCAACCACACGTTTTCAAGACAGCATGTCTCTCCTTTCATTATTCACCGCTAAATTGAAGATTAACAAGGTTGCTGACCTCATATATTTCCCTTGCCGGCGCCCCAGAAAAGAGGTCACTCAGCCTTGCCACCCATTCTTTGTAAAATCCACTGGCTTCGCTTGCTATTATGTCCGCTTCCGTTTCCCAGAGAGCAACAGAAGTGCCCTTGCCTGTTTTTGGATCCGTCAATAACAAACCTCCCTTGAATCCTTTGTGTTTCCTTGCACCCGGGACGACAAACTCCTGAAACAGGCGAATAAATTCATCCCTTCTACCTGGCTTGATCTGGAAAGTTACCACTTTTGCCTGCATCGCATGCCTCCTCTCACTCTTTAAAAAATATACAAACTACCGAAATTCCGTCCCTCGCCTTTAGTAGACTGTCCATCACGGCGTGTCTTCCACCGTCCTCTCATGACATGTCTGCTTGCAGCTAAAGCCGCTCCCTATCTAACCATCAGGCGCGCTTTAAGTTCTTCGGCCGGAGCGCGCAGGCGTCGGTCACCGGTGTGGCGATGGTGGAAACATAGGCTTCCACGGCGTGGGTCAGGGCATCCATACCCGTTGCCGCCGTCAACGCAGGCGGCATGCCGGCCATCAGGAGTGGATCGTTGATGGCGACATTCGGCGTGACCCTCCAGTCTACTATCGCCATTTTGATTTTGCGCTTCGTGTCCGTAATGATGCAGAACCGCGTCATCTCGCTTGCCGTGCCGGCAGTCGTATTGATCGCGATGAACGGCGGCATGGCCTTCGTCGATTTGTCGATGCCCTCGTAGTCCTGAATCTTCCCGCCGTTCGCGGCCAGGACGCCGACCGCCTTGCCGCAGTCGTGAGAGCTGCCCCCGCCCAGCGAGATAATGCTGTCACTATCCCGGCTTTTGCGATGCCCTTGTCGGTGACAATGAGCGGTTTCCTGCAGCCCAGCCCCTTGACGCGGTCTCCTGTCTGCCTGTGCGCACCGACGCCCATCAGGGTGACGGTGGGAATATAGAATCCGAATACCTGTTCTCCGACTGCCATGACTTGCCTCCGTTGCGGTTGGTGCGTAATTGCCTGATTTCAAAAGAGGTTCTTTGCCCGGGGGAAACGGGCGCAGAACCTCCGTTCCCGTTCACATCGATCAGACTTACAATATAGCAGGAAAACCGCAGTTCGTTTAGCGGTAGTTGTCTGATTTTCTTGTGGGATGATCTGTGGGGTTGATGTAGGTACTTATCTTACAGCCGTTTGAACAAGACCCCTATTGCCGCTACACTACATGGATTATCTCTACCGGGCAGGAATCAGCGGCCTCCTGCACCTTGTCTCTCAAGTCCTCGGGTGCGTCCCCTTGAGCCAGATCTGAAGCTACCCGGTACTTTTCCACGATCTGGCTAAATTCATCCAGGGAACTCTGTTCAAAGACCTCCGGGCAGATGGTCCAGCATGATTCACAACTGATGCACTCTTCCCTGTCGATAGTTATCTTTACATTTGCCATAGCACACCTCTCAGTATTAGATTTTTCTGCTCCGGTTTCTGTACGACATTTTTTGCATCCCGTCTGGACCCGGGAAATCCAGGGCTTGGCGAGCTCAGCGAATTCTTTTATTTTGAGCCATTTATTAGAAACGTAGCCCCTTAGTGAAGCTTATCACATATTATTGCGCTGTCAAACCGGCATTCGCCGCCTGAGAACGGGATTTATCTGGAGCGCAACGTCAATCTTATCAAGGCCTTTTCAAGCCGCTCCGCTACCCGGACCTTGATGATGGACTTTTCGATGTCATTGGCCTTGATAGCCTGCGTATATATCGGCCTCCTCTTTCCCGGAGGCGCGTTTATCCCTTCGAACGCCTTGGTGTGCATGTCTTCTGAACCAGTCAACAGCGGAATCGAATGATACCTGGCCCGTCGCCAGGGAGAGCGTGAACCTTTCGAGTTCCTTTTGTGCCGCTTTCAGATTATGGCCGCTCAGCCCGAGGAAGACGCCGGCCGACCGTAATAAAAAAACTACCTCTAAAGGCCAGTTGACAAGCCGCGCGCAAATGATACACTGTGAGAAATCGTTCATTTGGAACCCTGCAGGAAAGGAGGTGAACATCGTGACGGTTCCTTGCATGAGATCCATCGCAGTATACCTGGCGTGCGCAATGTTCATATTGGGTGTCGTTCCGAGGGTCGATGCCTCTTTTGTCCCCTCAACCGCCATACCCCTTGCCCGGACCGACAGGGCGGCCGATCTCGCTACCATCCAGAAGGTCCTCGAAGCCAGGATGGTAAAGACCAGACTTACGGAGTTGGGGCTTACCCAGGCAGAGGTCAGCGCCAGGCTCTCCCGGCTGAGCGACCAGCAGCTGCACAAGATGGCACAGCGGCTCGACAACCTGAAGGTGGGAGGAGACGGCGGTCTGGGTATAGTCGTCACGCTGCTGGTAATCGCAATTCTCGTGGTGCTGCTGCTGCAGCTCACAGGTCACAGGGTAATCGTTAAATAGCCTTCTTTTCCGGGTCCTGGAGACGGCGGGGCGGAGAGCACTTTCCCGCCCTGCCTCATCTTTTGTATAGTTATGGAAATGAAAGACATATCGCTGAAACGGATCGCGCTTGTCCTTGCCTGTTTCATGCTGTATGCCTGCGCGTCCGCCCCTGCGGTGCACGACCGTGCCCTGGTCATCACAAATGTTCCCTTCTTTCCGCAGGAGGACTACGAGTGCGGCCCCGCTTCCCTTGCCGGAGTATTCAGTTACCTCGGGCTCAGGACGACGCCCGGGTTAATTGCAAAAGACATCTTCAGCAGGTCGGCCGGGGGTACCCTCACGATCGACATGGTGCTCTACGCCCGGGAAAAAGGATTTTCCGCGGTCGATTATTCCGGCAGCATGAACGACCTGAGGGAAAAGATATCCGCGGGCTCACCTCTTATCGTCATGGTCGATTACGGTTTCTCTGTCTGGCAGAAGAATCACTTCATGGTGGTCACAGGGTATGACGGCAACGGTATCGTCGTAAACTCGGGCAAGGAGCAGGGGGAGTTTATCGGGAACGACAGATTTCTCAGGACCTGGAAGAAAACCGGCTACTGGAGCCTGTGGATAAAGAAGAAACAGGTACGGCGGGTGAAGCCCTGAAGCGCCTGAGGAACCGCCTCATCATGCTGGTGTTCCTCCTCTCCCTGGCGGTGGCATCCTGCGCGGTCCCCCACATAATAGTGCTGCACGATCCCCTGAGCCCTGAGGAGCATGTGAACCTTGGACTGGCATACGAGAAGAAGGGCGAAACAAGGAACGCTATCAGGGAGTATACGCAGGCGGCAAAGGAACTTCCCGCAGCCTATGTGTATCTCGGAAATATCTGCTACTCGGTGGGGGCTTACGCGGAATCGGAACGATACTACCGCACCGCCATCGAGAAGAAGCCGGACCTTGCCGACGCCTACAATAACCTGGCGTGGGTGCTTTATACGCGCGGAGGAGACCTCAGGGAAGCGCTGAGGCTTGCGCAAAAGGCGCTGGCGCTGAACCCCTCCGACCCCCGTTATGCAGATACGGTCGACAGGATCGACCGCGAGACGGAGAAAGGAACGGCGCCGGCCCCATAAGCCGCGCCCTCCCGGCCGTGCATCCGGCAGATGAGATCTCAACCAGACAGTTTTTCAGTTTTGCTTTTTCCTTCTCAAATTTCCGGTAAACAGAGAAACGATAACGCCGGCGGTCGTGATATCCGGTACGGGTAGCCACGTTCTTCCGGAATTACTGTGTGAGATAGGCCGACATGCGCACAGAAAAGATCCCGGGTCTGTAACAGGTGTTAAGATAATACGGAATGTGTCCCTGGATTTCATCAGGGAATCATGGCTGAAACATGTTCTAGTCCGTCAAAACATGCAAGATGAAAGACCTGACCCTCTTTGCCGCTACTCTTTGCCGGGACGTCTCTATATGTTCATCGTAGTTTGCATCGAGACCGATGAACAGGAACTTTGCTGCCTCGGGCTCTGCACCCTGAAATGGCCTTGCCGTAAATATCGTGTTGAGAAAGGGGCTGTTTTGTTGATAATACAATGTGAGCTTTCCCGCCTCGGATCAAATATCAATAGTCAAGTCTGACCCGGGCTTTCCGCACGAACCGCAAGATTCAAGACGCGACCCCGCCCGCGTTTCTATAATTGTGGCTTGTCCCATCTTCGTCCGCTATTTCTTTTTATTGTGTCGGAAGTATTATTGGGCCTCAATTTCCTTGAGCATTTCCATCTCTTTGCGCAGAATTCTATTTACGATCCTGTCCAGATCCACGTTCTTGCTTAAGGCTTTCTTGCTGTAGAATTCCTTAATTTCTTTATCCAGATAGACTGGTATCTCAAGTTTCTGCATGGGTCTATAAAATTTATCCTGCGCGGCCTTCGAAAAATCGTATTCTTTTTTCATCTATTTGCCTCTCCTTTTAAAATACTGTTCTTCTTCAATCTTGGTAGATAGCCTGGCAGATATGATCCTTACTACTTCCTTGCCCTTAACTTTTCTGTATGTATGGACAACGACCAAAATTCGCGCGCCGACCGCGCCAAGCGTAATCCATCTTTCTTCATCTTCCGAATGCTCCTCGTCATAAATGGAAAGCATATATTCATCGTTAAATACGAAGCAGGCCTCCAAAAAAGTGAGTTCCTTAGCTGGGTCCCATTCAAATCTCAACCTACTACTGTCCTCACAGTTTAGTATTTCTCGTGCAAGACTCGGTTATTTCTCTTTTGGCAGTTCGACATGTGCTTTGCCATCTTAGGTTCCTTTGATAATTCTATTCTATATCAGAATGCTTTTTCTATACTTCTTTGGAGTTCGATATTCCCCGCTAGTGTTCGTCAGCGAGCCACTGGCTCCTCAACCTCCCAGTTGTGTCCGCGGCGCGGACACAATCTCCCTATACGCATTGTCTGGAGAGGTTCTTGGGGCTGTCGAACTGTTCCCAGTCACGAGCTCTTGAGAATTTGGCCAGGCGCTTGCGGATTTCTTCAATATTCATAGAATGTTGTCAGATAAAATGTAACAGTTCAAGTGCCCCTTAGCTTTTCCCCCAGAGCACCGTCCCCCCTCAGGGCTCCTGACCATTTGCCCCTTGCACCCATTGCCTTTGAATACACCGAAGCGCCCGAGAGCTGCCCGCGACCAGAGCAATAAGTCAACTCGGTCGTCGCCGGGAAAAGCCCTAGATAAGTTCACTAATTCATCAACGTCCCGGCCGACACCACCTATGCAACCCTGTTACCAGCTCCTGACTACTATGCCGTTTACAATGCATGCCTTCTGAACCAGGTAACGGCATGATCCAATGCGGTCCTGCCCGTCGCAACAGAGAGAGTGAACCGTTCAAGTTCCTTTTGGCCGGCCGTCAGATTGCGGCTGTCCAGCGCGAGGAAAATGCCGGCCGATGTGATCGCCGTTCTCTTGTTGCCGTCGACAAAGGGATGGTTGCGCGCCAGGGATTCCATCAGGGCCGCCGCCTTGTGAAAGATGTCCGGGTAAAGATTCTTTCCGGCGAAGGTCGCCCTCGGCCGTGCGACGGCCGAACGGAGAAGGTCGATGTTGAGGACGCCATGGGCTCCGCCTGTCTCGTCAATTATCCTGCTGTGAATGAAAAGGACCTGCTCCGGTGAAAGATATTTCACTTCTTTGAGAGCTCTTTCAGGGCGGGCCGGTACTTTTCGATAAATTCCTTCACCTGCGAGACAAATTTCCTGTCGAGACCTCGCGGATATTTCTCCTTCCTCACCGGCTCGATGATGAGCCTTGTTTCAGTCTCATCGAGTCTGACATCAACCTCCGAACCGACCTTCAGTTCAAGTTTCCCCAGAAACTCCGCCGGGACCGAAATCCCCCTGCTGTTGCCGATGGTGCAAATCTTCCTGTGCATGGCTCCTCCTGAAGATGTGGATGTTATAACAGTATTATAACATGGATAAGTCTGCATGTCGTGCGTTGCGGGAATGAAATCTGATACATTAACCAGGGAGGTTCTGATATGGATAATGAAGCCCTTGAGGCTGTTGTTCTGCAGGATGAGACTTGAAAAGATCCTCCGGCAGCACTGTAAGCTTCTCTTTGAAAGGAGATACCCCGGGGCTTGGAGCGGGCGCTCAGATGCGCGGGAAAAGACATAAACAAGTTAACTGATCCATCGCGGTCCCGCCCTGGCCCTTCTGACAAAGGCAGACCCCTCCGCCTTTCCCCAATGTATCACACATTGCAGCAATACCGCAAAGGGCTTGAGTTATTGTGAGCTTGCAGATTACATGTCAACAGTCAAGTCGGGCAGAGAAGAGCGAATTTGAGCCCGTGTGCAAGAAAAAAGACCTGACCCCCAGCAGCTGTTTGGGATGTCTTCAGGAAAACTTTCACGTTTCAAGGGCGGACCCCTCCGCCTTTCTCCGTTCTCTTAGGTTGCCAACCTCTTCTGCTGACGCGTTTACATTGATCAATGAACATCTTTGCAGAGCGCCTTTTCGGGTCGGTAGCTTGGTCGTTACTGCACTCTACTGAGAAGAACTCATGAAAGAAGTGATCATCTTCTGAAAAGGGGTACTCATGAAAAAGAAAAACTTCAGGAATACCGACTTGCGAGGCTACAAAAAATATTCCGTCCAAGAAGCAGCCAGTGAGACTTTTCTCAATTACTTGAAGTGACGAACCTTCCTGATTAGTAAAGATAACGTCGCCCCACGCTTTATAATTTGAAGCGTCTCTGTAAAGGTATGTAAGTTTGATGTTCTCAGGTGATTTCATTGGATAAAAATCTCTCATTATGGAGTTGTAAGAGTTCGGGTGCCGGCAAGAATTTTTCCGGCAAGGAAATCTGCCTGCCATCTAAAGCCAGCAATGCCGTCTCGCAGAATTTCGTCTTGGAGCGATATAAAGATTTGGATACTCTTATTTTAAAATCCGGCATAACGGTTATTAAGCCTTGATCGAAAGCTCTATCGTGAAGGGCGGAAAGACATAGGCCGTTACTAGGGTTTAATCTGTTTGCCTTGTCCCGGCTCCAAGGCACAATATGACTCGCAATTAACAATCTGGGGTCGTCCAGGCCGGTCATACAACAACGGCTTTGGTAACTGCTCAGTACGGCCTGTCTGAAAAAAGATTGCTTCAACCGGACCTCAACGGTGGCTTTCTTCGTCTCCCCTATGAAATCTAACGGTCTAAGACGCGATAGCTCTTTCGCAGGAATTATTTTTTCATTCTTAAGAAATAACTGGCTCTCCAGCGCTAGTCTTTCCCAATCCTTGTGAAATTCATCCCAGACCGATTTGTCGGCATTAGATGCGTTCCCTAATCCGTGTCGCCCACTCTCTATTATCATAGGATCAAGACTTGCAAGATTCAGCATCTTCATGGCCAGCGATGAAGATGTCCGACCCAACTTCTCTGCCACTAGCTTGATAAGAGGATTACGACTGTGAATTGTGCCAAAAGGCAATTGGCAATAAAGGTTAAAGGCGACAATCAGTTCTTTCCTCGACCATTTTTTCACAGCTGTCTATGCCTCACGCCCTAGATCAACCGTACCACTGGTTCTTCGTCGTCTTCGGGCCGGACTTTCTGATCACTACCCATAAAGAAGTAGAGAATCGCACCAACAAGAGGAAGAAAGAGCACAACCAACAACCATATTATTTTATTATTGCCTGCGAAATCGCTTCGTAAAATATCTATAAGACAGAGGAGCCCGATCAAGAAGGGAATACCATAGAGGAGAAGCATATAAATGGTAGCCCGGGCATAGGCCTCTGCGATGATGCGATTAGCTGCTTGGAGCCGTGCTTGATAAGTATTTATTGGAGTGGTCGTTCGGACCGGCGCCCTGTTTGAGGTGGAATAGCTATTGGTCTTAGGATTATGCTGAGAAAACGGCTGGCTTTGCTCATAGGTTCCCCGGGCCTGCCCGTTCGGCTGAGGAGTTGCTGGAAGAGTGTATTTGTTATAAGTAGGCGACTGAGCTCTTAAGTCGGAGTTGGTGTAAACTTTCTCTGCCGCGATACAATTGACAGTCAAGCAGAAGAATAGGAAGAATAATACTGGCCCCTTCATGTGAACCCCCTTCACAATGAATCCTGATATTCTTATTATACCGCTTGTCGTTAACGAGTTGGCCCCATGTGCGCCAACATATTATTCTAATGTAAATTCAAGGCAATACTCCATACTGTTATTTTGCAGAATCAAATTGCGAGGTCAAACGGCAGGTCGCTAATATCTCTCAATCTTCTTCCATCGACCATCAGCTCCAATAATTCGGAAGCGTCTTGATAGGGGCTATTCTTTGCAGCATCCAGAAGCTCATGGAGCGCGCCATGGTAGGTGCAATCGATATCACCAGTTCCTAGAGCCAATGAAGCCAGCCGTGCAGGCAGCGGCTCAAATGTCACAGCAACAATGTTGGGTGCCCTACCTTTTCTATTGCGGATCAAGTTCAGCGCTTCGGTACGAGTATTCTGTGCCCGATCGCTTCGCATAGTCCATTTGCATGATATGCTGGCATGGCGGAGGTGATAGCTAGCCGAATAATTCTCCTCTCTCAGCGGTGTAAGAGAAGATATTTTTCTCATCAGCTGAGACGATAGCCGTCTTTCCCTTAAATCCTGCGTTAATTACTTCGTTACGCAAGGGACTTCTAGAAACGACAATATCGGGGGTAATCAAATAGTCGCCACCTAGGGACGCCTGCAAGTCGACATGTTCATTCAATACGGACTGTAGCACCGCGAGGTGTTCGTACTGATAAAATAGACCAATCCCTTTTCGCGCCTGGCTCACGGAAAAATGCCATGATCCAGGCCGTACATTAAGCAGCAGCCTAAAAGCGTCATGCAAGAATTCCTTTGTTATGCTGGAAAAAAGTGCCCCAGTTGCCTGAGCGGAAGGAGGCTTGCTGCAAAAAGGACCACCAAGTCGCTCAGCCAAGCCTTTCGCCAGCGCCACACTCGTAGCACTATCGGCATCCGCGTTGGAGTATATAGTCTGGTTACTTGAGACATTTTTCTTCTTAGAGGGACGATTCCTTTTCGGACGAAGCCCCAGAACACTTGCGCATATATTCTTGTGATATTGCCGGCGCAACTGCCTAATAATAGAAGGTTTCACTTCGCTGCCTCCCGCATCTTCATTATTTCCATTAAGTATTTTTCGAGCCTCATTTCCAGCCTGAGATCATTAATTACAGCCCAGTTTCTGGGAGCGCTATAGATGAAAATGGCTGTACTACGTAGAATCATTTTCGTCCTTGCCTTCTGACTTCATCAATCTTAGCTGCTCCTCGATCAAAAAACTCTCGTGCTCGGGAAGCGTTAGTAATAATAACGAAGCAGGCCCGATGATGTCTGCTGTCGTTCAGTGCTTTTCTTTAATGATCTCTTTTATGAAATCGGCCTGTCCCCGCTATTATAGTAACGGTCGAATTAGCTAACCCTCAAGAGGAGTCGCCTTCTTTCTCTTTTCTATGAACCGAGTCGTGGCAAATGGTACACAGAGTAACGAGATTATCAGCTGTATTCTCACCTCCGCGCACATGCGCCATTCTGTGATGTAGTTCAAGATGTCTCGGATCGGATGGATTCCACTGTTTGTGTGTCCAACCACATTCTTGACATTTGTAACCATCTCGCACAAGGACGGCTCGTCTCACCGGGTCAGGGATCTTACGATCATGCACCGGGCTTTGCCGAGCCTGCTCAAGTAGATACGCGCCAATCGGCAAGTCCGGGCGGCCGGTATTACGGGTTACTATGGGCCATCCCTGCTCAGTCCGCAATTCGCGGACTCGTCTAGCCCACTCCGTCTTGTCGTTTGCCACATAGCGAAGTTCTTCGCCTGTTACAGCGCGACCGACATTTGCACGCAAAAATTCTTCAATTTTTTTCTGCACGCTGATTTTCTTCTTACGTATATCGTTAGCAATGCGCCAACGCAGGGCCGCTTCCCGGTCCTGCTCTTCCGCCAACAGGATATATTCCTCGGGCTTCAACGAGGCCGATGCTAATTCCCCCATGGTGATTTCGTCTTCGGCTGCCATTTCGTTTAGCGTTACCCCTGAAGCAATGACCCAACCATATTGTCGACGCAGTTCTCTCAGTCGCCTTGCCCATTCCTGAATTCCCGATACTACCATCAGCTCATCTCCATGGATAACGGTTTTTGGATACCTGCGGAAGTAAGCCAGAATTCTAGCCCTAGCCGCAGAAGCTTTTTCCTCGGGCATAAGTGAACACCCAAGATCCCGAAGCAGGTGAAAAGCAGGAATTAGGGACAATACTTTTTTCCGAAGATCGGGCTTTCTCAAATAATCCTTGAAATTGACCAGGATCTCGATAAGTCGATTTCTTATCTCTTCGGGCTCAGACGGTTTCGGTCTTCTCGGCAATTTTTGAATTTCCTTTATAAATCCATGAATTGTAGAATTTTAGCTGTGAGCTTTTCAATATTTTTTGTCTGGCACTGCCAGACTGTGAGAACATTCCATCCCATTTTTTTCAATTGTCTTATATTGCGCTGATCCCTTTTCTTGTTCTTAAGGATTTTCTCCTCCCAAAATCCCCTGTGCGTTTCAGGGAGAGCGCCCCTCTTGCATTTGTGCCCGTGCCAGAAGCAACCATTAACAAAGATAACTTTTCTATGTCGTGGGAGAACTATGTCTGGCTTTCCCGGCAGGGCCGAGTAATGCAATCGGAAACGATAGCCCATCGCATGCAGCAGACTTCGAACGCGGCGCTCCGGTAAGGTATCAGTGCCCTTTACGCGGGACATTATCCAACTGCGTTTATGCCTGCTGAAGACGTCCACTCTTGCACTTCTTGCCGGCGATTAGGAGTACATGCACAATATCGGCAATACGAGCAGCTAAGAGCGGCGGAACCGCGTTGCCTATCTGTTTCGCTATTTCGATCTTCGTCCCCTTGAATACGAAGCTGTCCGGAAAGCTTTGCAGTCTTGCCGCTTCACGATGAGTAATGGGGCGGTGTTGTTGGGGATGAAGATACCTGCCCTTCTCCGGTTTAAAGAATTCGGTTCTAATGGTAAAGGCCGGTCTGTCCCACCATAGCCGGCCGAAAAGGTCCGTTCCGCCCGATACCTTCCTGATCCAGCACGCTGGCGTAAGTTCAGGCGAGCGCTGCTGGAGGTCGAACCTGTTCATGCCCTCTTTTGGTATTG
>JARRRD010000005.1:0-6718 GCA_037381085.1 Candidatus Sulfobium sp.
GATCGAAGCCAGGGACTTGCTGTAGGTCCCCATTATGAGGTCGACTTCCTTTTCGAGTCCGAAATGTTCCGACGTCCCCCGGCCGGTCTTGCCGAGGACACCTATGCCGTGGGCATCGTCGACCATGATTCTCGCGTTATACTTCCTGGCAAGGGAAACAACGTCGGGCAGGTTGATAATGTCTCCCTCCATGCTGAAGACGCCGTCAACCACTATCATCTTCCTGCGCTCCCTGTATTCAACCAGTATCCTCTCAAGGTCAGCCATGTCGTTGTGCCGGAACTTCCGCACCTCCGCATAGGAGAGACGGCAGCCGTCTATAATGCTCGCATGGTCCATCTTGTCGATTATGATGACGTCGTCCTTCCCGGCCAGGGCCGAAATTACGCCGAGGTTCACCTGAAACCCGGTTGAAAAAACTAGCGCGGCCTCCTTCCGGATAAACCTCGCCAGTTTCTCTTCAAGCGCGACATGTATGTCCAGCGTGCCGTTCAGAAACCTGGAACCGGCGCATCCCGAACCGTACTTTCTCACCGCCGCCAGCGCCGCTTCCTTCACTGCAGGATGGTTCGTGAGTCCCAGGTAGTTGTTCGAACCCACCATTATCATCCTCTTGCCGTCCATCACGACCTCAGGGTCCTGGGCACTCTCTATGACCCTGAAGTACGGGTACAATTCAACTGCCATCAGCTCCTTGGCCTTGGTAAATCGGTAACACTTATCGAACAGGTCTGAGTTTCTCTCTATAGCCATCGGTGAATTTTGTACCAGTCTGCCGTCCATTTTACCCCTTCCATCAATGTTGTTTTTGAACTGAATCCCAGTTCGCTTCTTGCCTTGCCGACATCGCAGGTCCAGTTCGAAAAACGAAGCTCCCTCGCCTTGTCACTATTAATTATACTCTTTTTGTTAATTTTTTCACCCACGCATGCGACAAAGGGCACAAGCGAAAGAGGCAGCCTTATCTTCAACGGTTTCGTTTCGAGCGCCGCAGATATCGCCCCGACAATGTCCCCGCTAGTATAAACCATCTCATCGGACACCCTCTCTTTACCATCCGGAACATAACGAGAAAATCAGCGTCTCGCGGCCCGTAGACTGCGGACGGTCTCAGCACGGTCACCGGCATATCGCCCCTGTAACCAAGTACGGCCCTTTCGCCCTCGAGTTTACTTTTTCCGTAAAAGGAAACCGGCTTCGGTTCGCAATCTTCCTTTAGCGGGACCCCGTCGTTACTCGGTCCGGCGGCAGCCAGGCTGCTGATATAGACAAACCTTCGCAGGCCGGGATTCCTCTCGGCGGCAATTCTTGCCAGTTTGTCGGTACATACGGCATTTGCCGAGAAAAACTCTCTCTCTGTCGTCGCCTTTGTACGTCCCGCAAGGTGAAAGATGTAGTCGAAATCCCTCACCTGGCCGGCACAGGAATCGATATCGGCAAGATCGCAGGAAATATATTGCAGATCAAGGTGTTCTATCCACCTGAGATTGGAAGTACTTCTTGCGATGCAGGTCACCTCGTAACCTCTCTTCAGCAAGGCTTCCGCAAGGTAGCTTCCAATGAAGCCGGTAGCTCCCGTTACCAAGGCTTTCATAGGGTGCAGTTATTGTTGTTTAAATTACCGGTATTAGTCAAGTACAAATTAGGCAGCTCTTCCGTGAAAAGGGAGACAAGAAAGATCCTCGCAGCCAGTCTGCGCGTGGAGTCGCCACGATCTTCTTCAGACGGTCGCCGTTATGCTCCAAAGAAAAAGAGTCGCGCAACACAAGTATTGCAGATCCCTTACTGGGAGCCGTAACTGTGAAGGCCGGAAAGCAGCAGATTCACCCCGAGATAGGTAAAGATGACCGCCACAAAGCCAATGACCGCCACCATAGCAACCTTCTTGCCTCTCCAGCCTCGCATAAGACGGCTGTGCAGATAAAAGGCGTAAAGGAACCATGTGATCAGCGACCATGTTTCCTTCGGGTCCCAGCTCCAGTATTTGCCCCACGCCTGGTTGGCCCACAGGGCCCCGAATATGAGCCCGCCGAGAGTAAAAATCGGGAACCCGATAGCGATCAACTTGTAAGTAATCTCATCCAATATCTCCGCGGAGATGTTAAAGCCCTTTATGACCTTCTTCATTATCCCGCCATATCTCCAGACGAGGAAAATGAAAAAAGCCGATACGACCCAGCTTGCCGACTCTACAAACCCTGAACTGTTTCGGAAGGTCGCCTTGAAGAGATAACTTTTCAAGAACTGCTGCTGGCTCTGTCCCCCCACCTTGAAAGTGAGAAAATCAAGACCCATTGCTGCAAGAACTATTATGAAGATACTCAGCATCACCGTCCAGAAAATGTACGCAGGCTCATTCCTTTTTTCGGTCCGAACGATGAGGTACATGAGACCGGTGCTGAAGGATATGCCGAACATCGAATAGGAAATAAAGCTCATCATGACGTGGGCAAGAAGCCAGTTGCTCTGTAAAGCCGGGACAAGTGGTTCAATGCTCTTCGACATGCCTGAAAGATCGATAAAGGCAAGGGCAAGGCCGGCGACGGGAGTGATAAAGGCTCCGAACGAGCGGTTCTTGTACTTGAACTCTATTACAAGATATGCAAGTATGAGACACCATACGAAGAATATGAGCGACTCATACAGGTTGGTGAGCGGCACGGCCCGAAGGAAACTCTTTTCGATGGCGTAAAACTCATTCCACCGGAGAACGAGTGCGATGGTCTGCGACACAAAGCCGGTTATCGTTATGGCCGTGGCAACCAAGCCGATCTGCTTTTTCTTGAACCCGAGATAGGTTATATATGTCACCATGGCCAGGAAATACGCGATTGTAGAAATCCCAAAAAAGAATGAACTGTCCATCATTATTCCCCTTTCTGGCCGGAGCCGAGAGCCGCGGCCAGCTTTTCTATCTTTTTCTCGAAGGCTGCCCTGTTTCTGTGAGCGGAAGCCCCTATCAGTATCTTTGAGCCGCCTTTCTCTTCAACAATATACATCCATATACGCCTGTGGCTCATGAAAAACGAGACAAAAAGACCGAACGCCAGGATGAAGCATCCAACATAAACAATCCCCTGACCCGGGTCTTTCCTGACCTGGAGTCCGGTGTACTGGACGCCCCAGTAATCCAGGAACTCCACCTTACTGCCGTCCGGCAGGTCCCAGGTTTGCGGGAACCTCTTGAAGATCCAGCCGGAATAGTGTTTCCCTCCCGGCGCCGAAAATTCCACGAATATCGCCGGATTAACCATATTCTGATTGTATGTGAAAGGCTTTCCCGACCGGTCCACCGTAAGAGCCGGGCTGAAATTTGTGATACGCCCTTCTATTCCCGAATCCGGGATGGTGAAGCTGCCACCCAGCCTCGTGTTGAAATCTTGCGACTTCCCGTCTTTAGCGACCAGTCTCAGCATCACGATGCCATTCTCCAGATTGTCCTCCACCGTGCCGAAGCTCGCTTGATAAAAGGTAATACCGTTATACGTAAGAGGGTCATTTACAACAATGGTCTTCTTTGCCACTTCAACGCCGTTTTTCCAGATACTAAGCCAGCTCTTGTAGCTTTTCGGCATGTCGGTATCCCCGTAAAACTGCGCTTCGAATTTGTCGCAGCGCACGTCGAATCCGAGGGGTATCCTCTTGTCGCTGGACTGATAGGCAAAGGGCGACATCTTTCCCTCCTGCAGCGCCAGGTACCCGTTAAAACCGAAGGCGACGCCTATTATCGCTCCGACAAGGATGACGAGTATGCTCGAATGCGTGATATAAACACCGAGCCGCGTGAAATTGCCCTTCTCAGCGTAAAGCTGCACCCCGCTTTCCGATGAGGATTCGGAAGGTCTGAACCCGATTTTCCTGAATGCCCTGGTTGCAATATCCTTGACGTGGGCCGGCTTAGCTTTCACAGTGAAAGTACTTCTTATGGACATCCTTGCTACATGCTCGGGGGAAAGGGGGCGGATGGGTTCCCTGACGATCTTCCATATCCGTGGGATCCTGTCGAGCGAACATATAATGAGGTTGGCAGCGAAGAGGAGGAGGAAGGTGACAAACCACCATGAATGGTACATATCCATAAACCCGAGCTTATCGAGGACACTATAGGCGGCCGGTGCGCCGGACTTGCCGACAAACTTTGCAAGGATCTTCAGGTTTTTCGCCGGATCGGCGTTCTGTTCGATGACCGTTCCTACAATCGACGTCAGTGCTATTAATGAAAATATGACTACGGCGAACTTGATGGAGGCGAAGAGGCCCCATATCCTGTCAGTTATTGTCTTGTTCTTTGCCTTTTCCATGGAACCGGTCTATGTTACGTAGCCATATATAATAAAATAATGCCTCCCGACAAAACAAGGTTACCCGGTGTTGCCGTCGTCGCTCTCCGGCAAGACTACAGGCCTGTCCCTGTCGGCGTTCACGACGCACAAGAAACCGAAGGGCTCATCGAAGGGGTTACTCAACTGATGCACCGTATCGGGAGATATGTAAAGGGTGTCTAGAAACCCCATATTCCTCTTCCTTCTGCCGGTCCGCACAATACCTCCGCCTCTTATGCATATCACCACATGTTCGTGTCCGTGCCGCTCCAGGCTGCTGAATCCGCCCGGAGAGATCTCGAAATACCTCACATGGAATTTGGTCGATTCCCCATGCGTCCCTATCAATACCCTTCTTACGACATCCGCCCACCCACCGTCTTCCACCTTGTATCGCTCATCTTCGATGCCCTCCCACCTGCACCCGCCCTTATGCCGGTATAAGACAGACCGATTGCCCCTTCCCCTCACGGCCCTTTTCTTTCGCGGCATCTCACAGAATGACGTTTCGGATTTTCCTTTCATTGTCAAAAGTTCCCGCGTTTAATCAAAATTCACGACGCACTTCAGGGAACTACCTGCGGCCGCGGTAAGCCTGAAGGCATCGCACGTCTTTTCAACAGGAAACCTGTGCGTAACCAGCTTCTTCGCCGACACAACTCCCTTTTCGATCAGTTCAAAGGCGTCCGCAGTGTCAGTCGGTCCGCAGGAGTAGCTCGTGATGATATTTATATCGTTGAAGTAGAGATAGTTGGGGTCGATAATCAGTCTCTCGCCCGGTTTTGCGGGGGTAAAGAAAAGGGCCTGCCCTCCCGCCCTGACGCATTTCAAACCCTGCAGCATGGCGTCCGCGCTGTTGGGGCCGACAACGACAAGTTCTGCCATTTCCCCTTTGGTAATGTCTCTCAAACTCTCGACCGTATCATGCACCGATATGTCAATAACGTCGTCAGCGCCGAATTCAAGCGACTTCTCGAGACGGAACTTCACCATGTCGGCGCATATGACTTTGCCTGCGCCGAAATGCTTCGCCAAAAGCAGGTGTATCATGCCCATTACGCCGAGCCCCATGACAAACACGGTATCTCCCCGGCGGATGCGGGCGCGCCTGAATCCCTTGACCACACACGCCGCAGGCTCAACCAGCGTTCCGTCTTCGAAGCTCATACCGTCAGAAAGCGTGATGGTATCATTTTCGAGATTCAGGGAGGGAATGAGGATATATTCGGAAACTCCGCCCGGTACGATGCGCGAATTTTTCCAGGCAGAACAATGAACGTAATCGCCTCGCCTGCAGAACCTGCAGGTGAAGCAGGGAGCGTGATGGTGGGTGAATACTCTCTCACCCCTTCTGAAAGAGGTGACATCCTTCCCGACATCCACAACTTCCCCCGCCGGCTCATGGCCAAGCACAACCGGGGCCTTCTTCTCGATATACCAAGGCATCACATCACCGGAGCAGATTCCGCAGGACCGCGTCTTAACAAGGGCATCCCTATTTCCCATTTCCGGCACGGGAATATCCTCTACCCTGATGTCGTCGAAGCTGTAAAGCCTTGCAACCTTCATCTGTCTTATCCGAAGAGATAAGTGCTCATATTAAGGGTCTCATAATTTAACTGACGTTAATCAGAAGATCTCCCCTGACGCATCTTTGCCAAAGAGTCCCGAAAGCTTTCGCGATCTGGAAAAAGGATGTCAGGCGGGATTTTATAATTCATCATACCATCCCTGAATTATTTACATATTTTAGCATTTTTGTCCGCTCTCAATGTCGCTCGAGAGAGTCTCTCGGAGCGAATGGTCAACCACAGGCAACACTGATATAATAACCCAACCCCGGCGAAGCCGGAACAGGGAGGAGATCGTGATCAGGGTCGGAACGTGTTCCTGGACCGAAAAATCTCTCATAAAAAGCGGAGAATTCTACCCGAAGGGAATGAGGACAGCCGAAGACCGTCTACGGTATTACGCAGGGAATTTCTCGACCGTGGAGGTTGATTCAACTTACTATGCCATCCCCGGCACGTCTACTTCTTCGCTATGGGCGGAGAGGACGCCGCAGAACTTCATATTTCACATAAAGGCATATGGAGCGTTGACAGGCCATGGCGTTGACCCGAAAACACTGCCGCCCGGCATCGCGGAATCACTTCCGCCCGCCGACAGGGACAGGAAGTACGTTTATGTGAAAGACGCTGCTTTGCTCGATTCCATCGCCGGGAGATTCAGGGATTCGCTTTCACCGCTCGTAAGGGCGGGCAAGCTGGGTGTCATAGTATTTCAGTTCCCGCCGTGGTTTCACTACAGTCCGGCTAATATGGACACCCTGACTGACTGCAAGAGACTGATGAATGGATTGGATATTGCGGTGGAATTCAGACATGGCAGCTGGC
>JARRRD010000005.1:6749-39454 GCA_037381085.1 Candidatus Sulfobium sp.
ACATATGTGGCCGCCGACGAGCCCCGGTATGGCAGCCTGGCGACAGTTCCTTTCATGCCTGCCGTGACAACGGACATGGCCTATTTCAGGTTCCACGGCCGAAACAGGGAAAACTGGCTCAGGAGAGGAATAGAGACTTCGCTCAGATACGATTATCTCTATTCAGATGCCGAGCTGGGTGAATTCGCGCCGTCTGTCATGGAGGCAGCCGCTGCCGCCAGTACAGTTTTTACGATGTTCAACAACTGTCACGGCGCCTCGGCCGTAAGAAACGCGATCAGCTTCACGGAACTGCTGAAAAGGAAGAATGCAGACACACGCTGATTGTTAATCACTACGGAACGATCACGTATTTTATTCCTTCGCCTTTCATCAGTTTCTGAAATGCCACGCCGATGTCCTTGAGTGCATAGGTCCCTGAAATCAGCTTCTTGACTCTTATTTTCCCCCCTTTCAAGAGCAGCATGGCTTTTTTTACATCCCCGGGAGTGAAATGAAAGGTCCCTTTCACAGTTATCTCGTCATAATGGAGTCTCGCGGCATTAAACTTCACCCTGGACCCAGGCTTGCATCCGCCGAAGAGCACCACCGTCCCGCCTTTTCGTACATAACCCACGGAAGATTCCCATATGGCAGGCTGACCGGTGCATTCGAATACAAAGTCGGCGCCCATCCCTCCCGTAAAATCCCTGACGTATCCGACAGCCCGGGAAGGCTCGAATGCGAGGTCCGCACCCATCGATCTGGCGGTCTTCAGTCTCTCTTCCTCAAGCCCCGTAATCAGGACCCTAGCCCCCCTGGACTTTGCGAGAAGCAGGTGCAGCAGACCGATGGGACCGGCTCCGATGATAAAGACGGTGTCGTCTTTCCCGATACTCAGCGGCTCCATCCCGTGCACAACGCACGCAAGCGGTTCGAGAAAGGCCGCTTCGCTGAAACTCACCCACCCCGGCTTGATGAAGGCATTCTGACTCACGATGTGTCGGGGAAGCAGGATATATTGCGCGAAGGCACCGAGCACCTTCGTGGACATAATATTACAGCAGAGGTTGAAGAGACCCTTCCGGCAGTAGTCGCAGTCAAGACAGGGGGCACTGTGGACCGCCATGACAGGATCACCGATCCTGAACTTGCGGACGCCCTTACCCTTGTCGATCACGATCCCTGAAAACTCATGCCCAAAAGGACCGGGCATGGGGATCAGCGAATGCCCCCTAAGAAAGGCCTTGAGGTCGGTCCCGCAGGTAAGCGATGTCTTAATTTTTATGAGCAACTCACCTTCGGAGGGCCGCGGGTTACCGATCTCTCTTAGTTCGATATTCCCGGGGCTTGAGAGGATGGCAGCGAGCAATTTCCCCCGACTCTATATTCTCCCGCCGATCACCTGCCCGGCCACTGCGGCCGCTACGAATATCGGCACGTAGACAAAACCAAGATGAGCTGATATCCGGGCGAGAAAAATGAGCGGGATGGGCAGATGTATGTAAAGGAACCACTTGAAAGAAAACTTCCGCGTCTTCTTCCTCCAGTGCCCAAAGGGAAGATTAACCAAAACTGTCATTATTGCAATGCCCGCGACAAGGGCGGCAGTAGTCATAAGCAAACTCATAACTAAAGTTACCTTACATCAAGGAAGGAGGTCAAGTTCTCAAGGGGCCTTCAGGTAAGGCCCCTTGAGCATGATCAAGTCTCTAATCAGGCGGCGACCGCCTTCTTCTTCTTTTTCTCCGCTGCTGCGGCGAACACTTCAGCCGCATTGAAGGTACCGCCTATAGCCTGCACAGGACATTTCGCGGTGCATATGCCGCATCCTATGCACTTGTCCTTGTCTATCACGTGCATCTTCTTCAGTTCCCCGGAAGGAGCGTTTACAGGACAAACCTTGGCGCAGATCTGGCATCCGATGCAGTTTTCCTTGACAACAGCCTTGGACCTCTTGGGTATGAAGTCCGTGATCGCCTTCGTGGGACATTTCGAAACGCAGAGTCCGCATACCGTGCACTTATTCAGGTCTATTCTCGAAAGACTGTTTGCTACCGAAGGAGCTTCAAAGGGACAAACCTTCACGCATATACCGCAGGCGATACAGCCGACCTGGCAGTTTTTTCGGGTGTCGCCGCCCTTGTCCTTTGAGTGGCACGTGACAAGAACCTCCCTCGAAGCGGGAAGAACTTCAATCACCTTGGTAGGACAGGCGGTCTCGCACTTGTGACATCCCGTACATTTCGTTATATCGACAAAGGGGAGGTGGTCGTCGGTCATCGTTATGGCGCCGAAGGGGCAGACCCTCGAACACGTACCATACCCGAGACATCCGTACCTGCATGCCTTGTCTCCGCCGCCGGCCAGGATGGCGGCCCGGCAATCCTGGACCCCCTCGTACTTAAACCTTTTCGCTGCCTTGGACCAGCTGCCCTGGCACATAATTCGCGCGAATTCAGGTTCCTTTGCCTCGGCCTTCTTCCCGGTTATCAAGGCAACGGCTTCAGCAGTGGCAGCCTTCCCCGGGGTACAGAGATTGGGGGAGACTTCAGGCCTTGCCACAACCGCCTCTGCATAACTCTGGCACCCGGCAAACCCGCAGGCGCCGCAGTTGGCGCCGGCCAGAACGTCCCTTACCTTTTGCACCTTCGGGTCCACCTGGACCGAGAATTTTTTTGCTGCAACGGCCAAACCAAGTCCGAAAACTACGGCAACACCGGCGACAAAAAGCACCGTCAATTTTATAACCGAGCCGATATCGATGGTTATGTGTCCCTCAGATCCTCCAGCGGCGGCCACAAGCGGCACCGGAACATGACTTGCGATCATCTGAAGAAGATGGTGAATTATCAATAAAACTTGTGCTCCCATGTCTGCCATCATTTCACCTCGGCTTAAGTCTCGTTGATATATATATTAATATATTTACTCAAACCAGTTAAAGAGTTATCAGTCCCGAAAAGCCCGTAAAGGCCAGGGCGATCAGGCCCGTCGTCACAAAGGCGATAGGCAGCCCCCTGAACGGTCTCGGCACATCGGCCAGCTCGATCTTCTCTCTGATGCTGGCCATGATTATGAGTGCAAGCGCGAAGCCGAGGCCGGAGCCAAGGGCGAAGGCAAGAGCCTCAATAAGGTTATATCCATGCTCGGCGTTTATAAGCGGGACAGCCAGAATGATACAGTTCGTGGATATGAGGGCAAGATAGACGCCGAGTTTGTAATAAAGGCCCGGACTCACCTTCCTCATTATCGTGTCAGATGTCTGCACGAAGGCAGCTACGACTCCGATAAACAGCACGATCTTCAGGAATTCAATATGCAGAGGTATCATGATCAGAAAGTAGATCAGCCAGCTCAGGGCCGCACTGATCATCATCACGGAGGTAAAGGTTATACTCATGCCGATAGCGGTCTCCATTTTCTTGGAAACGCCGAAAAAGATGCAGAGACCGAGAAACCTTGTGAAGACAAAGTTATTGATAAGTGACGCTGCGACTACAAGTTCGAAAAGCTTGCCGAATTCCATCGCTCTTTCTCCTTAGTGTCCTGCCGCCCCGGAGGCACCCGAGCCGCCGAAGAATTTCATGTCTATCCAGTTGAAGAAGCCCATTAGAATACCTACTGCAAAGAAACCTCCCGTCGGGAGTACCATAATGAGGAGAGGTTTCGACGAGACAAACGCATGACCCCAGAGAGAGCCCATCCCGAGCAGTTCCCTGAAGAAACTGATGATACACAGGGCGAAAAGGAAGCCGACCCCCTGTCCTATTCCGTCCATGAAAGAAGGCACGACCTCGTTCTTGCTCGCAAATAGCTCCGCCCTCGCCAGGATCGAGGCAAAGGCTACGATCAGCTCGATGTAAAGGCCCATCTCCTTGTACGCTGCCCGCGCGTATGCGGCCATCAACATATCTACGACCGTCACCCACCCTGAGATGATAAGCATGAAGATCGGCAGCCTTATCCTCGGGTGGATAAACTTTCTCAGCGCGGAAATAGTGAGGTTCACCATTACCTGCACAAAAAGAACGGCGAGCCCCATCAGGAAGCCGTTTCGCAGCTTGTTTGTGACCGCAATGGTAGGACATAGGCTCAGCGCGAGCCTGAATATAGGGTTTTCCAGCAATATTCCGTTTCTGATAAGAGTGCCTAAGCTAGCCCGCTTGCTCATTTTTCACCTCGGATGATAATTTATCCTTCAGCATCTCGACCGCTTTTTTCACGCCGTCGTCCGTCACGGCCCGGCTCGATATGGTGGCCCCCGATACCGCCTGGATATCGACCTTGGTCGGGACCTTCACGACGACGAGATGGGCAAGCGTCTTGCCCGCGAACTGATTCTGGAAATAGGGCTGCTGGACTTCGTCCCCGAGCCCCGGCGTCTCGTGCTGTTCGAGGATGTTTAATTTTTCCACCGTAAAGGCGTCATTGACAGCTATGAGCATATCGATATAACTTGAGTAGCCTTTTGCATAAGTCTCAATTATATACCCGATCGTCTTGCCGTCTTTCTTCGCAATGTAATATTCCGCCTCTTTATCATGGGGCTTCCAGACGCCCATCTTGCTGATTTCTTTCGCTTCGGGCATCATCTCCTTAAGGGCGGCCTGCTTCTCCTGGTAAGCCTTCAGGACCTTGACGGGCTCTGTCTTGGCGTACACCGCCGCCAGTATCAGGCCGCCTACGACGTAGATAATGACGAGGTTCAGGGTGATCTTGATAATATCTTTTGAAGTCACTTCGCCGCCTCCTTTCTGAGACCGAACACCTTCGACTTTACGCGCCGGTCAAGGAGAGGCGCAAAGCAGTTCATCAAGAGAATGGCAAACATGACGCCCTCCGGGAACCCGCCTTTCAGCCTGATGAGCATGGTCAGGCAGCCGCATCCGATTCCGAAGATGATCTGCCCCTTTTTCATGGAGGGTGAGGTGACATAGTCTGTGGCCATGAACCACGCCCCGAGCATAAGACCGCCGCTCAACAGGTGGATAACCGGGTTCCCCGTAAAGAAGCCCTCTTTTCCGCCGAATATCCATGCCAGTACCGCGACGGTGCCGAGGAACGATACCGGTATATGCCAGGTGATATATCTCTTGTAAAGCAGGAAAAGCCCCCCGATCAGAAGGGCTATCGCCGAGGTCTCACCGATCGAGCCTGCTATATTACCGGTCAGAAGATGATGGTAAAGACCGGATTGGCCTCCGAAGACCTGCAACAGCTTCGTCATCCCGTCCTCTTTCAGTATACCCAGGGGCGTAGCCGTGGTCTTCGCATCCAGCGCCAGGAACGATGAAGTGGGCTGCAGCCAGATCGTCATCGGCCTCGGCCAGCAGATCAGGATAAAGGCCCTCCCCATCAGGGCGGGGTTGAAGATATTAAACCCGAGCCCGCCGAAGAGCTGCTTCGTTATCACTATGGCAATGAAGGAAGCGATGATGGGGATGTGGACAGTGAAAGGCGAAAAAGACCAGAGCGATGCGGGGAGATTCATGCCGACCAGAAGGCCGGTGAGGAAGGCACTGCCGTCGCTTACTACGGATTGCTTATCCACAAACTTCAAATACAGATGTTCAAAAACCAGACAACTCAGTATGCAAAGGACCGTAACAAACAGGGCCTTAAGACCGAAGAAATACAGCCCCGAAATCATTGCCGGCAGCAGGGCCAGGCTGACGGTCCACATGATGCGGCTCGTCGTCTCGTCGCTCTTGACGTGAGGACTGACCGACACCACCAACTGTTGTTCTTTTCTTGTTGCCTCCATTCTCAACTCTCCTTAAATCTTCATAATGGCCCTTTTCCGCAAGCAGGCTCAACATGGACGGCATAAGCCCCATCGGGCACACATCGATACACCGGCCGCACCTTATGCACGGGCCGAAAGCCTCGGCATGGACGATCCCTTCTTCCGGCAATACAAGAATGCCTGATGTGCCCTTCGTTACCGGGACGTCCAATGATGAAAGGGCAAACCCCATCATCGGGCCGCCCGCGATCACCTTCGCGACCTCGTCCTTCAGACCGCCGCATTCTTCCACCAGTTCGGATATCTTTGTGCCGACCCTCGCCATCAGGTTCTTCGGTTCCCTGATCCCTTCGCCGGTGACGGTAACGACCCTCTCTATGAGAGGCTTGCCGAAACGCGCGGCCTCATAAATCGAGAGCGCCGTACCCACGTTCTGGACAACAACTCCGACATCCATCGGAAGGCCCCTGGAGGGCACCTCCCTTCCGAGCACAGCCTTTATGAGCATCTTTTCAGCGCCCTGAGGATATTTGACCTCCAGCGGGAGCACCTTTATGTTGGCCTCGCCGGCCGTCGCCTCCAGCATCCTGGCAACCGCATCGGGCTTGTTGTTCTCGATACCGATGAGCCCTTTCTGCACGTTGAGGACCTTCATGAGTATCTTGAGACCTTCCACGATCTCCTTAGGCTTTTCGAGCATGAGCCTGTAATCTGCCGTCAGATACGGCTCGCATTCCGCGCCGTTGATCACCACTGCGTCGATAGGCTTTTCTTTCGGCGGGGAAAGCTTGACGGCGGTAGGGAAGGCCGCTCCGCCGAGACCCACGATGCCGGCCGCCTTGATCTTCTCCTTCAACTCGTCGGCAGAGAGGCCCATATAATCTGGAGAATCCTTGAGGGCGGTCCATTCATCCTTCATGTCGTTCTCTATTACGATACAATTGACCATCCGGCCCATCGCATTCTGGAACTCTCCAATGGCGACGACCTTGCCGGAAACGGAAGAATGGACCGGAGCCGAAACAAACCCTCCCGGCTCGCCTATCATTTCACCTTTCTTGACTTCCTGCCCTATAGAGACAACGGGTTTGCAGGGGGCCCCTGCGTGCTGACTGAGGGGAATTACGACGATCTTCGGCGCCTTCGCCTCGGTGATAGGACTATGTGCTGATAACTCTTTCTTGTCCGGCGGATGTATCCCGCCTTTAAACGTGGCTGTGCCCATCTTGACGATTTCCTCCTTGGGATCTCGGAGGCCCAAAAAAAGGCCGTTATTTAATAACACGCCGTCCAGCAGTATGTCAAGTGATAGTTTTACTTTCCCTGAAAATCCAGTATTCAGGACGGTTTCATCTTTAACCCCCAGAAGTTCACCACGGAGACGCCGGGACACTGAGAGAATAACCAAACTATAAACTAAGTCCGGCGGAGTTTGGCATCCCGGCTCGTCCGGCCGCAACGACTCTCAGCAAAGACTCGCATCGCGAATCTTTCCAAAAAAGTCGGGATACCGTCAGTCATTCCCCTCGCACCACTTCCGGGCGTTCTGGAACATCCTGAGCCATGGCGATGCCTTGAGTCCCTTCTTCCACTCTTCCGGCATCCATGCCCACTGCCACTTGAGAAAGGCCCTCTCGGGATGTGGCATGATCGCCAGGTGTCTTCCGTCGGAAGAGCACAGAGCCGCAATTCCATCGGGAGAGCCATTCGGATTGAAGGGGTATTTTTCGGTAAAATCGCCCTTGTCGTCAACATAACGGACAGGGGAGAGTCTCTTGTCGAGGACGTCTTTTCTTATTGAATCCTCCGGGAAATAGGCTAGTCCCTCCCCATGGGCGACCCAGACACCGAGCACCGAGTCCGTCATACCTTTAAGCATTATGGAAGGGCTGTCCGTGATCTTCACCGACACAAAACGCGATTCGAACCGTCCCGACGCGTTATGGATGAACCTCGGCTGGTGTATGTCGGGTATTCCCTGCCACGGCACCCACCCGAGGAGGGCCATGAGCTGACATCCGTTGCATACGCCGAGACTGAAGGTATCGGGACGGTCGAAGAATGAGCGGAACCGCTCCCGGATTTTCTTATTGAACCTTATGACCCCGGCCCAGCCCTTTGCAGAATCAAGGACGTCGGCGTAGCTGAAGCCACCGACAAAGACCGTGCCCCTGAAACCCCGGATGTCCACCCGTTTTTCCAGCAGATCGGTCATCGTAACGTCCCACGGCTCAAACCCGGCCGCAAAGAAGGCAGAAGTCATCTCCCTGTCTCCGTTGCTGCCCTCTTCCCGTATTATGGCGACCTTCGGCTTTTCAGTTCTTGCAAGAATCTCGTCGGCGGTGAGTTCCGGCGTGAATGAGAGATGAAACGAAGGTCCGACCCTGTCATAGATGTTCTTCTTCTCCTCTTCAACGCAACCGGCGTTTCTCTGTAGCCTGTCCAGCCGGTAACTCGTCTCTTCCCATATTCCCCTGAGGATCCTCATGTCCTCATGCAAAACAGTAAAAGGTGAGGAGTGAGGAGTGAAGAGTGAAACCCTTATCTCCTTTTCCCTTAGACTTTTTCCTATGATCTGATATGGAATACCCTGTTTTTGAAGCTCCGAAGTTATCTTATCTTCATTTTCCGGCAAGTATTCAACAACCATTCCGATCTCCTCAGAAAAAAGAATTGATATACCTGCGCTGTGCTCTTCGCTCTCTGCGCTCTGCTGTATTTCAATGTCTATTCCGCAATTCCCGGCAAATGCCATTTCAAGGAGTGTCGTGACAAGCCCTCCGTCAGACCTGTCGTGGCCGGAGAGTATTAAATCTCCGGCAACTATCTTCTGTATCGCTTTGAATGTTCTCTTCAGAAGATCCGGGTCTTCGACATCAGGGCATTCAGCGCCTACCTGGCGGTAGCATTGAGCAAGGGCCGAGCCTCCCAACCTGTTTTTGCCCCTGGCCGGATCTATGAATAGAAGCCTGCTCTCCCCCGGCCGCTTGATATCGGGGGTCGCCACCTTGGTAATATCCGGGCATGTCACATAGGCGGAGACGACGAGTGTGCCGGGCGACTTTACCGTCTCGGTCCTTCCGGCGGTATCGGAGACCCTGGCCGCCATGGACAGACTGTCTTTCCCACCATCAACGGCAATCCCAAGCTCGATCATGATGTCGCGCATGGCTGTTGCCGCGTCGCAGAGGTCGGCGCCTTCACCGGTAAGTTTGGGCGCCCACATCCAGTTCCCCGAGCACTTGATGTCTTCAAGAGATGTCACCCTGGCCCACATTACATTCGTTAACGCCTCGGCCACGCTCATCCTCGCCATGGCCGCAGGATTCAGGAGGGTCTTGACGGGCTGCTCCCCGACGGAGATGGCGGTCCCTGTCAGGGCGAAATGGCTCTGGGCGACCACGGCAACGTCGGATAAGGTAATCTGGAGGGGACCGACGCACTGCTGCTGCGCAATCAGACCCGTGACCGACCTGTCGACCTTGTTTGTAAGGAACCTTTTTGAGCCCACTGATACCAGCCTGAGCACGCGGTCAAGGGCCTCCCTCACGGAAAGCTCCCCGGGCAGTTCAAGCGGCTTCAGTTTCCGACGGACCCTGTCCAGTTTAAATGTCTTCCGGGGCATCTCCCCCAAAACTTTGTCAAGATGAAGGTTGACCGGCGTGCTTCCGTCCGTTTCGTCGTGAAGGACGATATAGCCGTCACCGGTAATCTCGCCTATGAAGGAGCAGGGGACTTTTTCCCTCCCGCACATTTCGAGGAAGGCCCCGGCACGGTCCGGATGTATGAGAAGAGCGTTCTGCTCCTGGTATTCGGCACCCCATATCTCGAGCACGGAAAGCGTATTGTCTCCGAGCTGAATTTTTCTGATCTCTATCTTCGCTCCTGCAGGATAGATGATCTCTTTCACCACGTTGCAATTCCCGCCCGCTCCCTGGTCGTGGATGCTTATGACGGGATTGGCGTCTCCCAGTTCAACACAAGTGCGGATGACCCTGTTCATCTTCTGCTCCATCTCGGCGTCACCGCGCTGTACGGCGTTGAAATCGAGCTCTGCGATGTTCTGGCCCTGGATCATGCTCGATGCCGCGCCGCCTCCCATGCCGATCCGGTAAGCAGGACCTCCGACCTTGGTCACGAGCATGCCCTTGGCAGGTTCCCTCTTTTCGACATGGCGTGAGTCTATCTGTCCTACCCCGCCGGTAAACATGATCGGCTTGATCCATTCCCGCCTCTCCCCGCCCGGCATTCTCATCCCGAAAGACCTCGTGAACCCTTGGATTACGGGCTCTCCGAACTTGTTACCGTAATCCGAAGCCCCGTTGCTCGCTTCAATCTCGATAGCGAGCGGGCTCGCCAGGTTCGAGGGGTAGGCAAAGTCTCGATCCTCCCAGGGGAGTTCATATCCCGGGATGCGCAGGTTCCCTACGCAATAAGCGGCTGTGCCGGCGATCACCAGAGCCCCCCTGCCTGTCGCCTGGACGTCCCTTATCCTTCCACCAGTGCCGGTTTCCGCCCCGGGGAAAGGCGCCACCCCGCTCGGGAAATTGTGTGTCTCGGCCGTGAATATCGGATGATAAGTAGCCTGCGCCATTATGAACCGCGAAGTCCTGCCCGGTATCTCGGGAAGAATGGTTCGGAGGTCGAAGCCCTTGATAGCGCTCGAATTATCCCTGAAAGCGACGACGCTGTTGTTCGGGGCCCGCTCCAAAGGCGCGCGAACGATCGACATGAGGTTTCCGGGGATCTCCTTCCCGCCGATGATGAGCCTTCCCTTGAAAAACCAGTGGCGTGAATGTTCGCTGTTTGACTGGCTGAGGTCGAAACACTCGACGTTCGTCGGGTTCCTGCCTATCTCTTTTGCAAAAAGGCGATAGTAGTAATCGATGTCCCAGTCGTCAAGCCCGAGCCCCATCACCCTGTTTATCTTTTCGAGTGCAGACCTTCCCTCTTCGATAATCCTGACCGAATAAACGGGCTCCGGTTTCATTCCGGTGTCGAAGCCCTTCAGCCTTTCGGGGTAGAGACACTCTGTCATGCGGTCATAAAACAGTGAAGAGTGAGAAGTGAGGAGTGAAAGGACAAGATCAGAAGGCAGACTTCCGGCATCTTCACCCGGCAAGAACTTATATCTCCGCGAACGCTCTATCCGAGTTATTTTGGTAAGTCCGCAGGCACGGCATACCGAAACCGCGTTCGTAGACCATGCCGTCGTAAAATTCATGCGGGGGCCGACCTCTATTATTCCGTGATCCGTGAACGGCGATCCGTGACCGGAAAGAAAACTGCTGTCTGAAAAATTCCCGGGTTCGAAGGTCTCACTCAGGAGCCATCGCAGCAGTTCCGCCTCATCAGGAAGAAGTACTGTCTCGGATTCGATATAGAAGCAAAACTCCGTCTGAATGTCCTCTATCGAATTGGAAACATTGAGCCTGACCAGGGACAAAAGGGCATTCTTCTCAGGTTCCGCAAGGGCGGGTTTCTTATACCGGCAAGTTAATATCAATGTCTGTCATCCTGCCGGGATCGTTTCGGCCTCACGGGCGCCGCTTATCTTTTTCAAGCGACGACCTTTCCGTCGGAAAGGATACACTTCTCGGTAACGACACCGGAACCGGCCTCAATCTCGAAGCTGAAATTGTCTATCATCCCCTCCGAGCGGAGCTTCGAGAGCATATCATTAAGCAGTTTCTGCGCTTCTTCGGGAGACATGGTTTTCAGCGAAACAGTTATTATCGCCCTCATTTTCTCACCTTTCCGAATACCCTCTTGTAGATATAATCGATATTGTTGAAATAATGTTTGAGATCAAAGATGTCCCTGATCTCGGCGGCAGTCAGGTACTTTCTGACATCCCTGTCCTTCAGCAGCATCCCCTTGAATTCCTTCCTCCTCTTCCAGCTCGCCATGGCGTTTTTCTGCACGAGGGCATAGGCATCTTCCCTGCTCATTCCCTTTTCGGTAAGTTTAATAAGAACGTTCTGGGAATTATAGAGCCCGTAACTGCACGCCATGTTCTCCTTCATCTTTTCGGGATAAACCTGCAGGCCCGACAGGATGCCCGTAAGTCTGTGGAGCATGTAGTCCACAAGAATAGTGCTGTCGGGTATGATCACACGTTCCACGGAGGAATGCGAGATGTCCCTCTCGTGCCAGAGGGCGACATTTTCCAGTGCCGCCAGTGAATTAGCTCTGACCACCCTCGCCAGTCCGGAAAGGTTCTCGGACCCCACAGGGTTCCTCTTGTGGGGCATGGCGGAAGAGCCCTTCTGCCCCTTTGCAAAAGGCTCCTCTGCCTCCAGCACTTCGGTACGCTGGAGGTGTCTGATCTCAACCGCTATTTTCTCGACGGAAGCAGCGATGATTGCAAGGACTGAAAGGTACTCGGCATGCCTGTCTCTCTGTACGACCTGCGTAGCCACCGATTCGGGTCTCAGGCCGAGCTTCCTGCAAACCTTTTCCTCAATCACCGTCGGGATATTGGAAAACGTGCCCACTGCCCCTGATAATTTCCCCACACTGACGGTCTTTCTGGCCCTTTCCATCCTCTGGATATTTCTTTGCGCCTCTTCATGCCAAAGAGCAAATTTCAGTCCGAATGTCATCGGCTCCGCATGAACTCCGTGGCTCCTGCCGATGCAGGCCGTATCTTTGTATTTTAATGCCTGCGTCTTCATCACGTCCGTCAATTTCTTAAGGTCCCTGATAATGATCGAGGCAGCCTCCCTCATGAGAAGAGACTGCGCAGTGTCCACAATATCGGAAGAGGTGAGGCCTTTGTGGACATACCTCGATTCGGGACCCACCTTTTCGGCGACGGAGGTCAGAAAGGCGATCACGTCGTGCCTGACAACAGTCTCGATTTCATCGATTCTGACCAGATCGAAACCGGCTTTTTCCTTGATAACCGCAAGCGCGCGCTTCGGGATCTTCCCGATCTCCGCCCACGCCTCGCACACCGCAAGTTCGACGTCCAGCCATTTTCTGAACTTGTTCTCAGGCTCCCAGAGCCTGCCCATCTCTTTCCGTGTGTATCTCGTGATCATGGTTCTCCTCGATCAAAAAGATTCTGTTCAGCTTTTGAATTTTCAGAAAATATTCGGCTTTTATTATAGAGGAATTTCTTCACTTTTTCCCGCCCCGGCGAGAAACAATCAGGCTAGCTTTCTACTCTCCTTTGCGATCTTGTCAAGAAGACCGTTGATGAATGAGGCCGATTCCAGCGAAGAATACTTCTTTGCGATCTCCAGGGCCTCGTTGATCGTCACCGCCGGAGGAATGTCCTTTACGTAAAGTATCTCGTAGACCGCGAACCTCAATATATTTCTGTCCACGGCGGCCATCCTCTTCATGTCCCAGTGTTCGGCCGCCCGCTGGATGGCCCCGTCTATTTCTTCAAGATGTTCCAGCGTCCCCGTCACCAGGCGACGGGCAAACTCCCCGGCTTCGCCGGCATCCTCCCCGCCGGACCAGAAGCCGTCCGGCGCACTCCATCCCTTGTTGTCGCCCGAGAACTCGTGCTGGAAGAGCATCTGAAGCGCGTATTCTCTCGCTTTGCGGCGGTTCATAAAAAAGTGAGGATAGAAAAGTAATGAGTAAGGAGCAGGAAATCAGTCCTACCAGTTCTCTCAGTTGTCATTCCCGCCTTTCGGGGATCCTTCCTGGCTGCAGGGGAAAGATTCCGGACGAGCCGGAATGACTGTTTTTCTTTACTCCTCACTCTTTACTCCTCACCCCTTACTTTCTTCGTGCCTTCTTCAGAGCTTCTTCATGACCTGGGCCATCTCGATCGCGGTCATAGCGGCATCAAAGCCCTTGTTTCCGCTCTTGGTACCCGCCCTCTCAACCGCCTGTTCAATCGTGTCGGAGGTGATGACCCCGAAGGATATGGGAACACCCGTATCAAGGGAAGCGGTCGCAACCCCTTTCGACACTTCAGCCGCCACATAATCGAAGTGCGGCGTGGCCCCCCTGATTACGGTCCCCAGGCAGATGACCGCGTTGTAAGAGTTCTTCGACGCCATCTTCTTTGCTACAAGGGGCAGTTCAAAAGCACCCGGCACCTTGACCACCTCGATGTCTTCCTCTTTCGCTCCGTGCCTCAAGAGGGCATCTACAGCCCCGTCGAGCAGCTTTCCCGTTATGAAATCATTGAACCTGCTTACAACGACAGCAAATTTGAGGCCCTTCGCCTGCAGTTCTCCCTGAATGACTTTCATGTTCTCCCTCCGGATATGATTATTTTTGACCGAGAGTTGGGGCCGTCCTTTTCATCTGCCGCAGACGCACCCCTAAACGTTATTCAGTATATGTCCGAGTTTCTTCTTCTTTGTTTTCAGGTAGACGAGATTCCTCTCATGTGGGTTCATTTCTATCGGGACCCTCTCCACCACCTTCAGTCCGTATCCTTCGAGTCCCACAATCTTCTTCGGGTTGTTCGTCATGAGACGCATCTTCCTCACACCCAGATCCACCAGCATCTGCGCTCCGATCCCATAGTCTCTCAGGTCAGGTTTGAACCCCAGCTTGATGTTAGCCTCCACCGTATCGAGCCCCTTGTCCTGCAGTTCGTAGGCTTTAAGCTTATTCACCAGACCTATACCCCGGCCCTCCTGTCTCATATATAGTATGACGCCCTGCCCTTTTTCATCGATCATCCTCATCGCGCTGTGCAATTGTTCCCCGCAGTCACACCTCTTCGAACCGAAGACGTCGCCGGTCAGACATTCCGAATGGACCCGGACAAGGACATCGTCCTCCTGGCCTATTTCACCTTTCACAAGTGCGATATGGACGTTGCTGTCCATATCGTTCCCATAAGCGATGACCGTAAACTCCCCGCCGAAGTCCGTTGGCAGCTTTGTCGTGGAAACGCGGTGCACAAATCTCTCCGCCCTCATCCTGTATCTTATAAGGTCCTTTATCGTCACAACCTTCAGACCGTGTTGTCTTGAAAATTCCAGAAGTTCCGGCAGCCTCGCCATGGTCCCGTCGTCGCTCATGACCTCGCATATCACGCCAGCAGGATAAAGACCGGCCAGACGTGCAAGATCGACAGAACCCTCCGTCTGCCCCGCCCTCTGAAGGACACCCCCGCGTCTGGCCCTGAGCGGGAATATATGCCCCGGCTTGGCGAGGTCCTCGGACTTTGTGTCGGGGTTTATGGCGGTCAGTATCGTGGTAGCCCTGTCGGCGGCCGAGATGCCGGTCGTCACGCCCTTTTTGGCCTCGATCGAGACCGTGAAAGCGGTGCCGAAAGAAGATGTGTTTTCATCGGTCATCATCGGGAGCTTCAGTTCGCCGATCCTTTCGGGCGTCAGTGACAGACATATCAGACCCCTGCCGTATTTCGCCATGAAATTGATCGCTTCCGGCGTAATCTTCTCCGCGGCCATGCACAGGTCGCCCTCATTCTCCCTGTCCTCATCGTCTACCAGAATGACCATCCTGCCGGCGGCCATGTCCTCGATCGCTTCCTCTATTGAGTTGCATTTATGACTCGGCATATTCTCCTCCATCGATACAACCGCATGTTAAGCAAACCCTTCCTCAACGAGGGTCCGCATAAAACCCGAATCCTTCCTCTGCCCCAGAAACCTGGCAACGTACTTGCCCAGTATATCGGCCTCAATGTTCACCGAATCCCCCGCCTCCCTGTAGCCGACTGTGGTCATTTTGGCCGTATGGGGGATTATGACGATCGAAAAGCCTTCCCTGAACACCTCAACTACCGTCAGGCTGACGCCGTCCACGGCAACCGAGCCTTTCTCGATCAAAAAACCGGCGATCTGCCCGCCCGAATTGATAACTATCTTAATTACACCCCCCGAAACCGCCTTCGATTTTATTTTCCCCACGCCGTCTATATGGCCTGTTACGAAGTGTCCTCCCATCTTCGAATCCGCCCTGAGCGAAGGTTCGAGATTAACCCTGTCCTTCATCCCCAGCCTCCCGAGGTTAGTCGATTTCAGGGTCTCATCGGAAAGGTCGAAAGCCAGGAGATTTCCGCGCTTTTCCACCACGGTCAGGCAGACGCCGTTCACGGCAATGCTGTCACCTGTTGCGGCATCGGGCGACAACAGGGAAGAACGAATATCAAGTCTGGCGGCTGCCGTTCCTTTAGCCAGTCCTGCCACCTCCCCCAATTCTGCAACCAGTCCCGTAAACAATCAGTACGCCTCAGTCATGTGAAAGTCAAGCCTTTTGGAATAATAACCCCAGAAGTCGACAATCTCCGACCAGCTCGCCTTGACCGTCACGATCTTTGCGTTCTTCGTCACCTCAAGACTTTCTGCGTCAAGGGGAATCCCCAGTTCGGCTGCCCGCTCCAGCACTTTACGCCTGATTACGCTGGTATTGCCCACTTCCATCAACAACTCGTCGTGCGCGTACGATTTAAGAGTGTAGTAACGGTAATAGGGCCTTCCAAAGGATATAAGCACGAAGGCCACCGCAACAAGGACCGCGAGACTGAATAAGAACTTTATGGAACCCCGACGGTCCAGGAGGTCTTTCATTTGATCAGCTTCCCGATTCTGTTAAAGCGGACCCAGTGTTTATTGCCGTCCCATGACCAGTAAATTATGATCGCCTTCCCCTTTATCTGGTTGTCGTCTACAAACCCCCAGTATCTGCTGTCATAACTCTCGTCCCGGTTGTCACCCATGACAAAGACATCACCCCTGGGTACCGTGATAGGCCCGAAGTTGTCCCTGGGATCGATGCCGCCGGGCTTGATGCTGCTGTCCACATGCTGCACGTAAGGCTCAACCACTTTGCGGCCGTTCACGTAAATGACCTTGTTCCGCGATTCCACCTTGTCGCCCCCCACGCCGATGACCCTCTTTATGAAATCTCTGGTGGGGTCCTCGGGATACTTGAATACGATAACGTCACCCCTGTGCGGGTCCCTGAGCCCCGGCATGTGAAAGAGGTGGATATTTGTAAAAGGTATGTCCACTGGGGTCCCGAGCAGAAACTTGTTCACCAGGAGGTGGTCGCCCACAAGCAGTGTGGGTATCATGGACCCCGAGGGGATCTTGAATGCCTGAATTACGAAGGTCCTGATCACCAGGGCGATGATGAATGCAAATACAACGGCCTCGACGGTCTCTCTGAAGGCGGATTTATTTTTCTTCTTTGTCATTTCAGTTTCAGTACGGCCAGAAAGGCCTCCTGCGGAAGTTCGACCCTTCCCACCTGCTTCATCCTTTTCTTGCCCTCCCTCTGTTTTTCGAGCAGTTTCCGCTTGCGCGTGATATCGCCTCCGTAGCACTTGGCGATAACGTCCTTCCTGAGAGCCTTGACGCTCTCCCTGGCTATGACCTTGCCGCCTATGGCAGCCTGGATAGCCACCTCGTACATCTGCCTCGGTATAATCTCTCTCAGCTTCTCCGTCAGCTGTCTTCCCTTATAATACGCCTTATCTTTATGAACTATCAAGGAGAGCGCATCGACCGGTTCCCCGTTGATGAGTATATTCAGCCTGGTCAGATCCGCCTCCCTGTATCCGAGGAACTCATAGTCCATGGAAGCGTAACCCTTCGACAGGGACTTCAGACGGTCGTAAAAATCCCAGAGGATTTCATTCAGCGGGAGCTCATATTCCACTTTAACCCTGTCTTTTCCGACAAACAGGAAGCTCTTCTGGACTCCCCTTTTTTCCTGGCAAAGATCGAGGATGTAGCCGATAAAATCCGCCGGCACAAAAATCGTAGCGACTACAAAAGGCTCCTCTATCTTTTCATACTTCTCCGGCAGCGCGGCCGGATTCTCGACATGCAGGACTTCTCCCTTCGCCGTTGTGACCCTGTAAACTACCGTCGGCGCCGTGCTGAGAAGAGACAGATTGAACTCCCTTTCAAGCCTCTCCTGGATAATATCCATATGCAGCAGACCCAGGAACCCGCACCTGAAACCGAACCCGAGAGCGAGTGAGGTTTCGGGTTCGTAATTGAAGGATGCGTCATTCAGCCTCAGTTTATTGAGTGCATCCCTCAGGTTCTCGTACTGGTGGGGTACCGTCGGATAAAAACCGCAGAAGACCAGCGGCTTCACGTCCTTGTACCCCGGACACGGTTCAGCCACGGGTCTGGCCGCGTCGGTTATCGTATCGCCTATCTTGGTCTCGGTGACGCTCTTTATGCCGGCGATGATATAGCCCGCCTCGCCGGAGGAAAGCTCATCGACAGGCGTCATCTTCGGAGTAAATATCCCGACCTGGTCCACCTCGAAGGCGCCACCCATAGCCATGAGTTTGATTCTCATCCCCCGTCTGACCCTTCCGTCGAACACCCTGACGAGCACGATGACACCCTGATAACTGTCGAACCAGGAATCGAATATCAATGCCTTCAGAGGGCGGGTGTCGTCCCCCGACGGGGGCGGTATTCTCTTTACTATCGCCTCAAGGATTTCCTTTGTCCCGCGTCCCTCCTTGGCGCTGGCGAGGATCGCGCCAGAACAGTCTATGCCGACTGCGTCTTCGATCTGTTCCATCGTCTTTTCGGGCTCCGCGCTCGGCAGGTCGATCTTGTTTATTACGGGGATTATCTCGAGGTCGTGGTCCACCGCAAGGTAGGCGTTGGCGAGCGTCTGCGCCTCGACCCCCTGGGTCGCATCGACAACCAGCAGCGCTCCCTCGCAGGAGGCTAGACTCCTGGACACCTCGTATGAAAAATCGACATGGCCGGGCGTATCGATAAGGTTGAGCGTGTAATCCCTGCCGTCGTCGGCCTTGTACGAGAGCCTCACCGCGTGGGCCTTTATGGTGATGCCCCTCTCTCTTTCAAGGTCCATCGAATCAAGCACCTGTTCCATCATCTCGCGCTCGCTGAGTGCCCCGGTGTATTCAAGCAGCCTGTCGGCGAGCGTCGATTTTCCATGATCTATGTGCGCTATGATCGAAAAGTTGCGTATATTCTTGGACATCAATACTTTGATGGAAGCGGTTCGGGCAGGTTGCTGAAGACAAGACATGCGGCCCCTATGATGCCCGCATTGTCCTCCAGAGAAGAGGGAATTATTTTCACGCCGTCGAAGAGGTCCTTGAAGGCCCTCCTCGATGCCTCTCTTATGGCTTCCTGCACATAAATGTTCCAGGCGCCGGTAAGTCCCCCTGCCAGGATTATCGCCTCGGGCCCCAGGACATTGATAATATTTGCGAGACCGACACCGAGATACCTCCCGGCATCTTTCAATATCTCCCTTGACAGGTTATCGCCGTCCAGGGCGGCCCCGTATATGTCCTCCGGCGTCAGCTTGTAAAAACTGCCTTTGCAACACTCCTTCAGGAGGCTTTCCGCCCCTTTCTCGAGCATGGAGACGGCCCTTGCGATCATTGCGCGGGCAGAGGCATAATTTTCGAGACATCCGGTGTTGCCGCACGGGCACTTCTCGGCTTCGAAATTGATACTCATGTGACCCAGTTCGGCAGGCACCTCGAGCACTCTACCGCGATGAATGATACCACTGCCTATCCCGGTACCGAGGGTAAGAAGCACGAAATTTTCGAAATCCCTGCCCGCGCCGATCATTCTCTCGCCCAGGGCTGCCGCATTCGCATCATTTTCGATAAACACCGGCATCTTCAACCGTCTCCGTAATTCTCCGACGGCGTCCGTTCCTCCGATGGCAGGGAGGTTCGGAGACGCGAGGACCCTGCTGTTCTTACGGTCAATCAGGCCTGCCACACCAAGTCCTATTCCGCAAATCCTGTCGGCGTGTCTGATCTCGACGATTGACTCGGCAAGGGCGTCCACAATCTGCTCGGACGAACGTTTCTTGAGTTTCCTGATACTCTTTCCGCTGTCCGATACGAGCGCGACTCTGAGGTTTGTGCCGCCGAGGTCAACGCCTATCGCATATTTCTCTGACATTTTCACTTTCAACTAGAGGAATAATACTGAGCGGCAAGAAGCGGGATCAAACTTTTTCAGTGTCTCTGCTCACCACGTTCATCCTCGCTTCTCGCTCATGTGAAATGAAATTTTATCACAAAGTGACGAAACTAGTAAAGGAACCGCGCGATTTCGAAACTTTCACTTGACAGTTCACGCCTGTTGAAAATAGAATAAAGACGTGAAACACAACAAAACATTGTTCGAGCTTCAGGCAGAGGTCTGCAAGACGCTGGCGAGTCCGAAACGCCTCGAAATAATCAATGCATTGAAAGATGAGGAAAAGACGGTCGGGGAACTCGTCGAAATCCTGGGTGTCCCCAAGGCGAACGTCTCGCAGCATTTGGCGGTAATGAGACACAAGGGTATCCTGAAATCGCGCAGGAAGGGCGTCAATATTTACTATCATATCTCCAACGACAAGGTCATACAGGCATGTGCCCTGATGCGCGAAGTCCTTACCGAGGAGATGCGGGAGCGGTCGGAACTGATCGAACTGGTGTCTCACAGCTAAATCGCCCGGCTCTCACAGCGTTATAAGCGCAAACCGGTCGAACCCGCGGTCCACAGCTGAATCGTGATTTCCCGGGTCTGTACCGCTTCACTTTTTTCCATAGTCCAATTATAATAACGAAGACGTTTTTTTGCAGCGGTAAAACACCAATGCTCGTCGGTTACAACACCAACGTACCCTATAAAGGAAGACTTTACCACGTCCAGACCGAGGACAGCGGACTGAATAATCCCGTTATCACCACCCTTCTTTACTTCAAAGGAACAATCCTCGCCGCCAAGAAGGTCAGCTACTCTCATCTTGCCGGTGACCCGTCTCACAGGGAAAAAGTGCGGGAATTAATGAGAGATCAGCACAAGGCCATGATAAAGGAATTGATCAAAGGAAAACACACGGGAGAAGAGATTCCGGACGGAGAGACAGCTCCTCCCGCAGAGGAGTCCCCGCCTCCGGAAGAAAAGGAAGTCTCCCTCGCCAAAGGCCAGATATCGAAGAGCCTTGACGACATCCTTCTGGACTATATAATAAGAAGAAAAGATTAGCCGGAGCGCGGTGCGATGATTCATTTTCTCGACGTGACAAAGCATTACGACAACCAGACAGCCGTGAGAAACGTAACATTTTCCGTGGACAAAGGTGAAATGGCTTTCGTATCGGGTCCCAGCGGCTCCGGCAAGACAACGGTACTGAAACTCATCTACCTCGCAGAAAAGCCGGACGAAGGGACGATCACCGTGGCGGGATGGGACATCACCCGGTTGAGAGAATCGGGCATCCCGCTGCTAAGACGCAACATAGGGGTAGTATTCCAGGACTTCAGGCTCCTCGCAAGGAAGAACGTGTTCGAAAATATAGCGATGGCCCTCAGGATACGGGGGATCGGGGAGAAGGAGACAAAATCCAGGGTCTACGAAGCGCTGAAGTCGGTAAATCTCAGACACAAATCGGACGCATTTCCGCCCCAGTTGTCGGGGGGAGAACAGCAGCGCGTGGTCCTCGCAAGGGCGACGGTGGCCGAACCTCCCGTGATACTTGCGGACGAGCCTACGGGCAATCTGGACCCTGATACGGCCAAAGGCGTAATGAGGATTTTCAGGGACGTCAATGCGAAAGGAACCACCGTGCTGATAGCCACTCACAACAGGGAACTTTACAGGAACTCCGGGAGAAGGGTTTTCAGGCTGGACGCCGGGAACCTCGTCGGGGACGGAATACATTGATGTCGGCTCCTTATGCACTCAAGCTTGCCGCCCAGAGCCTTTTCCGGGAGAAGTGGATCAACCTCCTTTCGGTGCTGACTATCGGCTCGGGCTTGCTGGTGATCAGCGTTGCCTTCCTGGCGGCTTACAATATCAAGGCGGCAACGGGAAGACTTCCGGAGAAGTTTTCGATGGTCCTCTACCTTGACGAAGGCACCACGAAGGCGCAGATTGACCGGACCATGCTCTCTCTGAAGAGGGACCCTGCTGTTTCTTCCGTCAGCTATATCTCCAAAGGACAGGCGATGAAAGAGTTGAAGGCCACGATCAGAAACGCAGACGCTCTCTTTGAGGGACTTGACGAAAACCCCCTTCCCGCTTCGCTCGAGGTGAAATTGAAAAAAGATTCAGTCGGTCCCGGCACCGTAAAAGAACTCGCTGCCAAAGCGGGCAGGCTCAAAGGTGTCAGAGAGGTCGACTACGGGGAGAAATTCCTGTCATCACTCTATTCTCTGCGCAGGGGCGTAAACTCACTGGGCCTGATACTCATCGCCATCATTGCAACTGGAATAATCTTTGTCTGCTACAGCACGGTGAAGATACTCTTTTACAGGAGGAGCGAGGAGATCGAGACCTTCAAACTGCTGGGCGCCACCAGCTGGTTCATCAGATTTCCCTTCCTCCTGGAAGGCACCGTGATCGGCTTTAGCGGGGGGCTGCTCAGCCTGATCGGCATATTATCCTTTTATTACTTCGGCATTCTGAAACTGAGTCTTACCTCTCCGGTCTTCAGGGCGGTGCTCTTCCCGGCAGACTTGTTTCTGCCTCTTCCCCTGGTCGGTCTCCTGCTCGGACTTACGGGATCAGCTATCGCACTCGGAAGGCTCAGGTACTGATGGCCGTTGCTTTCTTGCTGCTCGTTGCCCTGCTCGTCCCCGGCCTTTCTCACGCTGCAGATCTGCAGAGCCGGTACAAGGAAATCCAGCAGAAGATGGTCGAGCAGAAAGAGAAGATCGGAGAGGCGCAGGGGCGGGAATCTTCCATACTGGGTGATATAGAGGAAGTCAGCAGAAAACTTGCCCTGACCGAAACGGAGCTGAACAGACAGAGACGGGCCCTCCGGCAAACCGAGTCGGGGATCAGGGACACAAACGGCAAGATTGCGCATATCGAAAGCAGCCTTTCCGCCCGTAAGAACTGGATAAAGAGGAAGCTCAGGGTCATGCAGCGGTTCGGTTACTCGGGTGATCTGCTCATGGTGCTCCTGAACGCCCGGGACGCATCACAGATGATAAGGGTATGGAGAGACCTGGAGGCAATAGCCGCATACGACAACAAGGTCCTCGATGATTACCGGCAGAACCTGGAAGAGCTGAATAAAGAAAGTTCCAGGCTGCGGTCCCTCAAATCGGAACTCCTCGTGAAAACCCGGCGGGTGGCAGCCGAAGAAAAGGAACTTGCGGAGCAGAGAAGCGTGAAGGAGGCGTTGCTTTCCTCTGTCCGGGAGGAAAAGAACGCTCACAGGAAGATGCTCATGGAGCTCCGGGAGGCTTCCCGGAAACTTCTGGACATAATCCGTGAGTCATACAAGAGAAACAGTTACACCGGCAAGGGCTTTTCACGCCTTAAGGGAAAATTGCACTGGCCGGTCGCCGGCGTTGTCGCGATCCCTTACGGTCCGCAGAAAGACCGTCAGTTCGACACGCCGGTATTCAGAAACGGCATACATATCAAGACGGCCCCTGATGCCGACGTCAGTGCCGTATTCGGGGGAAGAGTGATATTTTCCGACTGGTTCAAAGGGTACGGACAGCTGATAATCGTAAACAACGGCGAAGGCTACAATTCGCTTTACGGCAATCTCTCGCAGATTTTTTCCCATGTAGGAGATATAATAAAAAACAACCAGGTGATAGGAAAAGTCGGGACATCGGGCATCCTTAATGCTCCGGGCCTTTATTTCGAGATACGTTACAAAGGCAGACCCCTCGATCCGACACAGTGGCTGGTGCACAAAAGAAGATAAGTCAGGAGGACAGTGAAAGAAATGCCAAGGAAGAAATTTCTGTTGGTCTGGCTGCTGGTAATAGTAATTACCGCCACCGGTGTTTCCATAGGAAGGTTGTCCGCAACCGTAACCGGAACTGCGGGCGAGGGGTATGAGGAACTTAAGACATTCACCGAAGTCCTGCAGATGGTGAAGAAATATTACGTGGAGGATGTGAGCACGAAGAACCTCGTCTACGCGGCCATCAAGGGGATGTTGAGCTCCCTCGATCCCCACTCCAGCTTTATGCCGCCCGAGGCTTTCAAGGAGATGCAGGTAGAGACAAAGGGCGAGTTCGGCGGCCTCGGCATACAGATAGGGATAAAGGACGGCGTGCTCACGGTCATCTCGCCGATTGAAGATACACCCGCATGGAAGGCGGGCATCAAGGCCGGCGACAAGATAATAAAGATAAGCGGAAAGCCCACGAAGGACATGGGTCTGGAGGGCGCAGTCACTAAGATGAGGGGAGCTCCGAAGACTCCCATTACCATAACCATTTACCGTCAGGGATGGAAGGAACCCAGGGACTTCACAATCGTCAGAGAGATCATAAAAATAAAGAGTGTAAAATCGAAGGTCATCGAAGGCGACATAGGATACGTGAAGATCAGTCAGTTTCAGGAACAGACAGCCTCGGACCTCGAGACCGCCCTCAAGAAACTCGATAAGGAGAAGATAAACTCTCTCATCGTCGATCTGAGAAACAACCCCGGCGGACTGCTGAACAGTGCCGTCGACGTGGCCGGCGAGTTCATGCCCAAGGGTAAGCTCGTTGTTTACACAAAGACAAGGTCCGGCGAGAAGACCGAATTCTACACCGATGGGAACCAGCTCGCGACGCAGCCGATGATCGTTCTTGTTAACGAGGGAAGCGCGAGCGCCTCCGAGATCGTGGCAGGAGCGCTGAAGGACTGGAACCGGGCGGTCATCCTCGGCACACAGACCTTCGGGAAAGGTTCCGTTCAAACAGTGATACCCCTGAGCGACGGCGCCGGCCTGAGACTGACCACTGCCAGATACTATACGCCAAAGGGCATATCAATCCAGAATACCGGAATTACTCCGGATATAGTTGTAAAGATCGAGGCAAAGAACGGGGAGAAGGAGCATCCCGTGATCAGGGAAAGAGACCTTGCAAGGCACCTTCAGAATGAGCAGGCAGGGAAAACGAAGCCGGAAGAGGTAGAGACGGTCCCTGTTGAAGTGGGGGAAAAGGAAGACGTCCAGCTCCAGCGCGCCGTCGACATCCTGAAGACGTGGAATGTCTTCAAGGGCCTGCCGCAGGCATCCGGTGAAGGCCCCGCGAAGTAAGGAGAAATGTCGAGGGTCGTATTCGACATAGAAACAGCCGGCAAGGACTTCGATTCCCTCGATTCTGCCGTCCAGGAGTATCTGCTCAGATGGGCGGAATCCGATGAGGAGAGAAAAGAGGTAAGGGATAGTCTCTCCTTCTACCCCCTCACGGGGGAGATAATCACTATAGGAATGCTGAATCCCGACACCGGCAAAGGGGTCGTTTACTTCCGGAACAATAACGATCCCCAACTCCCCTTCGAGGAGGATGGCCTCCGCTACGAGACCTGCACCGAAAAGGAGATAATACAGAAATTCTGGGAGACCATCAGGAACTACGACCGGTTCGTAACCTTCAACGGCCGGGGGTTCGACTGTCCGTTCATCATGATACGCTCCGCCGTCCACGGCATTAAGCCTGCGAGGGACCTCATGCCTAACAGGTACGGTGATGTCCACATAGACCTCTTCGACCAGCTTTCCTTCTTCGGCGCCTCCCGACGGAAGTTCAGCCTGGACATGTGGTGCCGGACCTTCGGAATAAAGAGCCCCAAAGAAGGGGGAATAACAGGATACGAGGTAAAAGACCTCTTCCGGGCGGGAAGATATGTCGATATCGCCCGGTATTGCGCGGGGGACCTGAAGGCCACCGCCGAGCTGCTGGCCGTCTGGGAAAATTTCATCAGATACACAGGCAGGTAAAGCCGTTCGGTAAAACCCAAACCAAAGCGATCTTCGCGCAAAGCCCTGGAAAAAGTCCATACTGACCCTAGCGTTGCAAAGCCGCGCGGAAGGAACAGCGAAAAAGTCTTGTAATGACGACATGATTTATCCATCTTCCACATAAATGAGCCAGCGTTCAGTTACTTCCGGAAAATGGCGGCAGACCCCTCTCAAGGGCTGTAAGGTGTCGCTACAGGACATTTTTAGCTGCCCCTTCCGCGCTTTTCAGAGATTCTTATGCAACAATAGGGCTAAGAAACAGGGCGATTCCGGCTATCCCGAGAGGTATTCATTAACCTTTTCGACCTCGAAGGCCTCGGAGAGCAGCACGTTGCGCATGAAACTGAAGATCTTCTTCCGTGCCCGGCTGCTCAGCTCCGGATAAAAAACCGGATTTGCCACGACGGCCGCCCTGAAGGCAAAAAACGGCGCGGCTACCCTGGTAATGTCCATATCCCCCGAAGCCCCCACGTATTCATCAAGAAACAGCTTCAGTCCTTCCTCATATGCCTGCCTTAAGTTTCCGTGGTTCTTCACAGAAAAGAATATGTAATTTATTGCAAGCGCCGTCACATCGTCGGCCGGTTCCCCCCATGGCCCCCTGCTCCGGTCGAGGAGAATAAAGTCGGTATCGCCGGTGAACCATATATTCCCCGGGTGGAAATCACCGTGGATCTGAGAGAGACGATAGGCAAGGGGCTTCAGCCTGGCCCTCCAGTCCACACACAACTTTTCCATTTCGGCCATTTCTCCGTAACTCATCGTGCCGTCGGGATAGAGGTCGAAGACGCCCATCAGACATTCGCCGTGCCCTATGGTGTCCCTCAATTTCCGCCAGTACAGCGTCCTTGAATCCTTCTTGGCCCTATGAATATCTGCGAGATAGGAGGCCATGACACGTATCTTTTCCCTGTCCCCGGGGGCCAGCAGGTCCTTCGCCGCCATGTCCGAGAGGTCATGGAAGTAATGGCGTCCACGGACCCTCTCCATGAGGAGGTAGTATTCCTTCCCGCCTCCGACGGATTTTATCGTGCCGTCCTTCATCTCCGCGAGCACGTCGACGGCCCTGACATGCCTGGGCAGGTTTCCGTATTCGTCGAGGTCGAGAAGGAATACTGAGGCCCGGTCCGAAGGATAGTCATGCCCAAGACCTTCAGGGAAAAGACCCTTTACGACGCACGTTTTCTCACCTTCCCGGGTCTTCAGTTCGATAAGAAACCCCGCACCCTGGACACCGGCGCCCAGTTTCGTAATGCGAATATCGGAGGCATAGGGGAATTCCTTCAGTAGGTGGGACCGTAGCGCCCGCTCATTGATCATGACAGCGCGCCCTCAAATCCGCTTCTCATAATCGCCGACTCTAACGCGGGGGCAGGTCTCTGCCCTCTTCAAAATTCCTCACGAACTGCCCTATCTGAACGCCAAGGTAAACGCACTTTATGTTATTCATACAGTCCTCCGCGTCTTTCTTCTCCAGATAGGTCGTGAGCTCATGCGGGCCTTTCGTAAATTTCACCACATAAGCGTTTTTTCCGCTGTCGAAATCCATCCCGAGGGTTATACCGTGCTGCCTGATTTCCGGGTACATCTCCCGTATCTTGTCCTTCAAGGCTTCATCCGTGTAGGCCATGCCAACCTCCTGTGGTCGTTCCTTAATAAACCTTATCTCATTTTGCGGCAAGGTCAAACGTAACTCCTTCGCAGGAGTCTTTTTTGAGGTCGTCATTCCCGAGGTAGTAAGCGGGAATCCAAGTTTTCGGACGGCATGAAAAAGAATAGGTCACCGCTGAGCCGCATGGGGCGCAAAGAGTTTTAAATATATATTTCTGCCCTCTCAGCAGAAATATATAAACTGACATGATGAGCTTTTTTGTTTTCCGGCCTCTCACCGGGAAACAAAATTGATTTTATCTCTGCGAACTCTGCGGTGAAAATATTTTGGTTCCGGCTTTATTTTTCCCGCCTCCTGCCTATCCACAGGGCGGAAATGGGGCGGGGGAAAAGGTCTACGCCTCCAGAGCCCCGAAGTTCTCGCTGTATCTTTCCAGAAACTCCCCGTAACTGAAATGGTGCTCCTGGGTGCCGTATTTCTCTACCGCATAAGCCGCTGCAACAGCGCCCATCTGCGCCGCTGTCTTCATGTCCCCGCCGTTGACAAGACCCTTGAGCAGTCCTGCCCTGTACGCGTCTCCCGCTCCGGTGGGATCGACAACGTTCGAAGTACCCGCCACTCCTATACTTTCGTCTGCGTCCCGTGTACTGATAAGGGAGCCCTTTTCTCCCAGTGTCGTTATAACCGTCCCTGTCAGGCCGAGAAGGCCTTTCTTGTCCAGACCCGTCATCTTCGTTATCAGGTCGAGTTCGTAGTCATTTGAGATCAGGACCAGAGCACCTCTGAGCCAGTCCCTGAGGGCCTTCCCGTCCCAGGCGGTGAGGGACTGGCCGGGATCGCAGATGAAAGGGATGCTCCTCCTTCTGTATTCTTCTGCATAGTCGACCATGTCGCCCAGGTTACCTGGCGCAATCAGGCCTATCGAATCATCGGGAGCTGCGTTGCCGAACCCGTGCCCGGAGGGATGCTTCATGGCGCCGGGATTGAACCCGGTGATCTGGTTGTCCATCAAATCCGTAGTTATATAAGCCCCCGCAGTAAATTCTTCGTCGATTATCTTTATCCCTTCGGTGGGGATGTTGTTCTTCCCAAGCCAGTCGAAATAAGCATGGTAATCCTTGCCGATTGTGGCAAGGACAAGCGGCCTCTCCTCCAGCAGGCCGAGCGAATAGGCGATGTTGCCCGCCGTCCCGCCGAATTTTTCCACCATCCCGTTGACGGTGAAACAAACATTAAGGATATGGATCTTGTCGGGCATGATGTGGTCGGAAAATCTCCCCGGGAAATCCATGATCCTGTCGTATGCGAGAGAACCCGATATATAGATATTCACTGTGCCTCCTTCTGCGTCCTGCCTTCGGTGAGGGAATCAAGCACCTTTGCCGCCAGCTTCCTGTTAAACCCCTTCACCGAAGCAATCTCTTCTGCCGTCGATTTTTTTATGGCTTCTATACTACCAAAATGCCTCAGCAATTCAAACCGCCTCTTCCGCGCTATGCCGGGGATCTTCTCCAGCGGCGACTCAAACACCTTCTTCGACCGTCGTTTCTTGTGGTAGCTTATCGCAAAGCGGTGGGCCTCGTCCCTGATCCTTCTGAGGAGCAGGGCTGCGGGTCCTTCTTCGAGACCAACCGGCTCGTCTCTGCCGGGGAGAAAAGCCCTGTCCGGATCTTTCGCAACGGCGATCACGTCCCTTCCGGTAATATTCTTTTCCCTGAAGGCCTCGAGGGCGGCGTCGAGATGTGCCCTGCCGCCGTCGATTATGGTGAGGTCCGGCACCTCCGGTTTCACGCTTTCATCTGCTGACTCCTCACTTCCCGCTCCTGACTTGAATGTCCTCTTGATCATTTCCCTCATCATCGCATAATCGTCCGGACCTGTTACGGCGTCCATCTTTATGTGCCTGTACCTCTCCTTCCTGAATTCTCCGCCCCCCCAGCACACAAAAGACCCCACGGGCTCCCTGCCCGAGATATTCGAGATATCGAAGGCCCCGATGTCATGCGGCGGGACCGAAAGCTTCAGGAGCGAAGCCACATCATTCAGAACCCCTGCCCTTTCCTCGTTCTTTACCGTCCCCGCAAGTATCCGGGCGTTCTCTTCCGCCATTTCAACCAGCTTTCTCCTCAGTCCCCTCCGGGGCCGCTTGATCGTCACACTGCCGCCTCTCTTCTCCGAGAGCCATGAACAAAGGGCTTCCCAGTCTTCGGGCATCTCGGAGCAAATCATCTCGCCGGGAGGGATCACCTGTTTCGCGTAGAACTGTCCCACGAAGTTTTTCGTCAGATACGCATCGGTCTCCCCGTATACGCCCTTCAGAAAGAAATGCCTGGACCCGACCATCACTCCGTTTCTTATGAAAAGTATCTTGAACACGCAGGCATTTTCCTTCCTGTGCAGCCCGATGACATCGACGTCTCCCAGGCCCGGCGCCACGGCTTTCTGGAATTCCATGACCTTCTTTATTGCGCGGATCCGGTCCCTGTCCAGCGCGGCCTCTTCGTACCGCATCTCTTCGGAGAGCTTTCTCATCCTCTTTTCGAGAGACCCGAGGAGCCCCTTATTCTTCCCTTCGAGGAGGAGCTTCACCTCGTTCACCATGGCCAGGTATTCCTTGTAGTCCACCTTTCCCGAACAGGGTGCGATGCATCTTTTTATCTGGCTCTGGATACAGGGCCGGACCGGCTTGTCAAGGCTGCGGCGGCAGGTCCTGATATGAAAATTGTTCCGTATAAAGGAAAGCATACTCCACATTGCGCCGGCAGGCACATAGGGCCCGAAATACCTGGCGCCGTCCTTCTCGGTCCTCCTGACAACCTCGATGCAGGGCCATTCCTCGTTCACCGTCAGCTTGAGATAAGGGTAGCTCTTGTCGTCTCTGAGAAGGATATTGTACCGCGGTCTGTACCGTTTGATCAGGTTCGCCTCAAGGACGAAGGCCTCGAGTTCATTGGCGGTCACGGTATATTCGAAGTCGCCGGTCTCCCTTACCATGGCCGACTTCCTGGGGTCGAGAGCGGCTGATTTCTGGAAATAACTCCTGAGCCGGTTCCTCAGGTCCTTGGCCTTCCCGACGTAAAGGACAGAGTTGTTGCCGCCCCTGAAAAGATAAACGCCGGGCTTCTCCGGAACGAGCCTCAGTCTTTCGGTGATACCCGGCACGGTCCTTACTTCTGGCCTTCCGCCTTCAGCCTCTCTATCTCCATCTTGATCCTTCCCGCATCGGCCGCGTTCGGGGCAAGGGCGAGCACCTTTTCGAACTGTTTTATGGCCCCCTTATTGTCCTTCATATCAAAGGCAAGGACGACCGCAAGATTCTTGTGTGCCGTTACGTGGCTGGGATCTATTTCAATGGCCTTTCTGAATTCCCTGGCGGCGATCTCCGGCTTGCCGGTCCTTCGGTAGCAAGTGCCCATGTCAACGCGCACGTCCACATCCTTCGGGTCCAGCGCAAGCGCCTTGCGATATGCATCAATAGCATCGTCATAGCGCGCGCCGTCCATGAGGTCATTTCCAAGTTTTATCCATGCCCGTACGTTGCCCGGGTCCTTCTTTACCGTCTCCTGGAGAAGTTTGATCTCATCCAGTGCCTGCATGGGGCCGGTCTGCCCGGTTCCGGCCGGGTACTTGAACCGGGGTGACTCCTCTTCCTTCTTCTGGCACGCCGCGACAAGAAACGCAACGGCAAAGATCATCACTATGGCCACAATTAATTTTTTCATCTCTCCTCCCGCCACTGTTAATCGGCCTCTTTGACGACGCTTGCTATCTTCCTCAGCCTCTTGTACCTCTCTTCGACAAGCCTGGCCGGCGTCTTGGCTTTAAGCTCCTCCAGGGCCTCCAGTATCTTGTCGGATATGTTTCGCGCTGTCTGTTCATAGTTCCTGTGCGCCCCGCCTGACGCTTCGGGTACGATGTCGTCTATGACCTTGAACCGCAACAGGTCCTGTGCGGTCATCTTCAATGCATCCGCCGCCCTTGCACGGTCCTCGGGATTGACATCGCCGTTCTTCCTCCAGAGGATCGCCGCACAGCCCTCGGGAGAAATTACGGAATACACGGAGTGCTCCAGCATGTAGAGGCGGTCCGCCACACTCAGTGCGAGAGCCCCTCCGCTGCCGCCCTCGCCGATCACCACCGATATTATGGGGGTCCTCAGCCGGGACATCTGCATCAGGTTCTCTGCTATCGCTTCTCCCTGCCCCCTTTCCTCCGCGCCTATTCCCGGATACGCCCCCGGGGTATCCACGAGCGTGATCACCGGCCGTTTGCACCTTTCGGCGAGCTCCATCAATCTCAGCGCCTTCCTGTAACCCTCCGGATGGGGCTGTCCGAAATTGCGCCGGATCCTCTCCTTCGTCCCCCTTCCTTTCTGGTGGCCGATGATGATGACCGGGTTGTTCTTTATCTTCGCCAGGCCGCCCACAATGGACTTGTCATCGCCGAACCTCCTGTCCCCGTGGAGCTCGATGAAGTCCTCCACAATAAGTCCGATGTAATCGAGAGTATACGGCCTGTCAGGGTGTCTCGCCAACTGGGTCTTCTGCCATGGGGTAAGCCTCGAAAATATCTCCGTACAGACGTCCTTCACCTTCTTTTCGAGTTTCTTGACTTCCCCGGAGAGGTTGACGTCCTTGCCGTCGGAGATCCTCTTCATCTCCTCTATCTTCAGTTCAAGGTCTTCGATCGGTTTTTCGAAATCCAGGTAATTCTTTATCACGAGACGGTCACAGCCCCTTTCCCCGCCACATCCTCCAGTGTGCCGACCAGGACACGGTCCGGGCGTACGCGGCACGCCGTGGCGATTATCGTCTCGATGCCGTCCAGTCTGATCCTGAGATAGAACGGCAGATCGCCGGGATAGCGGTCCACCACTTCCCTTATCCCGGGAAATTTTCCGCTGCATGACTCGCGGCCTTCAAGGGACAGCTCCATTTTCCGGTATGACCGTCTGCCCGCCTCCTCAAGGCCGGTGATCTCACGGGCCCTCACCCTGACGCCTTTTTCGTCCTTGTCTATGTCCCCTTTCACCAGTACGGCCTCATCTTTCGACAGGAGACCGTTTGTCTTCCTGTAGAGGTCGGGGAACACGATCACCTCGACACTGCCTTCGTTGTCTTCAAGCGTGACATAGGCCATCATGTCACCCGTGGACTTTACGTTCTTTTTCTTCAGCGCCCTCAGTATGCCCCCCACCATTACCTCTTCCCTGTCAGCGGCATTTTCCAGGTCCGACGTCTTCCTGGCCCCCAGCCGCGCAAGCATCTTTTCATGTTTCGCCAGCGGATGTCCGGTGATGTAAAACCCAAGCGCTTCCTTTTCATTCTTAAGCAGTTCGGCCTCTTCCCACTCTTCCGTCACTTCCGCTTCGGGCATCTCATCGCCGAAGATGTTAGTCTGCCCGGGGTTCTTCATCCTGCTCCCGTTCAGGGCATCGGAGACGGTCTTCATCGCCGCTGCCCTTGTTACTCCGAGAGAATCAAAGGAGCCGGCCTTCACGAGGCTCTCGAGCACCTTTTTGTTTACCTTGCGTGTATCTACACGCTCTATAAAATCACTTACGGACAGGAAGGGTCCCCCTTCCGTACGTACTTCTATGATGGATTCTATGGCCGCGGCGCCGACCCCTTTCACGGCTTCGAGCCCGAACCTTATGGAGTTCCTGATTACCGTGAATTCACGTCCCGA